>NZ_NEJJ01000002.1:0-469581 GCF_002113045.1 Pseudomonas sp. B26(2017) | reverse complement strand
CGAAATCTCCCACGGATCTGTACTGCGCCAACAGTCAGAATCGAGCCTTGTCCCTCCTCCTCCCTTCAAGTACCAGCATACAAGCGAGCTTGCTCGCGAAGGGGCCATCAGGATCAGGAGTGATTCCGGCCCTTGATCCGCTTGCTCAAGAACTCGAAATACTCCTCGCGCATTTCCGCCGTCTCGTTGGCCAGGTGATGCCGCGCCTCGGCCAGCAACAGAATCTGCGGCCGGTCGAACTTCCACTTCATCACTTGCAGGTTGTGCTGCCAGTCCACGGTCATGTCCGCCTGGCCCTGCACGATCAGTGGCCGGCGCGGACTTTTCTTCGCGTATTCCACCCGGTTGATCCAGCGTGACAGCGCACCGACCCACGCGGTCGGCAGACGCTTGGGCTGCAACGGATCGGCCTGCAGGAACGACAGGAAATCCGGGTCGTTGGAGTTTTCGCTGAAACGTCGGGCGATGCCCCTGACAAAGGGCCGCAGCAGGTAGTAACTGAACTGCGACCAGCCCCAGGCGCGCGGCCGCACCAGCGGCGCCAGCAGAATCAACTGCCCTTGGGCCGGGCTGTTTTCACCATGGTTGAGCACATGATCGACAATGATCGCCCCGCCGGTGCTTTGCCCGCACAGGTGCCATGGCTGCGGCAACGCAATCGAGCGCGCCTCGGCGAACAGGCCTTGCAGCGCATCCTGATATTCGGAGAAATCACGGATGCTCGCACGCTCGCCGCTGGACAGACCATGCCCCGGCAGATCGCAGGCAATCACGGCGAAGCCCTGATCCAGCGCCCACTCGATCACATGCCGGTACAGGCCGGTGTGGTCATAAAAACCGTGCACCAGAAACAGCGTGGCCTTGGCCGTTTCCGCCGGCCACCAGCAATGACTGACCAGTTGATAGCCATCAATGTCGAACCGGCCCATTCCTCGCCAGACATCACGCTCCGGAAAGTCGGTCTTGTAGAACCGCTGATAAGCCTTCGCCTCCTCGGACAACGGCTGCCACTCGGCCAACGGCTTGAGGCTCGCACGCAGATGATCGGGATCGAAAGCAACAGACATGGGCAATTCCAGAACGGTAAACGGACTTTATCGGCCTGCGATATTCATCTGTAGAAGCAAGCATGGCAAGCTTGGGGGCGCTCTCGACTGATTTCCCCACCGCGTTGTCGCCTTAAAGCGAGCCAGGCAAGGCGCAGGCCGCGGGGAATGGTGTTCCCTTTCCAAGGCCTGCAACGCAGGCTGGCTCGCTTTAAGGCACAACCCGAAGGGCCGGGCCTGCTGTTGTGCAGGGCTGCTTTGCTCGAAGCTTATTTGGAACAACCAAACCGCGCTTCTCGCGCCTTGCCCTGCACAACAGCAGACCCGGCGCGGCGGGGAAATCAGTCGAGAGCGCCCCCAGCCTCTGAGGAACCAAATCCATGCGCCCGCACTACCGCACCGCACTGTTTGCCAGCCTGCTCGCCATCGTGTGTGCCGGCGCGCTGTGGGCCGCGTACGACTGGTTTCAGGGCCGCTACCTGCGGGCGTTCAGCGAACACACTGCGGTGTTTTCCGGCGACCCGTTGCGCCTGCCCGACGACCTCGCCGGCCCCGGCAATATCCGTCTGGTGCACTTCTGGGATCCGGCCTGCCCGTGCAACGTCGGCAATCAACAGCACCTGACCGAGATGGTCGAACAGTTCGGCCCCAAGGGCGTCGAGTTCTTTGCCGTGCAGAAGGCCGGCAGCCACGGCCAGTTGCCCGCCAAGCTCAGCAATCTCAAGACCATCGCGGTATTGCCCGGCGCCGAACAGATTCCCGCGAGCCCCGCCGTAGCGATCTGGGATCGCAGCGGCAAACTGGCGTATTTCGGGCCTTACAGCGAAGGGCTGACCTGTAATTCCAGCAACAGTTTTATCGAACCGATCCTGCGAGCCTTGAGTGACGATCGTCCGGTCAATGCGACCCATACGCTGGCGGTCGGTTGCTACTGCCCGTGGCCGGCAGAGACGAAGTAAGGCATTCCGGACATTTCAAGGACGGCGATGCGCAGCACACGAAGCGTGTGCTAATTGTTTGCAGCCCGCACGGGCGGCAATCCCGAATGCACAAGGAGTCACCATGAAACGCGTCTTCACCGTTCTTGCCTTGCTCATCGTTGTCCTGCTCGCCGCCGGCGGGTGGTATGTCTACAGCAAGCAACCGACGCGTCAGGGCCAGGTGGAACTGCGCAACCTGCAAGGTTCGGTGACCGTGCGTTACGACGAGCGCGGCGTGCCGCACATCCGCGCCGAAAACGAGGCCGACCTCTACCGCGCCCTCGGCTATGTGCACGCCCAGGATCGCCTCTTTCAGATGGAAGCCATGCGCCGTCTCGCCCGGGGCGAACTGGCCGAAGTGTTCGGACCAAAACTGCTCGACACCGACAAACTGTTCCGCAGCCTGCGCATCCGCGAGCGCGCCGCCAGTTACGTGGCCGGCCTCGACAAGCAGTCACCGGCGTGGAAGGCCCTGCAAGCCTATCTGGACGGCATCAATCAATATCAGGAGTCGCACGCCGCCCCTGTCGAGTTCGACGTGCTGGGCATCCCCAAGCGGCCGTTCACTGCCGAAGACAGCATCAGCGTCGCCGGCTACATGGCTTACAGCTTTGCCGCCGCGTTTCGCACCGAGCCGCTGCTGACCTACGTGCGCGATCAACTGGGCGCCGACTACCTCAACGTCTTCGACCTCGACTGGCAGCCCAAGGGCGTGCTCGCCAAGGGTCACGCCGGCATGGCGCCGGCCCTCGCCGCCGAAGACTGGAAAGACCTGAACACCCTCGCCCGTGTCAGCGAACAGGCGCTGATCGATAACGGCCTGCCGCAGTTCGAAGGCAGCAACGCCTGGGTGATCGCCGGCAGTCGCAGCAAGAGCGCCAAGCCCTTGTTGGCCGGCGACCCGCATATCCGTTTCTCGGTACCGTCGGTGTGGTACGAAGCGCAGCTGTCGGCGCCGGGCTTTGAACTCTACGGCCATCATCAGGCGCTGGTGCCGTTTGCGTTTCTGGGGCACAACCTGGATTTCGGCTGGAGCCTGACCATGTTCCAGAACGATGACCTGGACCTGATCGCCGAGAAGGTCAATCCGGACCACCCAGATCAAGTCTGGTATCGCGGCCAGTGGACCGACATGGTCAAGACCGAGCAGCAGATCGCGGTGAAAGGCCAGGCCCCGGTGACCATCACCCTGCGCCAGTCGCCCCACGGCCCGATCGTCAACGACGCCCTCGGCAGCGCCGCCGGGAAAACCCCGATTGCGATGTGGTGGGCATTTCTCGAAACGCCAAACCCGATCCTCGAAGGTTTCTACCAGCTCAACCGCGCCGACACCCTGGCCAAGGCTCGCGCCGCTGCCGCCAAGGTGCAGGCGCCGGGGCTGAACATCGTCTACGCCAACGCCAAGGGCGATATCGCGTGGTGGGCCTCGGCGCTGTTGCCCAAGCGTCCGGCCGGGGTGAAGCCTGGCTTCATTCTCGACGGCAGCAGCAATCAGGCGGACAAGGACGGCTACTTCCCGTTCAGCGCCAACCCGCAGGAAGAGAACCCGGCGCGGGGCTATATCGTCTCGGCCAACTTCCAGCCCGTGTCGCCGACCGGCATGGAGATCCCCGGTTACTACAACCTCGCCGACCGTGGCCAGCAACTCAACCGCCAGCTCGCCGACAAGAACGCGAAGTGGGACAACGAGGCCAACCAGAAACTGCAACTGGGCACCGCCACGGGTTACGGGCCGCGTCTGCTGGCGCCGTTGCTGCCGGTGCTGCGTGAAGTGGCGGGCAATCCCGCCGAGCAGAAGCTGGTCGAGCAACTGGCCCAATGGCAAGGCGACTATCCGCTGGATTCGGTCAGTGCGACGGTGTTCAACCAGTTCCTGTTCAACCTTGCCGACGCGGCGATGCGTGATGAGCTGGGCAATGATTTCTTCGAAACCCTGCTGTCGACCCGAGTGATCGATGCAGCCCTGCCCCGGCTCGCGGCGAATGCCGATTCACCGTGGTGGGACAACCGCAGCACGCCGGCCAAGGAAACCCGCGTCGACACCGTACGCGCCGCGTGGCAGGCGAGCATGGCGCACCTGAAGTCGACTCTCGGCGACGATGCTTCCGGTTGGCAATGGGGCAAGGCGCACACGTTGACCCATGGTCATCCGCTGGGGCAGCAGAAGCCGCTGGATCGCATTTTCAACGTCGGCCCGTTCGCTGCACCAGGCTCCCACGAAGTGCCGAACAATCTCTCGGCGAAAATCGGCCCGGCGCCGTGGCCGGTGACTTACGGCCCGTCGACGCGGCGGTTGGTGGACTTCGCTGATCCGGCTCACAGCCTGACCATCAACCCGGTCGGCCAAAGCGGCGTGCCGTTCGACAGTCACTATGACGATCAGGCGGAGGCGTATGTGGACGGGATGTATGTGCAGGCGCATTTCAGCGAGGAAGAGGTGACCGCGAATACGCGCAGTACCTTGAAGCTGTTGCCGGCGCGAGCGGCGCAATAAGCGCCGCTCAAACCATCGCCGCAAAATTCAGCCGGAATTGCTGCGGCGTCACCCCCAGCCGCCGGTTGAACACGCTGCGCATGTGTTGCGCATCGCGAAACCCGCATTGATAGGCCACCGTCTTCAGCGGCGCCGTGGTGCTTTCGAGCATCACCCGCGCCGCATCCACGCGCGCCCGTTCGACGAACTCCGCCGGGGTGACTTTCGCCTCTCTCGCAAACACCCGGGAGAAATTCCGCGCACTCATGTTCGCCGCATTCGCCAGGTCGGCGATGGTCAGGTCGCCGGTGAGATTGGCCAGCACGTACAGCTGCACCCTCGCCACCGCCGACGTCGGCTCGGCATGGGGCGCGAGAAACGGGCTGAACTGCGACTGCCCGCCCGAGCGCTGGGTAAACACCACCAGCCGCTTGGCCACGCTCAGCGCCACCTCGGCCCCGTAGTCACGCGCCAGCAGGTACAGCGACAGATCGATCCCCGCCGTCACCCCCGCCGAGGTGTAGAGCTGGCCATCCTCGACGTACAACCGATCCGCCTCGACCCGGCTCGACGGACACAACTGCGCCAGTGCTTCGGCGTCGTTCCAGTGCGTGGTGATCGTGCGCCCGTTCAGCAATCCCGCACGGGCGAGCATGAACGCGCCGTTGCAGATCGAGCCAAAACGCCGCGCCCGTCCACAAGCCTCACGCAGCCAGGCATCGAACGTCTCGCCGAAATCCAGAAACGGCAACTGCGGCCCGCCCGTCACCAGCAGCAAGTCATAAGCCTCCTGCACTTCGCTGAAATGCCGATGCGCGCTCAGGGTCAGCCCGTTGGAACACGCCATCGACCCGCGCTCAACGCCGATCACCTCGAGCCGGTAATGATCCTCCGGTGCCAGGAAGCGGTTGGCCTCGGCGAACACGTCCATCGGCCCGCTGACGTCCAGCGCCTGCACGCCGGGGAACACCACGATGGCGACGGTTTTGTTCATGATGATGTGGGCTCCCGGGGAATGACGGATCAGCGCCAACCCTAGCCAATCCTCACCGCAGAAGCGAGCTGGCACGATTTGCAGGTGCAATGGCAAGGATCGCAGCCATGGATCGATTGTCCGGTTTTGCCCCCGGGAACAGACTTTCTCCATCAGCGCCACGACGGCGTTTTCGACTAGGAAGCTCAACATGACCACGACCATCGCCGGTATCCAGATCCCCGACAGCGCCCTCGCCCGGGCCACCACCGAATACATTCGCGACATCGAATCCGACCTGCTTTACCACCACTCGCGCCGGGTATTTCTGTTCGGCGCCTTGAGCGGCGAACGCAAGCAACTGGCCTATGATCCGGAGCTGCTGTACGTCGGCGCGATGTTCCACGACCTGGGTCTGGTCGAAGGTCACCGCAGCGATGACGAGCGTTTCGAAGTCGATGGCGCCAACGCAGCTGCCGAATTTCTCAAGCCATACGGCTTGAGCGATGACGACATCGAGCAGGTCTGGCTGTCGATCGCCCTGCACACCACGCCGGGGGTGCCGAAGCATTTGCGTCCGACCGTGGCGCTGGTGACGGCGGGTGTCGAGATGGATGTGCTGGGCATGGACTACGCGGCGTTCACCACGGTGCAGCGCGAGGCAGTGGTGCATGCGCATCCACGGGGCGAAGGCTTCAAGGAGTGCATCATCTGCGCGTTTGCCGACGGCTTGCGGCATCGTCCGCAGACCACGTTCGGCAATGTGAAAACCGATGTGCTGAAAGATCAGATGCCGGGGTTCAAGCCGATGAACTTTGTCGAGGTCATCCGCAGTTCTCCTTGGTCGGCCTAAAACCAACTGTGGGAGCGAGCTTGCTCGCGAAGGGGGCGTATCTGCCAACATTGATGTTGAATGACACACCGCTTTCGCGAGCAAGCTCGCTCCCACAGTTTGGATTGGGGTTGATCACAGAGTTGTGATCACCCCCACTGGCTCAAGCCGCTTCAGGCGTCGGCGCCCGGCGCACGTCCGGTTGCTTCCACGAATCCGCAGCGCCTTCTTCGATGGCTTGCTGGATCGCTTTCTTGCGGGCTTCTTCGGCACGGCGGCTGAAGAACCAGACCAGGAAGGTCACCAGCGACACCGCCAGCAGAATCAGGCTGGCCACGGCGTTGATCTCCGGCTTCACGCCCAGACGCACCGCCGAGAACACTTCCATCGGCAGGGTCGTCGAACCCGGGCCGGACACGAAGCTCGCCAATACCAGGTCATCCAGCGACAGGGCGAACGACATCATGCCGCCCGCCGCCAGCGACGGCGCGATCATCGGGATGGTGATCAGGAAGAACACCTTCCACGGACGCGCACCGAGGTCCATCGCCGCTTCTTCGATCGACAGGTCCAGCTCGCGCAGACGCGCCGACACCACCACCGCCACGTAGGCCGCGCAGAACGTGGTGTGGGCGATCCAGATGGTGACGATGCCGCGCTCCTGGGGCCAGCCGATCATCTGCGCCATCGCCACGAACAGCAGCAACAGCGACAGACCGGTAATCACCTCAGGCATGACCAGCGGCGCGGTGACCAGGCCGCCGAACAGCGTGCGGCCCTTGAAGCGGGTGATGCGGGTCAGCACGAAGGCTGCCAGCGTACCCAGCGCCACGGCGGCAACCGCGGTGTAGCAGGCGATTTCCAGCGAACGCACCACCGAGCCCATCAGTTGGGTGTTGTCGAGCAGGCCGACGTACCACTTCACCGACCAGCCGCCCCAGACCGTCACCAGTTTGGAGGCGTTGAACGAGTAGATCACCAGGATCAGCATCGGCAGGTAGATGAACAACAGGCCGAGCACCAGCATCAGGCTGGAGAAACGGAAGCGCTTCATTCTTTACCCTCCATTTCCTTGGCCTGACTGCGGTTGAACAGGATGATCGGCACGATCAGGATCGCCAGCATCACCACCGCCAGGGCGGACGCCACCGGCCAGTCACGGTTGTTGAAGAACTCTTGCCAGAGCACTTTACCGATCATCAGGGTTTCCGGGCCGCCGAGCAGTTCCGGGATCACGAACTCGCCCACCACCGGGATGAACACCAGCATGCAGCCGGCGATGATGCCGTTCTTGGACAACGGCACAGTGATTTTCCAGAAGCTGTTGAAGGTGCTCGAACCCAGGTCGGACGCAGCCTCCAACAGGCTCGGATCATGCTTCACCAGGTTGGCGTACAGCGGCAGGATCATGAACGGCAGGTACGAATAGACGACGCCGATGTACACCGCGAGGTTGGTGTTGAGGATCTGCAGCGGCTCGTCGATCAAGCCCATGCTCATCAGGAAGCCGTTGAGCAGACCGTTGTTGCTGAGGATGCCCATCCACGCATACACGCGGATCAGAATCGCGGTCCAGGTCGGCATCATGATCAGCAGCACCAGCACCGTTTGCACTTCCTTGCGGGCGCTGGCGATGGCGTAGGCCATGGGGTAGCCGATCAACAGGCACAGCAACGTGCTGAAAAACGCCATTTTCAGCGAGCCGAGGTAGGCGGCGATGTACAGCTCGTCGTCGCCGAGCATCGCGTAGTTGCCCAGGTTCAGCAGCAGTTGCAGCTTCTGTTCGGCGTAGGTGTAGATCTCGGTATACGGCGGGATGGCCACGTCCGCTTCAGCGAAGCTGATCTTCAGGACGATGAAGAACGGCAGCATGAAGAACAGGAACAGCCAGATGAACGGGACCCCGATGACCAGTTGACGGCCACCGGGAATTATTCGATTGAGCCGGCGTTTGAATTTGCGCATGTTCATGAGCGAAGTACCACGCCGCTGTCGTCTTCCCACCACACGTAGACCTGATCGCCCCAGGTCGGACGTGCGCCACGGCGCTCGGCGTTGGCCACGAACGACTGCACCAGCTTGCCGCTCGGCAACTCGACGTAGAACACCGAGTGACCGCCGAGGTAGGCGATGTCATGCACCTTGCCGCTCGACCAGTTGTACTCGCAGGTCGGCTGGTCGGCGGTGACCAGCAGTTTTTCCGGACGGATCGCGTAGGTCACGGACTTGTCCTGCACCGAGGTGCTGATGCCGTGGCCGACGTAGATCTGCCGGTCGAGGTCCTTGCAGGTGATGGTCGCGTGGCCTTCGGCGTCGTCGATCACCTCGCCTTCGAAGATGTTCACGTTGCCGATGAATTCGCAGACCAGACGGCTGGTCGGGGTTTCGTAAATATCGATCGGGCTGCCGATCTGGGCGATCCAGCCCAAGTGCATGATCGCGATGCGCTCGGCCATGGTCATGGCCTCTTCCTGGTCGTGGGTCACCATCACGCAGGTCACACCCACGCGCTCGATGATCTCAACCAGCTCAAGCTGCATTTGCGAACGCAGTTTCTTGTCCAGTGCGCCCATCGGCTCGTCGAGCAGCAGCAGTTTCGGCCGCTTGGCCAGCGAACGCGCCAGCGCCACACGCTGACGCTGGCCGCCGGACAACTGGTGCGGCTTGCGCTTGGCGTACTGGCTCATCTGCACCAGTTTGAGCATCTCGGCCACGCGGGCGTCGATCTCGGCTGCCGGGATCTTGTCCTGCTTGAGGCCGAACGCGATGTTCTGCGCCACGGTCATGTGCGGGAACAAGGCGTACGACTGGAACATCATGTTGATCGGTCGCTCGTACGGCGGCATGTCGGTGATGTCGACGCCGTCGAGGAAAATGCGCCCCTCCGTGGGCCGTTCGAACCCTGCCAGCATCCGCAGCAGAGTGGATTTGCCCGATCCCGAACCGCCGAGCAGGGCGAAGATCTCGCCCTTCTTGATTTCCAGGGACACATCGTCCACGGCAACCGTCTCGTCGAACTTCTTCGTGACCCGGTCGATTTTGACCAGCACCTGTTTCGGTGTCTGATCGCCCTCGAGGGCTTTCTTATAGGCGCCGGAGGCAACTGCCATTTACAAAACTCCCAGAAAAAAGAGTGCAGTTCGCCCACGCAAGACGAACCCAGGATAGTTTGTACGTTGAAGCTATTTACCCGACTTGACCTTGGTCCAGCTGCGGGTCATCAAACGCTGAATGTTCGGCGGCAGCTCGATCGACACGTAGGTCTTGTCGAGTACGGCCTGCGGTGGATAAACCGACTCGTCGGTGCGGATGGACTGCTCCATCAGCTTGTCCGATCCCGGGTTGGGGTTGGCGTAACCGACGTAATCACTGACCTGGGCGATCACCTCAGGTTTCAGCAAATAGTTGATGAAGGCGTGGGCCTCTTTGACGTTGGCCGAATCCTTCGGAATCGCCAGCATGTCGAACCACAGCGCGCCACCTTCTTTCGGGATCGAGTAGGCGATGTTCACGCCTTTCTTGGCTTCTTCAGCGCGGTTCTTCGCCTGGAAAATGTCGCCGGAGAAACCGATGGCCACGCAGATGTCGCCGTTGGCCAGGTCGCCGATGTATTTCGAAGAATGGAAGTAGGTCACGTAAGGACGCACCGCCAGCAACTTGGCCGTGGCCTTCTCGTAATCCTTTGGATTGGTGCTGTTGGCGTTCAGGCCCATGTAGTTGAGCACGGTCGGCATCATTTCATCGGCCGAATCGAGGAACGCCACGCCGCAGCTGTGCAGCTTCTTGATGTTCTCCGGCTCGAACAGCACGCTCCAGGAATCGATCTTGTCGACGCCGAGGACTTCCTTGACCTTGTCGACGTTGTAGCCGATGCCGTTGGTGCCCCACAGGTACGGCACGGCGTACAGGTTGCCCGGATCGTTCTGCTCCAGGCGCTTGAGCAGCACCGGATCGAGATTGGAATAGTTCGGCAACTGCGCCTTGTCGAGCTTCTGGAACGCGCCCGCCTTGATCTGCTTGCCGAGGAAGTGGTTCGACGGCACGACCACGTCGTAACCGGTACGCCCGGCGAGCAGCTTGCCTTCCAGGGTTTCGTTGGAGTCGAACACGTCGTAGACCGGTTTGATCCCGGTTTCTTTCTGGAAGTCGGCCAGAGTGGTCTCGCCGATGTAATCCGACCAGTTATAAATATGCACAGTACCGGCGGCTTGGGCACCGACAGCGAACGTCAGGCCGGCGGCAGCCAGCAAGGCATTGCGCAAAGAAGAAAAAATAGGCAAGTGGAGGTCCTCTGATTTAGTTGGGCCCAAGTTGCCCCGTGCTGCATGACAGTCACGGTTGCCCGGCAACAAAACCGGCGCGCAACTTACCTTCGAAAAACCGTTCCAGCAAAACTTTCTGTCATTTAATTGCACCGCTGGCCGCCCGGATGAAGGCGACGGCCAGCGATGACAGCTTCAAACCGGCTTATTTACCGGATTTGATCTTGGTCCAGCTGCGAGTGATCAGACGCAGGGTGGCTGCGTCCAGATCGCTGATCGCATAGAGCTGCTTCTTCACTTCAGCCGAAGGGTAGATGCTCGGATCGCTGGTGATTTCCTTGTCCACAAGCGCCGTGGCCGCCTTGTTGCCGTTCGGGAAACGCACGGCGTTGGTGATTTCGGCCATCACTTTCGGCTCGAGCAGGTAGTTCATGAACTTGTAGGCGGCTTCGACGTTTTCGGCATCCTTGGGAATGGCGACCATGTCGTAGAAAGTACCGGCACCTTCTTTCGGAATGGTGTAGGCCAGTTTGACCTTGTCACCGGCTTCCTTGGCGCGGGTCTTGGATTGTTCCAGGTCACCCGAGTAACCGACCGCCACGCAGATGTTGCCGTTGGCCAGGTCCGAGATGTACTTCGAGGAGTGGAAGTAGGCAATCGAAGGACGCACTTTGAGGAACAGGTCCTCGGCGGCTTTCAGGTCAGCCTTGTCTTTGCTGTTGGTCGGTTTGCCCAGGTAGTGCAAAGCCGCCGGAATCATTTCGGTCGGAGCGTCGAGGAAGCTCACGCCGCAGCTTTTCAGCTTCTCGATGTTTTCAGGCTTGAACACGATGTCCCAGGAATCGATCTTGTCGATGCCCAGCGCGGCCTTGACCTTCTCCGGGTTGTAACCGATGCCGATCGAACCCCACATGTACGGGAACGCGTGCTTGTTGCCCGGGTCGCTGGCGTCGCCAACGGCCTTGAGCAGGTCTTCGTCGAGGTTCTTCCAGTTCGTCAGCTTGGACTTGTCCAGTTCCTGATAAACGCCGGCCTTGATCTGCTTGGCCAGGAAGTTGTTGGAAGGCACCACGATGTCGTAACCGGACTTGCCGGCCAGCAGCTTGGCTTCCAGGGTTTCGTTGCTGTCGAAAACGTCATAGACGACCTTGATGCCCGTCTCTTTTTCGAAATTGGCAACCGTGTCCGGCGCGATGTAGTCGGACCAGTTGTAAACGTGCAACACCTTGTCGTCCGCCTGAACCGCACCCGCCATCACGCCCATCAGGGACATGGCGAGCAGAGTCTTGCCAGCGAGCTTTTTGCCTAATGCCTTCATGCGTTAATGCTCCAAATTTTCTTTTTTGAACCACTTTGTTCAGCGGCCGAACCCGGACAACTGGAACCGCGACTAGTCTGGCAAGATCCGAGGCGGTCTTTCAAGAAAAGACCAGCCTTTCTGACAGTTCCGAGCGACTTCGCAACAGCTCCATCGCTCTGAGCCTAGCACTTAGCCCTGCAACGCACTCAGGGTCAGATCCAGGCACTTGCGTGCCTTTGTAACCAGCTCGTCGATCTCCGCCTTGCTGATCACCAGCGGCGGCGCGATGATCATGGTGTCGCCCACGGCACGCATGATCAGCCCGTTGTCGAAGCAGAACTGGCGGCAGATCATGCCCACACCCTTGCCTTCGTAACGCTTGCGAGTGGCCTTGTCCTGCACCAGCTCGATGGCCCCCAGCAGACCGACCCCGCGCACTTCACCCACCAACGGGTGATCGTTCAGTTCGCGCAGACGTTTCTGCAAATACGGTGCCGTTTCTTCGTGGGCGCGTTCGATGATTTTCTCTTCGCGCAGAATCCGGATGTTTTCCAGACCCACCGCCGCCGCCACCGGGTGACCGGAGTAGGTGAAGCCGTGGTTGAAATCGCCGCCCTCGTTGAGCACCGCCACCACTTCGTCACGCACGATCAGGCCACCCATCGGGATGTAGCCGGACGTCAGGCCTTTGGCGATGGTCATCATGTGCGGCTTGAGGTCGTAGAAATCACTGCCGAACCATTCGCCGGTACGGCCGAAACCGCAGATCACTTCGTCAGCCACGAACAGAATGTCGTACTTGGCGAGGATTTCCTTGATGCGCGGCCAGTAGGTGTCTGGCGGAATGATCACGCCGCCGGCGCCCTGGATCGGCTCGGCAATGAAGGCACCGACGTTGTCCACGCCGACTTCGAGAATCTTCTCTTCCAGCTGATTGGCCGCCCAGATCCCGAACTCTTCCGGGGTCATGTCGCCGCCTTCGGCAAACCAGTACGGCTGGGCGATGTGGACGATGCCCGGAATCGGCAAGTCGCCCTGTTCATGCATGTAGGTCATGCCGCCCAGGCTCGCGCCGGCCACGGTGGAGCCGTGGTAGCCGTTCTTGCGGCTGATGATGACTTTCTTGTTCGGCTGGCCCTTGATCGCCCAGTAGTGGCGAACCATGCGCAGCATGGTGTCGTTGCCTTCGGAGCCGGAACCGGTGAAGAACACGTGGTTCATGCCTTCCGGCGCCACGTCGGCGATGGCCTTGGCCAGTTCCAGCGCCGGCGGGTGCGCGGTCTGGAAGAACAGGTTGTAGTAAGGCAGTTCGCGCATTTGTCTGGCGGCCGCATCGGCCAGCTCATCGCGTCCATAACCGATCGCCACACACCACAGACCCGCCATGCCATCGAGGATCTTGTTGCCCTCGCTGTCCCACAGGTACACGCCCTTGGCGTTGGTGATGATCCGTGGACCCTTTTCTTTCAGCTGCTTGAAGTCGCTGAAAGGGGCCAGGTGGTGATCGCTGCTGAGGGCTTGCCACTCACGGGTTTGCGGGTTGTTGCTGGTCATGCCAATTCTCCTTGTTATCGGTGAAGGCGCGGCGGCTGGCCACCGCGCCCGGCGTATCAGACGGCGAAGAGCAGGTATTCACGCTCCCAGGAACTGATCACGCGCTTGAAGTTTTCATGCTCGGCCCGCTTGACCGCGACGTAGCCGGTGATAAAGGTCTTGCCCAGATATTTCTCGATGGTCGCGCTGTTTTCCATGCGCTCCAGGGCGTCCTCGATGGTCAGCGGCAGGCGCAGGTTGCGGCGCTCGTAACCACGGCCCACGACTGGCGCGCTCGGGTTGATGCCTTCGACCATGCCGATGTAGCCGCAGAGCAGGCTTGCGGCAATCGCCAGGTACGGGTTGGCGTCCGCGCCCGGCAGACGGTTTTCCACCCGACGGTTCTGCGGGCCGGCGTCCGGGACGCGCAGGCCCACGGTGCGGTTTTCTTCGCCCCACTCCACGTTCACCGGCGCCGAGGTGTCCGGCAAGAAGCGGCGGAACGAGTTGACGTTCGGAGCGAACAGCGGCAGCAATTCAGGGATCAGCTTCTGCAAGCCACCGATGTGGTGCAGGAACAGCTGGCTCATGGTGCCGTCGTCATTGGAGAACACGTTCTTGCCGGTCTCGATGTCGACGATGCTCTGGTGCAGGTGCATCGCACTGCCCGGCTCGCCGGTCATCGGCTTGGCCATGAAGGTCGCGGCCACGTTGTGCTTCAGCGCAGCCTCACGCATGGTGCGCTTGAACACCAGAATCTGGTCGGCCAGCGACAACGCATCGCCGTGACGGAAGTTGATTTCCATCTGCGCCGTGCCGTCCTCGTGGATCAGCGTATCGAGGTCCAGCTCCTGCAATTCGCACCAGTCGTAGACATCTTCGAACAGTGGATCGAATTCGTTCGCCGCTTCGATGGAGAACGATTGGCGACCGATCTCCGGACGTCCGGAACGGCCGACCGGCGGCTGCAACGGATAGTCCGGGTCGTCGCTGCGCTTGGTCAGGTAGAACTCCATTTCCGGCGCCACGATCGGCTGCCAGCCCTTGTCGGCATAGAGTTTCAGGACTTTTTTGAGGACGTTGCGCGGCGACAGCTCGATCGGGTTGCCTTGCTTGTCGTAGGTGTCGTGGATCACCTGGGCGGTCGGCTCGATGGCCCATGGCACCAGGTACACGGCGTTCTGGTCGGGACGGCAGATCATGTCGATGTCGGCCGGGTCGAGCAGTTCGTAATAGATGTCGTCTTCGACGTAGTCGCCGGTCACGGTCTGCAACAGAACGCTCTCTGGCAGACGCATGCCTTTTTCGGCGATGAACTTGTTGGTCGGCGAGATCTTGCCCCGGGTGATGCCGGTCAAGTCGCCGATCATGCATTCGACTTCTGTGATCTTGTGGTCTTTCAACCAATCGGTGAGCTGGTCGAGGTTGTTACTCATAAATGCCTCTGGGCTGAGTCTCCTGACAGATGTCAGGCAATGTTTGACGCACCAGGCGTCGCGTTAAAGGGCCTTGCTCGCGCGCAGTGCCGGCTTACGCCTGGCACCGCGCATAGACAATGAAGGAGGAGCTTACCTGCCCTTTACGCTGGTGTTGCATTTCCTGTGCACATTCCGGGTGTGCAGAATCACGGGCACGGCGACGGACGCGATGCAGGCCGGGAGCGGGAAAGAGATCTATATTGAAAGTAGAACCGTTAAAGAGGATGCCCTCGCACACGTCCGGAATATCGGACGCTGCCGCTCGATCTGCCATGGGCAGGGAGATCGCTGGCACGTTGCAGGCCTTGCGGGCCGTGCTGCGGACGGACGTGTCGCCACTGATGTGATAAGCATGCAGACCGGACTGCAAAGAGCAGTCGGTGACGCCGATTAACGGCAGGCGAGACATGAAGCACCCCGGTATTATTGCTGTTATGGGTTTGACCCGAGCTTAGCCTTGTTCATTTTTTTACACAACACCCCCGTAAAAAATACAACACGGCCTGCTCAAGCCTGCGGGTGGCGCGTCCTTCACGGATAAAAAAATGCCCCAAAGTGCCCCATAAATGCCCTCGTGGCGCTTTTTCAGGGCAGAAAAGGCCTCGCTTGACTTCGGCAGGCCGTTCGGGTTGACTGAAACCAGAAAAGATCAATGATTGATATTTTTAACAACAAAGGTGTTGCATCATGTCGGTACCCCCGCGTGCCGTTCAGCTTAACGAAGCGAACGCGTTCCTTAAGGAACATCCTGAGGTTCTGTACGTTGACCTTCTGATTGCGGATATGAATGGTGTGGTGCGCGGCAAGCGCATCGAACGCACCAGCCTCCACAAGGTTTACGAGAAAGGCATCAACCTGCCGGCCTCTCTATTTGCTCTGGATATCAATGGTTCGACGGTGGAAAGCACCGGCCTGGGCCTGGACATCGGCGACGCCGACCGTATCTGCTATCCAATCCCCGATACCCTGTGCAACGAGCCATGGCAGAAGCGCCCGACCGCGCAACTGTTGATGACCATGCACGAACTCGAAGGTGACCCTTTCTTCGCCGATCCGCGCGAAGTGCTCCGTCAAGTTGTTGCAAAGTTTGACGAGCTTGGCCTGACCATCTGCGCCGCATTCGAACTCGAGTTCTACCTGATCGACCAGGAAAACGTGAACGGCCGCCCTCAGCCGCCACGCTCGCCGATCTCCGGCAAACGTCCGCACTCGACCCAGGTCTACCTGATCGACGACCTCGACGAGTACGTCGACTGCCTCCAGGACATTCTGGAAGGTGCCAAAGAGCAAGGTATCCCGGCCGACGCCATCGTCAAGGAAAGTGCCCCGGCGCAGTTCGAAGTGAACCTGCACCACGTCGCCGACCCGATCAAGGCGTGCGACTACGCAGTCCTGCTCAAGCGTCTGATCAAGAACATCGCCTACGACCATGAAATGGACACCACTT
The DNA here is from genome assembly GCF_002113045.1 of Pseudomonas sp. B26(2017). NCBI lineage: Bacteria > Pseudomonadati > Pseudomonadota > Gammaproteobacteria > Pseudomonadales > Pseudomonadaceae > Pseudomonas > Pseudomonas sp. B26(2017). The sequence goes on along the minus strand of NZ_NEJJ01000002.1, from coordinate 453,257 downwards.
TCATGGCCAAGCCGTACCCGGGCCAGGCAGGCAACGGTCTGCACGTCCACATTTCGGTTCTCGACAAACAAGGCAAAAACATTTTTGCCAGCGAGGATCCCGAGCAGAACGCCGCGCTGCGTCACGCGATCGGCGGTGTGCTCGAGACCCTGCCCGCGCAGATGGCTTTCCTCTGCCCGAACGTCAACTCCTACCGTCGTTTCGGCGCACAGTTCTACGTGCCGAACTCGCCGAGCTGGGGCCTGGACAACCGCACCGTGGCCCTGCGCGTACCGACCGGCTCCGCCGACGCGGTCCGTCTGGAACACCGCGTGGCCGGCGCCGACGCCAACCCGTACCTGCTGATGGCATCGGTGCTGGCGGGCGTGCACCATGGTCTGACCAACAAGATCGAGCCACCGGCCCCGACCGAAGGCAACAGCTACGAGCAGAACGAGCAGAGCCTGCCGAACAACTTGCGCGATGCCCTGCGCGAGCTGGACGACAGCGAGGTGATGGCCAAGTACATCGATCCGAAATACATCGATATCTTCGTCGCCTGTAAAGAGAGCGAGCTGGAGGAGTTCGAACACTCCATCTCCGACCTCGAGTACAACTGGTACCTGCACACCGTTTAAGCGGATTGCAGCAAACGAAAACGCCGTTGGCTTCTCAGCCAGCGGCGTTTTTTTATTGGCCTCTGTGGCAGAGATTCAAGCTCTGCGTACAATGCCCGCTGCCCCGCAGGAGACTTTCATGACGCGTCCCGCCCCCGTCCGCAAACCCCGTGCCCGCAGTCAGGCGCGGATCGATTCGATACTCGACGCCGCACGCACGCTGCTGGCCGCCGAGGGCGTGGCGAGCCTGTCGATCTACAGCGTGGCCGAGCGCGCGCAGATTCCGCCCTCCTCGGTCTACCACTTCTTCGCCAGCGTCCCGGCGCTGCTTGAAGCCCTGACGGCGGACGTGCACGCAGCCTTCCGCGCCTGCCTGCAAGCGCCGATCGACCACGCCGCCCTGCGCAACTGGCGTGACCTGTCGCGGCTGGTCGAAGAGCGGATGCTGCAGATCTACGGCGAGGATGCCGCCGCCCGGCAACTGATCCTCGCGCAACACGGCCTGACCGAAGTCACCCAGGCCGACCGCCAGCACGACCTCGAACTCGGCGACCTGATGCACAAGCTGTTCGATCATCACTTCGAACTGCCGCGCCTGCCGGATGACGTGGATGTGTTCGCGCTGGCCATGGAACTGGGCGACCGCGTCTACGCCCGTTCGGTGCAGCAGCATGGGCAGATCACCCCGCGCATGGCCGAAGAAGGGATGCGAGTGTTCGATGCCTATGTCGGGCTGTATCTGCCGCCCTATCTGCCCAAACGCTGAGACATGATCGTTCCCACGCTCTGCGTGGGAATGCCTCTGGGGACGCTCCGCGTCCAGTGACGCGGAGCGTCACGGGCTGCATTCCCACGCGGAGCGTGGGAACGATCACTCGACCGCACTGACCATAAAAAACCCCGAAGGGCTCACACCCTTCGGGGTTGTTTTTTTACTCACAGACTTACAACTTGGCGATGGACACCTCGGTGGATTTCACGAAGGCGATCACTTCGCTGCCGACCTCCAGTTCCAGTTCCTTGACCGAACGGGTGGTGATCACCGACGTGACGATGCCGGAAGCGGTCTGCACGTCGATTTCCGACAGCACGTCGCCGAGAACGATCTCCTTGATCGAGCCTTTGAACTGGTTGCGTACGTTGATGGCTTTGATAGTCATGGCATTGATTCCTGTCGTTTGCTTGAGTTATTGAGCCCAACGCAGTTGCGTCGGCAAGGGTGAAACGGGTTCCGGCGCCGGCGGCTCGCCGGGCAGGGACAACACACGATTGAGTACTTCGGTTTCCAGCGCGGCCAGGCGATGTGAGCCTCGTACCCGAGGGCGCGGCAGCTCTATTGGCAGATCGAGACCGATTTCGCCGTCCTCGATCAGAATCACCCGGTCGGCAATCGCCACCGCTTCGCTGACGTCGTGGGTCACCAGCAACACGGTGAAACCATGTTGTTGCCAGAGACGTTCGATCAGTTGCTGCATCTCGATCCGGGTCAGCGCATCCAGCGCACCCAGCGGCTCGTCGAGCAGCAAAAGACGCGGTTGATGAATCAGCGCCCGAGCCAGCGCCACGCGCTGCTTCTGCCCGCCGGACAACGCCGCCGGCCATTCACTGGCGCGATCGGCGAGACCGACTGCATCCAGCGCCTGCAAGGCCTGCGGGCGCCAGTCGCCCTTGAGGCCGAGACCGACGTTGTCGATGATCTTTTTCCACGGCAGCAGCCGCGCTTCCTGGAACATCAGCCGGGTGTCATCCCGGGCATCGCTGAGCGGTGCAGCACCCGCCAGCAGATCGCCGCCGGTGGGTTGATCGAGGCCGGCCAGCAAGCGCAGCAAGGTGCTTTTGCCGCATCCGCTGCGCCCGACCACAGCGACGAACTGCCCCGCCGGAATGTGCAGATCGATGTCTCGCAGCACCTGCCGCGCGCCGAAGGTCTTTCGCAGGTTGCGCACCGCCAGCGGAATCCCGCGCAGCAGGCGTGGAGGTTGTTGAGCGGTCATGCCGCACCTCCTTTGGCCACTTGATACGCCGGATGCCAGCGTAGCCAGACGCGCTCAAGGCCACGGGCAGCGAGGTCGGCCAGCTTGCCGAGCACCGCGTACAGCAAAATCGCCAGCACCACCACGTCGGTCTGCAAAAACTCCCGGGCGTTCATCGCCAGGTAACCGATGCCGGAGCTGGCAGAAATGGTTTCTGCCACGATCAGCGTCAGCCACATGAAGCCAAGGGCGAAGCGCACACCGACCAGAATCGAAGGCAGCGCGCCCGGCAGAATCACCTGCCAGAACAGGCTGAAACCGGACAGGCCATAACTGCGCGCCATCTCCACCAGCGCCGGATCGACGTTGCGGATGCCGTGATAGGTGTTGAGGTAGATCGGGAACAACGTGCCCAACGCCACCAGAAAAATCTTCGCCGACTCGTCGATGCCGAACCACAGAATCACCAGCGGAATCAGCGCCAGGTGCGGCACGTTGCGGATCATCTGTACCGAGCTGTCGAGCAGACGCTCGCCCCACTTCGACAGACCGGTGATGAACCCCAGCACCAGGCCGATGCTGCCACCGATGGTGAAGCCCAGCGCGGCGCGCCAGCCGCTAATTGCCAGGTGCATCCAGATTTCGCCGCTGCGCACCAGACTCACGCCGGCTTCGATCACCGCCACCGGTGCCGGCAGAATCCGCGTCGACAACCAACCGGCCGACACCGACAACTGCCACACCCCCAGCAACAACACCGGCAACGCCCAGGGCGCGAGGCTGTGGATAAATTTCTTCATGGCAGCGCCTCAGCTCTGGGACGCGGCTTTGGGAAGAATGTCGTTGGCCACCATCTCGCCGAACGGGCTGACGTAACCGGCGCTTTTCGGCAGTTCCGGGCGCTCGACGTCGAGGTGCGGAAACAGCAGCTCGGCCACGCGATAGGATTCTTCGAGGTGTGGATAACCGGAGAAGATGAAGGTATCGATGCCCAGATCCGCGTACTCCTTCACCCGTGCCGCCACGGTCGGGCCGTCGCCGACCAGCGCCGTACCGGCACCGCCGCGCACCAGACCGACGCCGGCCCACAGGTTCGGGCTGACTTCGAGGTTGTCGCGGCTGCCGCCGTGCAGCGCGGCCATGCGTTGCTGACCGACCGAATCGAACCGCGCCAGCGAGGCCTGGGCACGCTTGATGGTGTCGTCGTCCAGATGAGAAATCAGACGATCCGCCGCTTGCCAGGCTTCGGCGTTGGTTTCCCGCACGATCACATGCAGACGGATGCCGAAGCGTACGGTGCGGCCGAGCTTGGCAGCCTTGGCGCGAACCTGTTCGATCTTCTCGGCGACTGCCGCAGGCGGCTCGCCCCAGGTCAGCACCATTTCCACTTGCTCGGCGGCCAGATCCTGCGCGGCTTCCGACGAGCCGCCAAAGTACAGTGGCGGACGCGGTTGCTGGATCGGCGGATAGAGCAATTTGGCGCCCTTCACGCTGATGTGCTCGCCGTCGTAATCCACGGTTTCGCCCTCCAGCACACGGCGCCAGATCCGGGTGAATTCCACCGAGGCCTGATAGCGCGCTTCGTGATCGAGGAACAGACCGTCACCCGCCAACTCTTCCGGATCGCCACCGGTCACCAGGTTGAACAGCGCACGGCCGCCGGATAGACGATCCAGGGTCGCGGCCTGACGCGCCGCCACCGTCGGGGAAATGATCCCGGGGCGTAGGGCGACGAGGAATTTCAGACGCTGGGTCACCGGGATCAGCGAGGCCGCCACCAGCCACGAGTCCTCGCAGGAACGGCCGGTGGGAATCAGCACGCCGCCGAAACCCAGTCGATCCGCCGCTTGCGCGACCTGTTGCAGATAGCCGTGGTCGACGGCGCGGGCGCCTTCGGCGGTGCCAAGGTAATGGCCGTCGCCGTGGGTCGGCAGAAACCAGAAGATGTTGAGGCTCATGGAGTGGTCTCCTTGGGGATTCGAATTACTGGGCCTGGGTGGCCGAGCTTTGGGCCACAGCGGCCGGTGGGGTCCAGATCACGTCCTTGATGCTCAGCGGCTTGGGAATCAGCTTGAGCTGGTAGAAGGTGTCGGCGATTTTCTGTTGTGCGGCGACCACTTCCGGGGTCAGGAACAGCGCGCCATAGCCCTGGCGTTTCACCGAGGTCAGGGTGATGTCTGCCGGCAGGCCGAGCAGCGGCGACACCTGTTGGGTGACGTCTTGCGGGTTGGCTTTGGACCACTCGCCGACGGCGCGCACTTCGTCCACGAGGGTCTTGATCACCTCGGGATTTTTCTGTGCATAGGGTTTGGTCGCCAGGTAGAACTGGTGGTTGTCGACGATGCCTTTGCCGTCACGCAGGGTGTGCGCTTGCAGCTGTTTCTCGGCGGCGGCCTGGTAGGGGTCCCAGATGACCCAGGCGTCGACGCTGCCACGTTCGAACGCGGCGCGGGCATCGGCCGGCGGCAGGAATACGGTTTGAATGTCGGTGTACTTGAGGCCGGCGTCTTCCAGCGCACGCACCAGCAGGTAGTGAACGTTGGAGCCTTTGTTCAGGGCGACTTTCCTGCCCTTGAGATCCGCCACCGATTTGATCGGCGAATCTTTCGGCACGAGGATCGCTTCGCTGTTCGGCGCTGGTGGCTCGTAGGCGACGTAGAGCAGGTCGGCACCGGCTGCCTGGGCGAAGACCGGTGGGGTTTCGCCGGTGACACCGAAGTCGATCGAGCCGACGTTCAGGCCTTCCAGCAATTGCGGGCCGCCGGGGAATTCAGTCCATTGCACGTCGACGCCTTGGGCGGCGAGGCGTTTTTCCAGGGTGCCCTTGGCTTTGAGCAGCACCAGGGTGCCGTACTTCTGATAACCGATTCTTAGCGTCTCGGCTTGAGCTTGAGTGATGGCGCCGAAGGACACAGCCGCAGCAAACAGAGCGACCAGACCACGACGCAAAAATACAGTGCGCATAGCGCTCTCCTTTTTTGCTGTTGGGTTTTGGCTGCACCTGCTTGCCCGTTGGCGGGCGAGTAAGGCCAGTACTTCAAATTTCGATGTGGCTTAAATGCTCCAGCGAGCACTCAACAAACGTTCGTTCAACAACCCCGGCTCCAGTGGCTTCGGCCGACGGGCCATGGCGCTGACAAACTGGTCCAGCGCTTCATGCAACCGCTGCTCCAGCGCCGGTGCCAGCTGCGCCTGGGCACTGCCCTCGCCGTAGGCGATCTGGCTGTCCTCGGCAAAAATCCCTTGCAGCATTTCCTGGGCTTTCAATGCCGACAGCACAGGTTTGAGGGCGTAATCGACCACCAGCATGTGGGCGATGCTGCCGCCGGTGGCCATCGGCAAAACAATCTTGTGGTTCAGCGCACGTTCGGGCAGCAGATCCAGCACGGTCTTCAGAGCGCCGGAAAACGACGCCTTGTACACCGGCGTGGCGATCAGCAGGCCATCGGCGTTTTCAATCTGTTGCAGCAGGTGGAGCACCTTCGGGCTGTCGAAGCGGGCGTGGAGCAGGTCTTCAGCCGGAAAGTCCCGCACCTGATAACTCACCACTTCCACCCCTTGCTGCTGCAACCAGCGTTGCGAGCGCTCCAGCAACACCCCTGAGCGGGAACGTTGACTGGGACTGCCACCGAGTGAGACGACCAGCATTCAGAAGATTCCTTGCGCGTTACAGGCGATTCGCGGGTTGCGGTCTCGCTTCAATGACAGTGACCTTACCAGCTCATTTATATATCCATAAATCATATTTATTCATTTGGTTATTCTTTAAAGATATATGTATTTCACTTTCCTGCGGGCAAAAAAACAGGCCGTGAAAACGGCCTGAAACCCTGCATCGTGTTCGTACTGATCGCTCCCTAGCACTGATGATCGTTCCCACGCTCTGCGTGGGAATGAATCCATGGACGCTCCGCGTCCACTGTGACGCAGAGCGTCACGGGCGGCATTCCCACGCGGAGCGTGGGAACGATCTGCAACGAGGTGTGCCCGGTCAGATCACTTGTTCGGCTGTGGGGTCAGGCGCAGGTAGGGCTTCACCGCGCGGTAGCCCTTCGGAAAGCGTTGCCTGATTTCGTCTTCGTCCTTGAGCGACGGCACGATCACCACGTCTTCACCGTCCTGCCAGTTGGCCGGGGTGGCCACCTTGTAGTTGTCGGTGAGCTGCAGCGAATCGATCACCCGCAGAATCTCGTGGAAGTTGCGCCCGGTGCTCGCCGGGTAGGTGATGGTCAGGCGGATCTTCTTGTTCGGATCGATCACGAACAGCGAACGCACGGTCAGGGTGTCGTTGGCGTTCGGATGGATCAGATCGTACAGATCGGAGACCTTGCGATCGGCGTCGGCCAGGATCGGGAAGTTGACGATGGTGTTCTGCGTTTCGTTGATGTCTTCGATCCACTTGTGGTGCGAATCCACCGGATCGACCGACAGCGCAATGGCTTTCACGCCACGTTTGCTGAACTCATCCTTGAGCTTGGCAGTGAAGCCCAACTCGGTGGTGCAGACCGGGGTGAAGTCCGCCGGGTGAGAAAACAGCACGCCCCAGCTATCGCCCAGCCATTCGTGGAAACGAATCTTGCCGGCGCTGGAATCCTGTTCGAAATCGGGGGCGATATCGCCAAGTCTGAGGCTCATGGTGCGGCTCCTGATGAGTTGTTGGAGACCTCAACTGTAGCTCGGGATTTGTTCTTCTGAAAAAGAATAAATAACGAGATATTTATATCGTTATTGAATATTAAACATCTGTTCACTGGACGCCCCGCAGCATCGCGACGAACATCGCCCACAAGGTTCGAGAAGGCCTTGAGTTGCTGTAAAGAGGGGAACATCGGGAAAGGCTTACGGGGGTGAGCCGGACCCGAAACGCAAAAGCCCCGTCCGGCGCGATGCCGGACGGGGCTTTTTTACATCGGGCTTTTTACATCAGTGCAGGAGCGCGCTATTACAGCAGCGGGATCGAGTAGCTGACGATCAGGCGGTTTTCGTCCTGGTCACGCTGACCTGGAATGTCGTTGCGCCAGGTAGCGTTTTTCCACATCAGACCCAGGTTTTTCAGCGGGCCTTCTGGTACCACGTAACCAACAGTCAGGTCGCGTTCCCACTCGGAACGACCGCTGCCAGCCACCGGGTGAGCAGGCGTGTTGGCGATGGTGTCGATGTTATCGCCACGCAGGTAAACCACACCGGCGGTCAGGCCTGGCAGGCCGACTTTCGCGAAGTCGTACGAGTAGCGTGCTTGCCAGGTGCGCTCGCCGGCACGGCCGAACTTCTGGATTTGCATGTCGGTGATGGTGTAGTTCGACGAACCATCACCTTGGTTCAGCCAAGGGAAGTCGCTGCTGCCATTGGAAACCTGATAGCCGCCACCGAAGGTGTGACCGGCCACGGTGTACAGGAACAAGCCGCTGTACAGGTTGTTGTCGACTTTACCGCGACCAGCACGGAAGCCTTGGTAGTTACCCGAACTGAAATAGTTCGAATCATGGCCGTTGGCACCGTCATCGGAGCTGTTGAAATAACGGAAGTCGGACTTCAGCACGCCTGGGCCGATTGCCCAGTTGTGAACCAGACCCAGGAAGTGTTGCTTGTAGAAGTCTTCCAGGTTGCCGTAGTAGTACTGGGCAGTCAGGTCTTTGGTGATCTTGTAGTCACCGCCGGCGTAGATGAATTTGTTGCTGTCGCGGAAAGTTGCGCCACGGGAGTTGGCACCACCGATCGACAGGTTTTCGTTGTTGCTGGAGTTACGACCTTTCACTTCTTCGATCTGACCGCCAACCAGAGTCAGGTCCTTGATCTCGCCGGAAGTGATCTGACCGCCCTGCCAGGTTTGTGGCAGCAGACGGCCATCGTTGGTCACGATAACCGGGTTCTTCGGCTGCAGAGTACCCAGCTTCAGTTCGGTCTGGGAGATCTTGGCCTTGGCAGTCAGGCCCAGGCTGGAGAAATTATCAACCGCTTCACCGTTGGACTTGCTTGGGAACACGGTGCCGCCGTAAGAAGCGCCAGTGGCGCCGTTAGTGCCGCCACCCGAATCCAGACGAACGCCCAGCAGGCCGATAGCATCAATACCGAAGCCTACGGTGCCTTGGGTGTAACCGGAGATGAAACGCAGATCGAAGCCTTGGCCCCATTCTTCGTTCTTGCTCTGCACGCCGGAGGCGGTTTTGGCAGCGCTGTCGCGGTTGTCAGTGTTGATGTAGAAGTTACGCAGCCCCAGGGTGGCCTTGCTGTCTTCGATGAAACCGGCGGCGCCTGCCTGCTGCGCCAAAACCCCTACGGCCACGGCCAGGGCCAAGGTGGACTTGTTCATGTTTCGCTCCTCTCGTTTCTATTTCTTTTGCTTTTTTTTTGCTGTCGGCTCCGGATCAATTGCCCGAAAACCTGAAACACCTAACGCTGCGGATCTCTTAGCCCCGTCAAAGCCGCGGAAGCATACCTCGTCATAATCTCGAAAAGAATTGTTCCACTCTTTTTAAGAACGTCGAGACATATACAAACGCGCGACAGAATCGAGGTATCGGCTCAAACGCCGATTCCTGAACCCTTTAGATTGTCGAGGGACAAAAATGCCAAAACACCGCAGCGCATTCCGGACATCGGACGGTCTACTCTAGACTGACGCCGAAAAACACAAAAAGAATAAAAAACACTCAATAAGTAACATTCAGGAATATGGAATAAAAGGCAAAAAAAACCTTGCCGAGCGGCAAGGTCTTTTTCAGCATTTTTTACAGGAAGCTATAGGTGTAGTTGAAGATCAGACGGGTCTGATCCTGATCGGCAATATTGATCTGGCTGCCACGATAAACACCATTGCGCAGTGTCACGCCGAAGCCTTTGAGTACGCCCTCTTGAACGGTGTAATCAATACGCATGTCTCGCTCCCACTCGGACATGTCGCTACCGGTACCGTTCGTTGCCTTGATGTTTTCGCCATGCAGATAAGCGATCGAGGCTTTGAGGCCCGGTACGCCCAGACCTGCGAAGTCATAGGAATACTGTCCGAAGGTGGTGTTTTCACCGGCACGGACAAAGCCGTTAACCATGGCGTCAGTGAACAAATAGAAACTGGTCCCACCGGCACCTTCGGGACGACCGTTGCCATCCACCACGTTGCCTTGGTTCAAGTAGACGAAACCACCGTCATCGTTGACGCGTTGATGGCCGAGCAAGAATGCGTTGCCACCCAAGGTGTATGTGAACATGGCGCTCCAGGTCTTGTTATCGACCTCGCCCGGGTTCCTGGCATAACCACCGTTGTTATTGAAGCGGTAGCCTGCCTCCCCGTTCTTGCCATCGGAGCTGCTGTCAAAATAGCGGATATCGGTCTTGAACGACTGGTTGGTGCCGATCGGAAGAACATGCACCAGGCCGAAGAAGTTCTGCTTGTAATAATCCTGCAGGTTGGAGTGGTAGTACTGCAGGGTCAGGTCTTTGGTGACCTTCCAGTCGGCGCCTGCATAGCGGAACTGATTGCTGTCCTGCGTACCACCAGCCACTGCCAGGCCAGTGCTGTTTGTCGAGGCACGACCCACTGCATGCTCGAGCTGACCGGCGTTGAAGGTGACGTTGTCGATTTCCTTGGAGGTGACCGTGCCACCCTCGAAGGTTTGAGGCAGCAGGCGGCTATCGTTCGCGACCAGAATCGGCAAGTTAGGTTGCAGAGCACCACCCAAGTGAGCTTCGGTCTTGGACAGACGTGCCTTGACGTTACCCGCTATGCGGCTCCAGGAATGTGTTGCCGAGCCGTCGGAATCACTTGGGGAGAACGTGTTGCTGTCCGGGTGGTGCCCACGTCCACCATCCAGGTGAATGCCGCTGATCGCCTGCACATCCAGACCAAACCCGACCGTGCCCTGAGTGAAACCGGAGAGGTAATCGAACTTGAAGCCCTGCGCGGTCTCTTTCTGATCGGCGCCGCCATCACGGTTATCGTTGTTGTAGTACATGGTGCGGGAGCTCAGGGAAGCCTTGCTGTCTTCGATGAAACCCGCGGCACCTGCCTGCTGCGCCAATACCCCAAAGGCCACAGCCACGGCCAAGGTGGACTTATTCATTGTCAAGCTCCTCTCGTTTCTAATTCTTGTTTTCCCGGCCCGGATCGACGCCCGAGTCCCAAGGTTAGCGATTAGCGCCAGAGCGTGACTCACAAGTCAATCGTAACCATGTGTGTCTACGACCATAGTCTAATCTCCGGTTTTTTGGTCCATGCAGTTTCATGAGTTCGTCATGAATCCGAAAAGAATTGATGTCTTCTTTTCTAATACCCTTTAGGAATTTAAACCCCGTGTTTAAAGGCTCGAGTGCTCCCCACGCGAACGCGACGATCAATTTCTGAAGAGTATTTGAATCACCCTGTCGAGAGTGATTTGTGCTGAAGCAATCCGGAAACATTTCCATCACAACAACCGCCAACCCGCGCAATATCCAGATCAATTGTTACAGTTTGTGTATCGGGATATTTTTTTCACGCACAACGCATCCGCCTTGCCGAATTGACCTGGCTCGATGCAGCAATCGTGTTCAGTGATGTTGAATCAGGGGGGGACTGCAGAAAGCGGCTGAGTGGGGAGCTTGCGGCCTGCATCTGCTGCCCCACAGCCTGATGAATCAAAGCGTCTTTTCGAAGATCTTCGAATTGCGCTGATAGTTATAGAGCGAAGCCCGCGCCGCCGGCAGGCGCTCGACGCTGCTCGGTTCGAAACCGCGCTCGCGGAACCAGTGGGCCGTGCGGGTGGTGAGGACGAACAGGGTCTTCAGGCCCTGCGCCCGGGCGCGGGTTTCGATGCGCTCGAGCAGTTCGTCGCCGCGACCGCCATGGCGATACTCGGGATTCACCGCCAGGCACGCCAGCTCGCCGGCATCCGAATCGGCAATCTGATACAGCGCCGCACAGGCGATGATCATTCCTTCACGCTCGACCACGCTGAACTGCTCGATTTCACGCTCCAGCACTTCACGGGAGCGACGCACCAGAATCCCCTGCTCCTCCAGCGGGCTGATCAGATCGAGCAAGCCGCCGACATCCTCAATAGCCGCCTCGCGCACCAGTTCGAATTGCTCCTGGGCCACCAGCGTACCGCCACCGTCACGGGTGAACAGTTCGGTCAGCAGCGCACCGTCCTCGGCATAACTGACGATATGGCTGCGCGCCACGCCGCCACGACAGGCTTCGGCAGCAGCATCCAGCAGTTCCGCCTGATAGTTGCTGCCCAGACGCTGCAAGTGCGCCGGCACCTGTTGCGGGCGCAGCTCACGCACCAGTTTGCCGTTTTCGTCGATCAGACCGGGGTCGGCACCGAACAGCAGCAGCTTGTCGGCACCCAGATCGATCGCAGCACGGGTCGCCACGTCTTCACAGGCCAGGTTGAAGATTTCACCGGTCGGCGAATAGCCCAGCGGCGACAGCAGCACGATGGAGCGCTCGTCAAGCAGGCGGTTGATGCCCTTGCGGTCGACCCGGCGCACTTCGCCGGTGTGGTGATAGTCGACACCTTCCAGCACGCCGATCGGCCGTGCCGTCACGAGGTTGCCGCTGGCCACCCGCAGACGCGAGCCCTGCATCGGCGACGAAGCCATGTCCATCGACAGCCGCGCTTCGATGGCGATGCGCAGCTGGCCGACCGCGTCGATCACGCACTCCAGCGTCGCGGCATCAGTGATGCGCATGCCGTGGTGGTAGTGCGGGGTCAGGCCGCGGGCGGCGAGACGGGTTTCAATCTGTGGGCGAGAACCATGAACCAGCACCAGCCGCACGCCGAGGCTGTGCAGCAGCACGATGTCGTGGACGATATTGCCGAAATTCGGATGCTCGACGCCGTCGCCCGGAAGCATGACGACGAAGGTGCAATCGCGGTGAGCATTGATATAGGGAGACGCGTGGCGAAGCCAATTGACGTATTCGGGCATGAACCTGGGCCTGTAATAAATAGCAGCCGGAAAAGGGGCGAAACGGAAAACGCACAGCGGGCTGATGGTTATCGTCGGAACAGGCTTGGCGACACGCGCGCTCTCCTCATGAATACGGGTGGGTGTGTGGGCAATTTATACAGCTTTGAGACAGTAATGTTCGATCAACTGCCGCAATAGATGCACGGTAGGCTGCAAACGTGACATTTCGAGGTACTCGTCCGGCTGGTGCGCACAAGCGATGTCGCCGGGGCCGAGGACGATGGTTTCGCAGCCAAGGCGCTGAAGATAAGGCGCTTCGGTGCCGAACGCTACCGCTTCGGCCGCGTGGCCGGTGAGTTTTTCGGCAATTCGCACCAGTTCCGCGTCTTCGGCCTGCTCGAACGGCGGCACTTCGGGAAACAGCGGTGCGTAATCGATCTTCACCTGATGGCGTTCGGCGACCGGATTGAGCCTGTGCAGAATCTCGCTGCGCAAGACCTTGGGGTCCATCCCCGGCAGCGGCCGCAGGTCGAATTCCAGCGAACACTGGCCGCAGATGCGGTTGGGGTTGTCGCCACCGTGGATACAGCCGAAGTTCATGGTCGGCTGCGGCACGCTGAACTGCGGGTTGTTGAATTCGCGCTGCCACAACAGGCGCAGGCCGCGCAGTTCGCCGATGGCGTCGTGCATTGCTTCGAGAGCGCTGTGTCCCAGACGCGGATCCGACGAATGGCCGCTCTGCCCGAGGATATCGATGCGCTCCATCATGATGCCCTTGTGCATGCGGATCGGCTTGAGCCCGGTCGGCTCGCCGATCACCGCCGCCCGGCCCAGCGGCCGCCCCGCTTCAGCCAGCGCCCTGGCACCGGACATCGAGCTTTCTTCATCGCAGGTGGCAAGGATCAGCAGCGGTTGCTTGAACGGCTGGTCGAGCAGCGGTTGCACGGCTTCGATGATCAGGGCGAAAAAGCCCTTCATGTCGCAACTGCCGAGGCCGACCCAGCGGCCATCGACTTCGGTGAGTTTCAGCGGGTCGGTTTTCCACAGCACATCGTCGTACGGCACCGTGTCGCTGTGCCCGGCCAGCACCAGCCCGCCGGGGCCGCTGCCGAAACTGGCGAGCAGGTTGAATTTCCCGGGGCTGACCTGCTGGATGTCGCAAGCGAAACCGAGGTCGCCGAGCCAGCCCGCGAGCAGGTCGATCACCGCCCGGTTGGACTGATCGAGGCCCGGCTGGGTGCAACTGACCGACGGCGCGGCGATCAGTGCAGCGAACTGGTCTTGCATGGACGGCAAAGGCATCGCTGACTCCAACTCCCGGATTGAGGTTCATCATAGAACCATCCGGCGCCGAGAATAAACCGCCGCAAAGCGTAGGAAGGTTCAGTCCTGTACACTGCACGACCTTGGCAGCCACACATTCCCCCGGCTGCGCTCCCGATCCTGGATTTTCCGGCCATGCAGAAAGAAACCGAAATCAAACTCCGCGTCAGCCGCGAAACCCTCGCCGCCCTGCGCGAGCACCCTCTCCTGAAAAAACGCAACAAAAGTGGCTGGGAACGCCGTGAGTTGATGAATCAATACTTCGACACGCCCGAGCGTGACCTGGCCCGGGCCAAGGTTGCCCTGCGCCTGCGCAAGGACGGTGAAGAAGTGATTCAGACCCTCAAGACCCGTGGCCAGAGCGTCGCCGGCCTGTCCGAACGTAACGAGTACGACTGGCACCTGCCCAAAGCCAAGCTCGACGTGAAGAAACTCGACGGCGAGTGCTGGCCCGAGTCCCTTGCCGAGCTGGACAAGAAAACCCTGAAACCGATCTTCACCACCGATTTCGTCCGCGAACGCGCCGAAATCGCCTGGGGCCGTGGCAAGACCAAAGTGGTCATCGAAGCCGCGCTGGACCTGGGCCACGTGGTGGTCGGCAAGCAGAAAGAAGAAATCTGCGAGCTGGAACTGGAACTGCGCGAAGGCGAACCTGCCGCACTGCTGGAACTGGCCGCCGAACTGGCCGAAACCCTGGCCCTGATGCCGTGCGACATCAGCAAGGCCGAGCGCGGTTATCGCCTGTACGACGCCAACAGCTACTCGCTGAGCCTGCCGGCGCCGGCCATTACCGCCGAAACGCCGCTGGACGACGCCTTCGCCGCCCTGGCCTGGCACTTGCTCGGCAGCAGTCAACGTCTGGCCGAACAGTATCGTTTCAACGGTCACTGGCGCCTGCTGCAGGACTGGGTCGAGAACCTTGCGGAAATGCGCGCCCTGCTGAGCAGCCTTGGCCAGGCTGCGCCCCGTCAGTCGACCCACGACTTGCGCGTTGCGCTGGATGCACTGCTGGAAGACTGGCGCCCGCTGGTACAGGTCGGCATCGAAGACGAAGACGTGCGCAAAGCCGCGCCGGAGCAGTTCCTCGAAGAACTGGAAGACCCGCGCTGGGGCCTGTTCTCGCTGAACGCTTCGCGCTGGTTGCTGGCCCGCACCTGGACGGCTGACCGCAACACCCGTGGCAATCGCCAGGGTGCCGCGCAGTTGCAAAGCTGGCTGCCGCGCCTGCTGGGCGAAGAAGCCACTTCGCTGCAATTGCAGCGTTATCAGCAGCAACCGGAAGATCTGGCCGAGCAACTGCCGCGCATCGAGCGCATCCAGGTCTGGCTGCACCACGCGCGCAACGTGCTGGACATCCCGGAAATGGATCGTCTGTACGGCGAGCTGAACAAACTGGCGCAACTGGCCAACGAGCCGACCATCACCGACGAACTGCTCGATGCACGCAAGCATCAGGCGATTGCGGTGTACCAGAATCGCGCCTGGAAAATGCTGCTGCGCATGTAACACCGCCATCGCCAGCAGACTGTGATCGTTCCCACGTCGAGGCGTCGAACCGTCTGCGTGGGAATGCCTCAATGGACGCTCTGCGTCCGCTTTGGGACGCGGAGCGTCCCGGGCTGCATTCCCACGCAGAGCGTGGGAACGATCATCAGCGCAGTACCGGCAGGCTCGTCGTCGACTTGATCTCCGACAACGCCACAATCGAGTTCACTTCCTGAATCCCCGGCACCAGCGACAGCTTTTCGAAGAAGAATCGCTCATACGCCTCGATGTCCGCCGCGACGATCCGCAGCAGGAAATCCACCGCCCCCATCAGCACATAACACTCCAGCACTTCGGGAAAGCCGCGAATCGCCTCGGTGAATTCAGTGAAGTTCGAACGGCCGTGGGCGTTGAGTTTGATCTCGGCGAAGATCTGCGTGTTCAGGCCGATTTTCTTGCGATCGAGCAAGGTCACCTGACCACGAATGATCCCCTCCTCCTTCATTCGCTGAATTCGCCGCCAGCAGGGCGACTGCGACAGGCCGACCTGTTCGGCAATCTGTGCGCTGGACAGGGAAGCGTCCTCTTGCAGCAACGCGAGAATGCGTCGGTCGTAACTGTCCAGCTCACTGTGCATAAATAATCCTCGGAATCAGCCAATAGCGAATTGATCCAGCCGATCAATCGCAGAATCGGCTCATCTTAGATAAGAAATGCCCGGCATCGAATGTAAAAATTTCTCCACTGACTCCGGAGACCTGCCATGCCACACCTCGAAGCCGTCAACACCCCCGCGCCCCGTGCCGATGTGTGGAACGCCAGCAACCCTCATTGCCTTGCGCAGTACCGGATCCTGGCCGAGGCCGAGCCGGATGTGCTGGTGCGCGTGCTGAACCTGTTCGCCTTGCAGTTCCTCACCCCGGAACAGGTCAATGTCCAGCGAATGGACGATTTGCTATCGATCGACATCGTCATGGGTGGCCTGAGCTGGCACCGCGCCCAGGTGATCGCGGAAAAACTTCGTAACCTGATCAGCGTCTGCTCGGTAAACCTGCAAAACCCCGACGCGGCGTGGGATGCGCCGGCGCAGGCGGCCGGCTGACAAGAGCCGAAACGTCTTCGTCGGGTAGTGGCCCAACGGTCGGCGGGGCCACGACTATTCTTTGCGCACTGTCGTTCAAAAGGAGTCCGCATGCCCGTTCAACTCGCCACTCAGGACCGCTGGCTGGATCTCAATGAGGTACTGCGTGAACTGGTCGCCCAGGGTTTCATCTGCCAGGACTCGGCCGAGCAGGCGCTGAATGCCCGGCGCCGGCATGCCGCCCACGGCCAGAAGCACCCGCTGGAATTCATCGCCAGCCAGCAACTGGACGACCTCAGCCGTCCGGGCAAACACCTCGACCTGGAAAGCCTGACCCTGTGGCTGGCGCAGCAGGCCGGCCAGCCGTATCTGCGGATCGATCCACTGAAGATCAACGTCGCCGCCATCACACCGCTGATGTCCTATGCGTTTGCGCAGCGCCACAAGATCCTCGCGGTTTCGGTCGACCGCGACGCGGTCACTGTGGCCAGCGCCCAGCCCTACGTCAGCGGCTGGGAGGCGGATCTGACTCACGTCCTGAAACTGCCGATCAAACGGGTGGTGGCCAACCCCGCCGACATTCAGCGTTTCAGCGTCGAGTTCTTCCGTCTCGCCAAATCGGTCAGCGGTGCCAGCAATGCCGATGCGCAGGGCGGCAACCTCGGCAACTTCGAGCAACTGCTCAATCTCGGTGCCAGCGATCAGGAACCCGACGCCAACGACGCCCACATCGTCAACATCGTCGACTGGCTGTTCCAGTACGCCTTCCAGCAGCGGGCCAGCGATATCCACATCGAGCCCCGGCGCGAGCAAGGCACGGTTCGCTTTCGCATCGACGGTGTGCTGCACAACGTCTATCAATTTCCGCCGCAGGTGACGATGGCCATCGTCAGCCGCCTGAAAAGCCTCGGCCGGATGAACGTTGCCGAGAAGCGCAAACCCCAGGACGGCCGGGTCAAGACCAAGACCCCGGACGGCGGCGAAGTCGAGCTGCGGCTGTCGACCCTGCCCACCGCGTTCGGCGAAAAAATGGTGATGCGGATCTTCGACCCGGAGGTGCTGCTCAAGGATTTCGACCAGCTCGGGTTTTCCGCCGACGACCTGCGGCGCTGGCAGGACATGACCCGCCAGCCCAACGGCATCATTCTGGTCACGGGCCCGACCGGTTCGGGCAAGACCACCACGCTCTACACCACACTGAAAAAACTGGCGACCCCGGAGGTCAACCTCTGCACCATCGAGGATCCGATCGAGATGGTCGAGCCGGCGTTCAACCAGATGCAGGTCCAGCACAACATCGACCTGACCTTCGCCGCCGGCGTGCGCGCGCTGATGCGGCAGGATCCGGACATCATCATGATCGGCGAGATCCGTGACCTAGAGACCGCCGAAATGGCAATCCAGGCGGCGCTGACCGGGCACCTGGTGCTCTCGACCCTGCATACCAACGATGCGCCGAGCGCCATCAGCCGCCTGCTGGAACTCGGCGTGCCGCATTACCTGATCAAGGCCACCGTGCTCGGGGTGATGGCGCAGCGACTGGTACGAACCCTGTGCCCGCACTGCAAGGCGCCGCTGACTCTGGACGAAGAAGACTGGGAAACCCTGACCCGGCCGTGGCAGGCGCCGCTGCCGGGCAATGCGCAACGGGCCATCGGTTGCCTGGAATGCCGCGACACCGGTTATCACGGTCGTGCCGGGGTCTACGAAATCATGCAACTGACCGACAGCCTCAAGGCCTTGATCAGCCCCGACACCGATCTCACCGCGATCCGCCGGCAGGCGTTCAAGGAAGGCATGCGCAGCCTGCGATTGTCCGGCGCACAGAAAGTCGCGGCAGGGCTGACAACCCTTGAGGAAGTGTTGCGGGTGACACCCCAGAGCGAGCAGAAATAGCCGCTCACGGAACCGGATCGGGGAAACGGCGATCCAACCGGTTATTCAACACCAGTGGAGTCACCCAACATGCGTCTCAAACTTGCTGTCGCCACCCTTGCCCTGCTGTCTCTGCCTGTTGGTTCGGCAATGGCCGACAGCTTTTGGCGTAACGTCATTTCGTCCGGTGCCACCACCGGCTCGACCTACCTGACCTTCAAGGATCACAAACTGATCGTTGCCGCCCAGGACGATGCCGGCAGCTTCGTCGCCAGTGACGGCGGTATCCGTGGCCCGTACCTGGAAGCGGCGATGCAGAAAGTCCGCGCCGACAATCCGGGCCTGCAGGCAACGGACATGGAACTGGCGAACGCGATTCTGGCGAAGAACGCCGTGGCGTCGGAATAACTTTCCGGACAGACAAAAATGCCGCTCACACGAGCGGCATTTTTGTGCCCGCAGTTTCCGGTTCGCCCTGACCCGCTCCCACGGTCGAGGCATACGCGAAAGATCAGCGGTAATCGTCCACCGGCACGCAGGCGCAGAACAGGTTGCGGTCGCCGTAGACGTTATCGACCCGGTTCACCGCCGGCCAATACTTGTGCGCCTTGGTGTGAGCATCCGGCGTGATGCCCTGCTCGATGCTGTAAGGCCGATCCCACACGCCGGTGATATCGGCCAAGGTGTGTGGCGCCCGCTTGAGCGGGTTGTCTTCGGCCGGCCAGTTGCCGTTCTGCACCTCGGTGATTTCTGCGCGGATGCTCAGCATGGCGCCGATGAAGCGATCCAGTTCGGCCTTGGACTCACTTTCGGTCGGCTCGACCATCAGGGTGCCCGGCACCGGGAACGACATGGTCGGCGCGTGGAAGCCGTAATCCATCAGGCGTTTGGCGACGTCTTCCTCGCTGATGCCGGTGGCGGCCTTGAGCGGCCGCAGATCCAGAATGCATTCGTGGGCGACCCGCTCGTTGCGCCCGGTGTACAGAACGGGGAAAGCGCCGGACAGGTGCTGCGCCAGGTAATTCGCCGCGAGGATCGCCACTTCGCTGGCGTCCGCCAGTTGCGGCCCCATCATCGCGATGTACATCCAGCTGATCGGCAGAATGCTCGCACTGCCCCATGGGGCGGCGCTGACCGCTCCATTCTGCGGTTGCGGCCCGTCGATCGGAATCACCGGATGGTTGGCAACAAATGGCGCCAGATGCGCACGCACGCCAATCGGCCCCATGCCCGGCCCGCCTCCGCCATGGGGAATGCAGAAGGTCTTGTGCAGGTTCATGTGTGATACGTCGGCGCCGATGTCCGCCGGCCGCGCCAGCCCGACCTGGGCGTTGAGGTTGGCGCCGTCCATGTACACCTGGCCGCCGTGCTTGTGGATAACTTCGCAGATTTCGCTGATGCCTTCCTCGTACACACCGTGGGTCGACGGATAGGTCGCCATCAGGCACGACAGCCTGGCGCCAGCCTCGGACGCCTTGGCTTTCAAATCTTCCAGATCAACGTTGCCGGCCTCGTCGCACTCGACAATCACCACGTGCATCCCGGCCATCTGCGCCGAGGCCGGGTTGGTGCCGTGGGCCGAGGAAGGAATCAGACAAATATTCCGCCCGCCCTGCTGGCGGCTCTCGTGGTATTTGCGGATCGCCAGCAACCCGGCGTACTCGCCCTGGGCGCCGGAGTTGGGCTGCATGCAGATCGCATCGAACCCGGTGATCGCGCACAGCCAGCGCTCCAGCTCTTCGATCATCAGCGTGTAACCGACAGCCTGCTCGCGGGGCACGAAAGGGTGCAGGTTGGCGAACTGCGGCCAGGTGATCGGGATCATCTCGCTGGTGGCGTTGAGTTTCATGGTGCAGGAGCCCAGCGGGATCATCGACTGGTTGAGCGCCAGATCCTTGTTCTCCAGCTGCTTGAGGTAGCGCAGCATCTCGGTTTCGCTGTGGTGGGCGTTGAACACCGGGTGACGCAGGTACGGCGTGCTGCGTTGCAGTGTGTCGGGAATGCCGGAGGTCAGCGTTTCGCCGTCGAGATCATCGACACTCAACCCGTGATCGGCGCCCAGCAGCACATCGAATAGCCTGGCCACGGTGGTTTCATCACAGGCCTCGTCGAGGCTCAGCCCCAGTTGGCCACGACCGAGGATGCGCAGGTTGATCTGCGCGGACCGGGCACTTTCAATGATCGCGGTTTGCGCCCCGCCGACGTCCAGCGTGAGGGTGTCGAAGAAGTGTTCGTTGAGGCGCTTGATGCCATGGCGTTCAAGCCCGGCGGCGAGAATGCAGGTCAGCCGGTGCACGCGCTGGGCGATTCGTTTCAGTCCTTCCGGGCCGTGATAGACCGCATAGAAACTGGCGATGTTGGCCAGCAACACCTGGGCGGTGCAAATGTTCGAATTGGCTTTCTCCCGGCGAATGTGCTGCTCGCGGGTTTGCAGGGCCATGCGCAGCGCGACGTTGCCACGGGCATCTTTCGACACGCCGATGATCCGCCCGGGAATTGCCCGTTTGTATTCCTCGCGACTGGCGAAAAACGCCGCGTGCGGGCCTCCATAACCCATTGGTACACCGAAGCGCTGGGATGAGCCGAACACCACGTCCGCACCCAGTTCGCCCGGCGGGGTCAGCAGCAACAGGCTGAGCAGATCCGCCGCCACGCAGGCCAGCGCCTGCTGCGCGTGCAGGTGGTCGATCAGCGGCCGCAGGTCGCGAACTTCGCCGTGGGTGTCGGGGTATTGCAGCAGCGCGCCGAACACCTGGTGCTGCTTCAAGTTATCCACAGTGTCGACGATCAGCTCGAAACCGAAGCCTTCGGCGCGGGTCCGCACCACGGAAATGGTCTGGGGATGACAGTTTTCGTCGACGAAGAACAGATTGCTTTTCGACTTCGCCACCCGCTTGGCCAGGGCCATGGCTTCCGCGGCGGCAGTGGCTTCATCGAGCAGGGAGGCGTTGGCCAGTTCAAGGCCGGTGAGGTCGATGGTCAGTTGCTGAAAGTTGAGCAACGCTTCGAGCCTGCCCTGGGCGATTTCCGGTTGGTAAGGCGTGTAGGCGGTGTACCAGCCGGGATTTTCCAGCACGTTACGCAGGATGACGGTCGGCGTCAGGGTGCCGTGGTAGCCCATGCCGATCAGGCTGGTCCAGACCTGATTCTGTTCGGCATAACCGCGCAGTCTGGCCAGCGCTGCCTGTTCGTCCAGCGCCGGCGGCAGGTCCAGCTCGCGGTTGAGGCGAATGCCCGGCGGCACGGTCTGTTCGATCAGCTCGACCCGGCTGCCGAGGCCGAGGCTGTCGAGCATCGCCTGCTGCTCGGCGGCATCGGGCCCGAGGTGGCGGCGCAGAAAGGCATGGGGATCGCGTAACTGGCTCAGGGATGGCAACTGGGACATGACGGGCTCTCTCTTGGCTGGCGGCTCAGCGTCAATGCAACACGGTCAAACCAGCATAGCAGCCACCCCGACCGCAAAAGTCCCGGGCAGAAAAAAGCCCCGACGGGTCGGGGCCTTGGGATCTGGCCTGCAGCTTATTCGCCGATGGCGGCCTTGTAGGCGGCAGCGTCGAGCAGTTTGTCCAGCTCGGACTTGTCGCTTGGCTTGAGCTTGAAGATCCACGCGGCGTACGGATCGTTGTTCAGCTCTTCCGGCGAACCGGCCAGTTCTTCGTTGACGGCAATCACTTCGCCACCAACCGGGGAATAGATGTCGGAAGCAGCCTTGACCGATTCGACAACGCCGGCGGCATCACCGGCGGCGAACACCTTGCCCACTTCTGCCAGCTCGACAAACACCACATCACCCAACGCTTCCTGGGCGTGATCGCTGATGCCCACGGTGACAGTGCCGTCGGCTTCCAGGCGCGCCCATTCATGACTTTCGGCAAAACGCAGTTCAGCTGGGATGTTGCTCATGCTCGGTGTCCTCAAGAAATTGTCAGCGGTCGTGCCCGCCGGAAAAGGTTTAGATCAAGGTTTTGCCGTGACGGACAAAGGTCGGTTTGACCACTCGTACCGGATACCACTTGCCACGGATTTCCACTTCGGCGCGGTCGGCAGTCGCCATCGGTACACGCGCCAGGGCAATCGACTTGCTAAGCGTAGGAGAGAAACTACCACTGGTGATCTCTCCTTCGCCAACATCTGCGATACGAACCACCTGATGCGCACGCAAAACCCCGCGTTCCTCAAGCACCAGGCCGACCAGTTTGTGCTGCACGCCGGCGGTTTTTTCCGCTTCCAGCGCATCACGTCCGATGAATCGGCGCGTGGCCGGTTCCCAGGCGATGCTCCAGGCCATGTTCGAGGCCAGTGGCGAAACGTCCTGATGGATGTCCTGACCGTAGAGGTTCATCCCCGCTTCCACC
Source organism: Pseudomonas sp. B26(2017) (assembly GCF_002113045.1). Classification (NCBI taxonomy): domain Bacteria; kingdom Pseudomonadati; phylum Pseudomonadota; class Gammaproteobacteria; order Pseudomonadales; family Pseudomonadaceae; genus Pseudomonas; species Pseudomonas sp. B26(2017). Next base: position 430,678 of record NZ_NEJJ01000002.1, on the reverse strand, counting down.
CGCAAGGTGTCGCGAGCGCCGAGGCCAATGGGAGAAATGCCGGCGCCCACCAGATCGTTGAAAAATCCCGGAGCCTGATCGGCCGGCAGGGCGATTTCCAGACCGTCCTCACCGGTATAGCCGGTGCGCGCAATGAACCAGTCGCCGTCGACGTGGCCTTCAAAAGGCTTGAGCATCTGGATCAGATTGGCGCGGGACTGGGTCACCAGTTCGGCAATCTTGTGCCGGGCATGGGGGCCTTGAATGGCGAGCATCGCCAGCTCGGAGCGTTCGTGCATTTGCACATCGAAGCTGCCCAACTGTGCCTGCATCCAGGCCAGATCCTGATCGCGGGTGGAGGCGTTGACCACCAGGCGATAACCGTCCTCGAGACGGTAGACGATCATGTCGTCGACGATACCGCCGCGCTCGTTGAGCATGGTGCTGTACAACGCACGGCCGGGGCTGTGCAGACGTTCGACGTCGTTGGCCAGCAAATGCTGGAGCCAGACCTTGGCCTGGGGGCCGGTGACATCGATCACGGTCATGTGGGAAACATCGAACACCCCGCAATCGCGACGCACTTCGTGATGCTCCTCGACCTGCGAGCCGTAATGCAGGGGCATGTCCCAACCGCCAAAATCGACCATCTTCGCGCCAAGGGCGAGATGCAGGTCATACAGAGGCGTACGCTGTCCCATGGGTTTCTCCTTCCGGGCGTGGCGAAGGTGCGGAACGCTGCTGCACGGCTCGGAAAACCCCGTAAAAAAGGGCTTTCAGCCGATTTCAGCGACAGGGTCTGTCAGACGGACCGCACCGAATGCCGCGCATTGTAGCCGCATGATTCAGGACTCACTACTAAGTGTTTCGATGCGCCGAGCGGCGAATAAGTCCGACAACCGGCAACAGACCGACCAGCACCAGGGTCAATGCCGGCAGCGACGCCCTCGCCCATTCGCCTTCGCTGGTCATTTCGAAGATCCGCACCGCCAGCGTGTCCCAGCCAAACGGGCGCATCAGCAGGGTCGCGGGCATTTCCTTGAGCACATCGACGAACACCAGCAACGCGGCGCTGAGCGTGCCGGGCAGCAACAGCGGCAGATACACTTTGAAAAACAGTCGCGGCCCACTGACACCCAGGCTGCGTGCCGCTTCAGGCAAAGAAGGCCGTATACGCGCCAGACTGCTTTCCAGCGGCCCATAGGCCACCGCCACGAACCGCACCAGATACGCCAGCAGCAACGCCGCCAGACTGCCCAGCAGCAACGGTTTGCCCGCACCGCCAAGCCAGCCGGACAGTGGAATCACCAACTCCCGATCCAGATAACTGAACGCAAGCATGATCGACACCGCCAGCACCGAGCCCGGCAAGGCATAACCGAGATTGGCCAGACCGACCGCAGAGTCGATCGTCCGGGTTGGCGCCAGACGCCGGGCGAACGCCAGCAACATCGCCACGCCGACCGTGATCAGCGCCGCCATGCCGCCCAGATATAACGTGTGGAGAATCAGCCCGGCGTAGCGCTCATCCAGATCGAATCGCCCGCGCTGCCAGAACCACACCACCAGTTGCAGCACCGGAATGACAAACGCACAGGCGAACACCAGACCGCACCAGCCGCTCGCCGCCCAGGCCTTTGGCCCGCGCAGCTGATACAGCGCCTTGACCCGTGGTCGCTCGTTGCTTGCCCGATTGGCGCCGCGTGCGCGACGTTCGCCGTACAGCACCAGCATCACCACCAGCAACAACAGGCTGGCCAGTTGCGCGGCGCTTGGAAGGCTGAAGAAGCCATACCAGGTCTTGTAGATCGCGGTGGTGAAGGTGTCGAAGTTGAACACCGAGACCGCACCGAAATCCGCCAGGGTTTCCATCAACGCCAGCGCCACACCGGCACCGATGGCCGGCCGCGCCATCGGCAACGCCACGCGCCAGAACGCCTGCCACGGCGACTGGCCGAGCACTCGCGCGGCTTCCATCAAGCCCTTGCCCTGCGCCAGGAACGCGGTGCGCGCCAGCAGGTAAACGTAGGGATAAAACACCAGCACCAACACCAGAATCACGCCACCGGTGGAGCGCACTCGCGGCAGGCGCAGGCCGCTGCCGAACCATTCGCGCAGCAGGGTCTGCACGGGACCTGCGAAGTCCAGCAGGCCAACGAAGACGAACGCCAGCACGTAGGCCGGGATGGCGAACGGCAGCATCAGCGCCCAGTCGAGCCAGCGTCGTCCGGGGAATTCGCAGAGGCTGGTGAGCCAGGCAAGGCTCACGCCGATCAGCGTCACACCGACACCGACGCCGAAGACCAGTGCCAGCGTATTGCCCAGCAGGCCCGGCATCTGGGTTTCCCACAGGTGCGACCAGATCTGCTGATCGATGGTTTGCCATGAGAGCAGGAGCACGCTGAGAGGGAGCAACACCAACGCGGCGATGGCGAAGACGATGGGGTACCAGCGGCGTTGGGCGGGGTGGGCCAATGAAACAGTCTCGTTCAAATGTGTGTGCCCACGCTTTGCGTGGGCACACATCCTGTGACGCTCCGCATCACGCTATCGTTGATGCGACGCAGAGCGTCGGGGGCCTGCATTCCCACGCAGTCGGTTCGACGTGGGAATGATCAAAAAAAGTGAAAACTCAGTTCCAACCCGCCCGATCCATCATCCGGATCGCTTCAGCCTGACGCTTGCCCGCCACTTCAACCGGCAGCGTATCAGCCACGAACTCCCCCCAAGCCGCCACTTCGTCCGAAGGCTTCACCGCCGGATTCGCCGGAAACTCCTGGTTCACATCGGCAAAGATCTTCTGCGCTTCAGGCGTGGTCATCCACTCGACCAGCGCCTTGGCCGCTTCCGGGTGTGGTGCGTGTCTGGTCAGGCCGATACCCGACAGATTGACGTGTACACCGCGATCCGCCTGGTTCGGCCAGAACAGTTTCACCGGCAGTTCCGGCTTCTGCTTGTGCAGGCGACCGTAGTAGTAGGTGTTGACGATGCCGACGTCGCACTGGCCGGCGTTGATCGCCTCCAGCACCGCGACGTCGTCGGAGAACACGTCGGTGGACAGGTTGTTGACCCAGCCCTTGAGGATCTTCTCGGTCTTCTCGGCGCCGTGCACTTCGATCATGGTGGCGGTCAGCGACTGGTTGTAGACCTTCTTCGCCGTGCGCAGGCACAGGCGGCCTTCCCAGTTCTTGTCGGCCAATGCTTCGTAAGTGGTCAGTTCACCCGGTTTCACCCGTTCGGTGGAATAGGCGATGGTCCGCGCGCGCAGGCTCAGGCCGGTCCAGGCGTGGCTGGACGAGCGATATTGCAGCGGAATGTTGGCGTCGATGGTTTTCGAGGTGAAGGGCTGGAGAATGCCCATCTGCTCGGCCTGCCAGAGGTTACCGGCATCGACGGTCAGCAGCAGGTCGGCGGTGGCGTTCTCGCCTTCGGCCTTGATCCGCTGCATGAGCGGCGCTTCCTTGTCGGTAATGAACTTGATCTTAACCCCGGTCTTGGCGGTGTAGGCATCGAACACCGGTTTGATCAGTTCATCGATACGCGAGGAGTAGACCACCACCTCGTCGGCGGCCTGGGCGGCAGTGCTGCCGATCAGGGTCAGGGCCAGTGCGGTCAGAACACGCTTGGATGCCAACATGGGAGCGGTCTCTCGGTCGGGAAAAGTGGCCCAAATGATAAGGACTCACATTTGCGAGCTCAATCGAACACTTTCCCAAGGAGTTACCAGATGTTGCACAGCCCGAAACTTCCTGCGCCGTCAGCCTCAATAGAGCACTAAGGTTTAGCCAGGACTGGAAGGTCCCCAGTCAGCCCCAATGCTTCACGCACGAACAACGCCTTGGCCTCTGGCATCTGCTCGACGATTTTCAGGCCGGTGTTGCGCAGCCAGCGCAGCGGCAGCGGGTCAGCCTGGAACAACCGCTCGAAGCCCTCCATCGCCGCCATCAGCGCCAGGTTGTGCGGCATGCGCCGGCGTTCGTAGCGGCTCAGCACTTTCACATCCGCCAGGCGTTCGCCGCGTTCATTGGCTTGCAGCAGTACTTCGGCGAGTACAGCGGCATCGAGGAAACCGAGGTTTACACCCTGCCCCGCCAACGGGTGAATGGTATGCGCGGCATCGCCGATCAAGGCCAGGCCCTCGGCCACATAGCGCTTGGCGTGACGCTGACGCAGCGGCACGCACAGGCGCGGATCAGCGCTGATGACATCGCCGAGGCAACCTTCGAAGGCACGCTCCAGTTCACGGCAGAAATCCGCTTCATCCAGCGCCATCAGCCGCTCGGCTTCGCTCGGCGTGGTCGACCAGACGATCGAGCACCAGTCCTGCTGACCGTTACGCTCAAGCGGCAGAAACGCCAGCGGCCCGTGATCGGTGAAACGCTGCCACGCGGTCATCCGGTGCGGTTTGCTGCTGCGCACGCTGGTGACGATGGCGTGATGCAGGTAATCCCACTCACGGGTGGCGACGCCGGTCAGACGGCGCACGGCGGAATTGGCCCCGTCCGCCGCAATCACCAGCGGTGCGCGCAAAGTGCGGCCGTCGGCCAGGGTCAGCAGCCAGTCGTCACCGGAGCGGCGCATCTGCTCCAGCCGCGCGTTGGCCAGCAGGCCCATGTCGCAATCGTGCAGACGGTCGAGCAAGGCATCCTGAACCACGCGGTTTTCGACGATATGCCCGAGCACATCGGCGTGTACGCTGCTGGCCGAGAAGTGAATCTGGCCGGTGCCGCTGCCGTCCCAGACGTGCATGTCGGTGTAAGGGCTGCTGCGTCGGTTGACGATGCCGTCCCACACGCCGAGGCGATCGAGGATGCGCTGGCTGGCCGCCGACAGTGCGCTCACCCGTGGCTCGAACGGCGCATCGCCATTGAAGGGTTTGACGCTCAACGGGCTGCCGTCGAGCAACAGCACTTCCAGTCCGCTGCCTTGCAACGCCAGCGCCAGGGCACTGCCGACCATTCCGGCTCCGACAATCAGCACATCCGCGCGCATTTCCATGCTTTAAGCCTGTCTCGCTGGCGGCTTGAGCCGCACGTAAAGGGTTTTACCGACCCGCGCCACCAGGTTGCCGGCGCCGTCATGAATATCGACCTGCAACTGCGGCAGGTACTTTTCGCCACTGGCGGTCTGCCGACGGATCTCGTCGAGCAACGTGTCGTCGATGTGGAACCGGGCGAACACCGGACCTTTGCCTGGCGCTATGAAATCAATGTCGGCGGCCTTGTCCCAGACGATGTACCGCGAGCCGAGGTTTTCCATGAGCATCAACATGAAGAACGGATCGACCATCGAATACAGACTGCCGCCGAACTGGGTGCCGACGTAATTGCGGTTGTACCAGCCCAGGCCCATCGAGACCTGAATGTCCCGAAAGTCATCGCTGATGTGCTTCACCCGGACACCGGCGCCGAAGTACGGCGGGTAGAACGTCATGATCCAGCGCATCAGCCGCGCCTTGCCAAATAGTTTGATCAGCCACTCACGCATCCGGCCGCGTCCCCAGCCCCATGGCCTGACGGGCGAACCAGCGTTTGGCCGGCGGCAGCAGATCGAGGCCGAGCAGGCCGATGTTGCGTCCCAGTGATACCAGCGGCTGGGTACTGCCGAACAGCCGCGTGACCTGATCGGAGAAACCGACGGTGAGGTCCTGATCGAGACGCTGACGCTCGCGATAAGCCTGCAACGTGTCGAAATCCCCCAGCGGTTTGTCGCTGGTCAGCAGCGCGGCGGCCAGCGCATCGGCATCGCGCAGGGACAGGTTGAAACCCTGCCCGGCAATCGGGTGCAGACTGTGGGCGGCGTTGCCGAGAACGGCCAGATGCGAACGCACCTGCTCTTCGGCTTCCACCAGCGCCAGCGGGTACAGATGCCGTGCGCCGACCTGTTTCAGGGTGCCGAGGCGATAACCGAACACGCCTTGCAGTTCGCTGAGGAAATCCCGCTCGCTCAGGTCCGCCAGACGTTGCGCGTCCATGCCCAGACGGGTCCAGACCAGCGCGCAACGGTTTTCCGGCAGCGGCAGCAGCGCCATCGGGCCTTCGTCGGTGAAGCGCTCGAACGCCATGCCGTTGTGGGCTTCGCTCGGGGTGATGTTGGCGATCAGTGCGCTCTGGTTATAGGGGCGCTTGCGTACGTTGATGCCCAGTTGCTCACGCAGACCGGAACGGCCGCCATCGGCGAGCACCGCCAGATCGCACTCGACCGTGGTCTCATCGTTGAGGGTCAGGCGATAGCCGTCCGGCAACGGTTCCATGCGGGAGACTTCTGCCGGGCAGCGCCAGCTGATCACGTCTTTGTCGAGGTGCTGCCACAGGCACTGACCGAGCCAGGCGTTTTCCACTACATAACCAAGTGCCGGAACGCCCTCTTCCATCGCCGACAGTCGGGCGGTGGAAAAGCGCCCACGGTCGGACACGTGAATCTGTTTGATCGGCTCGGCGCGGCGGGAGATTTCCTGCCACACGCCCAGCCGCTGATAAATCTGTCGCGAGCCGAAGGACAGCGCCGAAGAACGCGCGTCGTAGCTTGGCTGCCAGGTGTTCCCGGGGGCGAACGGTTCGATCAGCACGATCTTCCAGCCACGGGCCTTGGCCCCGACCTGCAAGGCCAACGCCAGACTGGCGCCGACCAGACCGCCACCGATGATTGCCAGATTGACCCGACTCATGCCGCGCAGGTCCGTGCTTGCGCCATCAGGGCTTCGATCTCGGCGACGGTTTTCGGCACGCCGCCGGTCAGGATTTCACAACCGCTCTTGGTCACTACCACGTCATCCTCGATGCGCACGCCAATGCCGCGCCATTTTTTCGCTACGTTCTGATTGTCCGGGGCGATGTAGATGCCCGGCTCCACGGTCAGCGCCATGCCGACTTCCAGCACCCGCCATTCACCGCCGACCTTGTACTCGCCGACGTCATGCACATCCATCCCGAGCCAGTGGCCGGCGCGGTGCATGTAAAACGCCTTGTAGGCCTCGGAGGCGATCAATTCGTCGACTTCGCCCTGCAACAGCCCCAGCTTCACCAGCCCGGCGGTAATGACCCGGACCGTGGCCTCGTGCGCCTGGTTCCAGTGTTTGTTCGGAGCGATTTCAGCGAACGCTGCTTCCTGCGAGGCCAATACCAATTCGTAGATCGCTTTCTGCTCGGCGGAAAACTTGCCGTTGACCGGCCAGGTGCGGGTGATGTCGCTGGCGTAGCAGTCGATTTCGCAGCCAGCGTCGATCAGTACCAGATCGCCGTCCTTGAGCAACGCGTCATTCTGCTGGTAATGCAGGATGCAGCTGTTGCGCCCGGCAGCGACGATCGAACCGTAGGCCGGCATTTTCGCCCCGCCCTTGCGGAACTCGTAATCGAGCTCGGCTTCGAGGCTGTACTCGTACAGGCCGGCACGGCTGGCCTGCATTGCCCGGATGTGGGCCTGGGCGGAAATCCGCGCCGCTTCGCGCATCACCTTCACTTCTGCCGCCGATTTATACAGACGCATGTCGTGCAGCAGGTGATCCAGGGCAACGAATTCGTTCGGCGGCTGGGCGCCGAGATGCGCCTTGGAACGGATCACGTTGATCCAGTCCATCAGGTGGCGGTCGAACTCCGGGTTGCTGCCCATGGCCGAATACACCCGGTCGCGGCCTTCAATCAGGCCCGGCAGGATGTCGTCGATGTCGGTGATGGGGAAAGCGTCGTCGGCGCCAAAATCGCGAATCGCGCCTTCCTGGCCGGCGCGCAGACCGTCCCAGAGTTCGCGTTCGGCATTGCGTTCACGGCAAAACAGCACGTACTCGCCGTGTTCGCGACCGGGCATCAGGACGATGACCGCCTGTGGCTCGGGGAAACCGCTGAGGTACTGGAAGTCGCTGTCCTGGCGATAGACATGCTCGACGTCGCGGTTGCGGATGGCGACCGCGGCGGCAGGCAGGATCGCGATGCTGTTGGGTTCCATCTGCGCCATCAGCGCCTTGCGGCGCCGGGCGTATTCCGCTTTCGGGATATGGATCATGGGCAGATGGCTTTCCCTGGCACGCGATCAGTGCAGCGACGGCTTGGCCGCTGGCGGCACGTCGGCCTTTTTGGTTTCGGAGAACAGCAGCAGCGGCGCTACACGCAGGTACTCCATGACTTCCATATAGTCGCTTTCGCCGTCTTCGGACTCTTCCAGTGCGTCTTGCACCTGGGAGATTGCTGCAAGATCCTGCAACACTTCGGTGGCTTCGGTACTCAGCATGCTGCTGTCGCGGCAGTTCAGGCCGAAACCGGTGAGGAAGCCCTGGCACCATTCGCCCAGCGCGGCGGCGCGCTCGGTCAGCGGAGCGTCATCGTTCGGCAGCAGCAGAACCACGGTGATATCGTCGCCGGTGAGTTCGCTCTTGACCATCTCCTGCAGACCGATCAGCGCGTTGCGGACGTTGTCCTGCGGCTCGCTTTCGAGCAGCTCGGCAGCATCGATCAGCCATTCTTCGGCATTGAAGCCGGCGCCGGCGCAACTGCGACCCAGCAACAGGCCGTGCAGTTCGGCAGGCGAAACGGAGTGACCGCTGGAATTGAGCAGGGTGGCAAAGCCTTGGTACGGGGAATTCTGAATGGGCATGGGCAGCTAGGCGCCAGACGGCGCTATGTCTAGAATGAAGGCCTTGTATCCTACATCGACAGACTCGCCAAGACCATTAAAGGCTGTCCGCCAGCCAAACCCATCAGACCGAATCAGTGGACACAATGGAAGACACCGACCTGCAAGCGCTGATGGCCAGACTCGAACTGCTGATTACCCGAGTCGAGCAACTAAAAAGTCAAAATGCACTCTTACTTGCTCAGGAAAAGACCTGGCGCGAGGAACGCGCGCACCTCATTGAAAAAAACGAAATCGCCCGGCGTAAGGTCGAATCGATGATTTCGCGCCTCAAGGCCCTGGAGCAAGACTCATGAGTTCAAGCAATAGCGTTACCGTGCAGATCCTCGACAAAGAGTATTCGATCATCTGTCCCCAGGAAGAGCGCAGCAATCTGATCAGCGCCGCCCGCTACCTGGACGGCAAGATGCGCGAGATCCGCAGCAGCGGCAAAGTCATCGGCGCCGACCGCATCGCCGTGATGGCCGCGCTGAACATCACCCACGATCTCTTGCACAAAGAAGAGCGTCCGGACATCCAGGCCAGCGGTTCGACCCGTGAACAGGTGCGTGACTTGCTCGATCGTGTCGATCTGGTGCTGGCCGACGATCCGGACATCAGCAAGGGCTGATTCACCAGGCCGCTTGAGTTATACTCGCCGCACTCCCTGGGGTGCTTGCCAGTTGACGATGTCCCTGAGCCGATTTGCACTACCCTGGGGGTTGCACGTTGGGCTGGTGTGCATGTCCGCCAGACGGAAAGCCTTAAAGCCTACTGCATCCTCCACCTTGAACTCTCGGGTTCAAGGGCTAAGTCGACAGCGGCTCATCCGGGGAGCCTGATTCGAATCCGATGCCGGTGCATGCCGGCATCGGATTTTTTATGCGTACGTTTTCGTCCCACCCTGCCGAAGCCGAACCATGACCGAACCCGCGTTGCTGCCCCGCCCCCAACTGCGCCGCCTGCTGCGCAAGGCCCGCCGTTCTCTGACGCCGAGCCAGCAACGCCAGGCCGCCGAAGGCCTGTACAAGCAACTGGCACAAGACCCGCACTTTCGCCGGGCCAAACACATTTCCCTGTACCTGCCCACCGACGGTGAAATCGACCCGCGCCTGTTGCTGCGCGCGGCCCAGCGGCGTGGCAAGAAAACCTACCTCCCGGTGCTCAGTGCCTGGCCGAGGACCAAAATGGTCTTTCAACAGATCCGTCCCGGCGAAAAACTCAAGCCCAACCGTTTTCGCATCCTTGAGCCGCGCGCCAATCTGGCCCGTCAGCGCAAGGTCTGGGCACTGGATCTGGTGTTGTTGCCACTGGTGGGATTCGACGATGTCGGCGGGCGCCTGGGCATGGGCGGCGGATTCTACGACCGCAGCCTGGCGTATCTGGCCCGACGCCAGAACTGGCGCAAGCCTACACTGCTGGGTCTGGCCCATGAATGTCAGAAAGTCGGACGTCTCGCGCAAGCGAGCTGGGATGTACCGTTGCAGGGAACGGTGACAGACAAGGCATGGTATTTCGCGGGATAGACGCCGCGCGGATCAGCGGCGTCGAAAAGGCAGTTTCAGCGTTTGAAGGCTGTCGACTGTTGTACTTGTTGCGCCACTTCAATCGGAGCATCGGCCTTGTTGGCCCACAGACTTTGCGCATAACCGGTGGTCACGACGCCCAGACCGAACAAAATAACCAAAGTCCACAGCAAATCCGGTTTGCGTTTCATCGATTGCCCCCCTCAAGGCACATCATCACGATGACAGCAGCGGTTTCCATTCGTAGGCCGTGCAGCAGCGTCAAGCTTTAAAGGCCGGCATTTTGCGACAACGTGAACCTCTGCGCAAATGCTGACGTCAACCGACCGTCGGTTTGTCATAAAATTGCCCGACAACCTGCCCAACGACCGCTTGAGGAGCACACACCATGGCCTACTGGCTGATGAAATCCGAGCCCGACGAGCTCTCGATCAAGGGTTTGGAAAAGCTCGGTAAAGCGCGCTGGGACGGGGTTCGCAACTATCAGGCACGCAATTTCCTGCGGGCCATGGCAGTAGGGGACGAATTCTTTTTCTACCACTCCAGCTGCCCGGAGCCGGGAATTGCCGGGATCGGCAAAATCATTCAGGCCGCGTACCCGGATCCCACCGCAATGGATCCGCAAAGCCATTATTTCGACCCGAAAGCCACGCCAGAGAAAAACGCCTGGAGCGCGATTGACGTCGCCCATGTGGAGACGTTCAGCCGGGTCTTGAAGCTGGATTATCTGAAACAGCAGACCGCACTGGCCGAAATGCCGCTGGTACAAAAGGGCTCGCGACTGTCGGTGATGCCAGTGACGGCCGAGCAGTGGGCGGCAGTACTCGGTTTGCGCTGAGAGACCTCGGCCCTTGCGGCTGACATGACTCAGCGCTGCTGCTTCGCCGACATTTGACCGACATCAAGCGATGCCATCGCTTAACCCGACAGACTGAACGCCCAAGCCGCAGGATGCCCTCATGTCAACGCATCGACGCTCCTCTCTGATATACGCCGGCGCCCTCATTCTGTTGTTGATGGCGGCCGGAGGCTTCGGCTACTGGAAGTCCATGAGCAACCGCCTTCCCGAAGGGCTCCACAGCGCAAACGGGCGACTCGAGGCAACGCAAGTGCAGATCGCCAGCAAGACCCCGGGACGTCTCGCCGAGGTCTTGGTCGACGAAGGCGACAAGGTCAGCAAAGGGCAACTGCTTGCGCGAATGGACACCCGAACCCTTGAGGCCCAGCGCAATCAGGCCGAAGCCGAGGTTATCCGCGCCCGCGAGAACCTCGCCGCCGCCCAGGCCAACGTGCAGTTGCGCCTGAGCGAGCAACTGCTGGCCCAGCAAGAACTTGGCCGCTCGCAGTCGTTGTTCAAGCACGGTTTTGTCAGCGCGCAGGTCATCGATCAATTGCAATCACGGATCGGCACCGCTAACGCTGCTGTGACTGCGGCCCGGGCGCAGGTCGCTGCAGTCAGCGCGGCCATCGGTGCAGCCCAGGCCCAGGTTGCGCAACTGGCCAGCGAGATCGATGACAGCCGTCTGCGCGCGCCGATCGACGGGCTGATCCAGTTGCGCATGGCCGAACCCGGCGAAGTGCTGGGTGCCGGCGGCCGAGTCCTGCTGCTGATCGATCCCGGCGACCAATACATGAATCTTTACTTGTCGGCCTCCGTCGCCGGGCGTCTGGCGGTCGGCGATGAAGCGCGGATCCTGCTCGACGCCCTGCCCGATCAGGCCTTGCCGGCGAAAGTCAGTTTCGTGGCGGCCAAATCACAATTCACACCCAAAGAGGTCGAAACCCGCGACGAGCGACAAAAACTGGTCTTTCGCGTCAAGCTGCGCCTGACCCGACCTGGCGACGTCCCCCAGGCCAAGCCCGGCATGCCCGGCGCGGGCTATGTGCGCACCGCGCCGATCGACTGGCCGGCCAATCTGCAATGAACAGCGTCGCGGTTCACGCGAACGCCATCACTCACCGCTATGGCGAGCGGCAAGCCCTGAATGGCATTGCGTTCGACCTGCCGACCGGTACCCGCTGCGGCTTGATCGGCCCTGACGGCGCGGGCAAATCCAGTCTGCTGGGGCTGATTGCGGGCGTGAAAACCCTCCAGCAAGGGCAACTGGAAGTGCTTGGCGGTCCGATCCAGGATCGCAGCCACCGCAACACGCTGTACGCGCGCATCGCTTTCATGCCGCAAGGATTGGGCGGCAACCTGTACCCGGAACTGTCGATCCGCGAGAACGTGCATTTTTTCGCCACCTTGTTCGGCCTCTCTGCAGACGAAAGCGCCCAGCGCCTGCACAACCTGTTGCTCGCGACCGATCTGCTGAGGTTCGCCGATCGACCAGCCGGCAAACTTTCCGGCGGCATGAAACAGAAACTCGGACTGTGTTGCGCCCTGATCCACGAACCGGATCTGCTGATCCTCGACGAGCCGACCACCGGCGTCGATCCGCTTTCACGTCGCAAGTTCTGGGAGTTGATCGACGATGTTCGACGCCAACGACCGCAGCTGACCCTGCTGGTCGCCACGGCCTACATGGAGGAAGCAGAGCAGTTCGAGCATTGCCTGATGCTCGACGGCGGGCGGATGATCGCCACCGGTTTGAGCCGCGAACTGGCCGCTGTCACGCCCAGCGGCAAGCTGGATGACGCCTTCACTCATTTCCAGGGTGACAGCCGTCACACCACTCAACCACTGCAGATCCCGCCTCGCACCGGCAACGCCGATATTGCCATCGAAGCTCACGACCTGACGTTGCGTTTCGGCGACTTTACGGCCGTGGATCACGTCAGCTTCGCCATCGGGCGAGGCGAGATTTTCGGTTTCCTTGGCTCCAATGGCTGCGGCAAGACCACCACAATGAAAGTCCTGACCGGACTGATGCCTGCCAGCGAAGGTAGCGCAACGCTGCTGGGCAATCCGGTGGATGCGAAGGATCTGGCCACGCGCAAACGGGTCGGATTCATGTCTCAGAGCTTTTCGCTGTATGCCGAACTCAGCGTCCGGCAGAACCTTGAACTGCACGCGCGCCTGTTCGACTTGCCGAAAACCGAGAGCGCCCAGCGCATCGACGCGCTGATTCAACGCTTCGATCTGCACGGTGTCGCCAATCAATCGTCCGGGGCCTTGCCGCTGGGAATACGCCAGCGCCTGTCACTGGCGGTGGCGGTCTTGCATGGCCCGGAAGTGCTGATTCTGGATGAGCCGACCTCCGGAGTTGATCCCGCGGCGCGAGACGATTTCTGGCGCCTGTTGATCGAGCTGTCCCGTGATCAAGGCGTGACCATTTTCCTCTCCACCCATTTCATGAACGAAGCTCAGCGTTGCGACCGCATCTCGCTGATGCACGCGGGCAAAGTGCTGGCCTGTGACACGCCGACGGCACTGCAACAACAGTTTGGCGGCAAGTCCCTGGAGGCAGCGTTCGTGACCTGCCTTGAACAGGCTCAGGGCGACGCCGAAACCGCCCCGCCCCCCGAGCCGTCACCGCCCCCGAAAGCGCCGGCCGGTTCCGTCAAGGAACGGGTTTTCAGTTTCGGTCGTCTGACGGCAGTGGCTCGCCGCGAAGGCAAAGAGCTGGTCCGCGACAAAGTGCGCATGGCGTTTGCACTGCTGGGTGCGATTTTCATGATGGTGATTTTTGGCTTCGGGATTTCCCTGGATGTGGAGAACCTGGCCTTTGCCGTGTATGACCAGGATCAAACGCCACAAAGCCGCGCCTATCTGGAGGCCTTTCGCGGCTCCCGCTATTTCGCCGAACAGCCGCCCATCGAAGATCCACAGGCTCTGCACCGTCGGCTGCAACGTTCGGAAATCAAACTGGCGCTGGAGATCCCGCCCGGCTTCGGCCGCGACCTGTACGCCGGGCATCGGCCGGAGGTCGCGGCGTGGCTGGATGGCGGCATGCCCTTTCGCGCCGAGACCAGTCGCAACTACGTCGAGGCCGTTCATCTGGCCAATCTCGAGCAACTTGCCGAACAAAGCAGCCCGGCCTTGACCCTGTCAGCCCCGGCCACGCTGCAGACCCGCTTTCGCTATAACCAGGATGTGGTCAGCGTCAATGCCATCGGTCCCGGCGTGATGGCGCTGATTCTGGCCTTCATTCCGGCGATGCTGACGGCGCTCGGCATCGTGCGCGAGAAAGAGCTGGGCTCAATCACCAACTTCTACGCCACGCCCCTGACCCGCCTCGAATTCCTCCTGGGCAAACAAATGCCTTATCTGCTGGTCAGCCTGGTCAACCTCGCCGTGCTCACGGCCATGAATCGCTGGTTGTTCGGCGTGCCCTTCAAGGGCAGCCTGCCGACCCTTGCGTTCGGCGGGCTTTTGTATGTACTGGCCACCACCAGCATGGGCCTGCTGATTTCAGCGTTCACCCGAACACAGATTGCGGCGATCCTCGGCACCATGATCATCACCAGCCTGCCGACCATTCAGTTCTCGGGTCTGATCGTGCCGCGTTCTTCGCTGGAAGGGGCCGCCGCCGTGATGGGCGTGCTGTTCCCGGCCGGTCACTTCCTCGACATCGCCGTAGGAACGTTCACCAAAGCTCTGGACCTGCGCCAGCTCTGGCCACAATGCCTGGCGCTGGGCGGCTTTTTTATCGGGTTCACCGGTTTGAGCCTGATCATGCTGAAAAAGCAGGAGGCGTGATGCACAAGCTCGCACATATCCTGCGATTGGGCCTCAAGGAGCTGACGAGCCTGCGCCATGACAGCGTACTACTGCTGTTCCTGTTCTATGCCTTCACCGTAGCCATCTATATGCCAGCCGCCGGTTCGGTGATCGGCGTGCATAACGCCAGCGTGGCGATTGTCGACGAGGATCACGGCGCCCTTTCGCGCCAATTGGCCGAGGCGCTGCAACCTCCGGAATTCCAGACGCCGGTACCGCTGCCCTACGAGCAACTGGATGAGGTCATGGATAGCGGCCGCTACACGTTCGTCATCAACATCCCCGCCAGTTTTCAGACAGACCTGCTCGCGGGTCGCCAGCCAGCCCTGCAGGTCAACGTCGACGCCACTGCCATGAGTCAGGCGTTCATGGGCGCCGGCTACATCAGCCGAATATTTCAACGTGAGTTATTGGCTTACTCAGGCCAGGGTGATGTGCAGACCGGGTCTGCGGTGCAACTGACGACTCGAGCCCTGTTCAATACCAATCTTGAGGGCGGTTGGTTTCTGGCCGTGATTCAGATCGTCAACAACATCACTATTCTGGCGATTGTTCTGACCGGCACCGCGCTCCTGCGCGAGCGCGAACACGGCACACTGGATCATTTGCTGGTGCTGCCGCTGACCGCACTGGAAATCATGCTGGCGAAAGTCTGGAGCAATCTGCTGGTGGTGGTGCTATGCACCTGGCTGTCCCTGGAAGTGATTGTCAAAGGTGCGTTGGGCGTACCTTTATCCGGCTCATTGAGCCTGTTCTTGCTGGTTACGGCCGTTTATCTGTTCGCCAGCACCGCGCTGGGCATATTTCTGGCAACGCTGGCGCGTTCGACACCGCAGTTCGGCCTGCTGGCCATCCCGGTGATTATCCCGATGTTGCTGTTGTCCGGGGGCAGTACACCGCTGGACAGCATGCCGCCGTGGTTGCAATGGGTCATGCAAGGGTCACCGTCCACCCACTTCGTCAGCCTCGGCACCGCGATCCTGTTCCGCGACGCCGGGCTGAGCGTGGTGTGGCCTGACTTGCTGGCGCTGGTCGTCATCGGTTTGCTGTTCTTTTTCATCGCCCTGGCACGGTTTCGCAAGAGCCTGGCGTCCTGAACAACCGCGACAACATTTACTGAATGATCAGGTTGTTGAACAACAGATCCTCGACCACCGGCTTGCCGGTCTCGTCATTCATCACTTGCTGGGTCTGCTTCAAGGCTTCCTGACGCAGTTTTTCCTTGCCTTCGATGCTGCCCATCGCTTCGGTGGTTTGCTGAGTGAACAGCGCCACCAGTTGATTGCGAATCAGCGGCTCGTTGGCCTTGACCAGTTTGGTCGCCTCTTCGCCGGTCACCCGCAGTGCCACGTCGGCCTTGTAGACCTTCAGCTTCGGCGTGCCATCCAGCCCGTAGTTGCCCACGAACGGCGGGCTCAGGGTGATGTAGTTGACCTTCGGCGCCTCGCCCTCTTTGGCTTCTTCGGCCAGCGCTGCCACAGGCAGAGACAGGGCCAGCAACAACATGATCCACGCTTTCACAATTCGCTCCTTATCCGGTTTGCGGCCTAGCATAACGACCCGCCGCGCAAGCACAAGCTTATGGCGGACTATCAGGGCCGGGCATGCTCGTTGACCCGTTGACTGCCACACCTACACTTATCGGCCATCACTCCCAAAGGAATAGCCCTGATGAAAGCCGTGCTGTGCAAAGCCTTCGGCCCTGCCGAATCGCTGGTGCTGGAAGACGTCGCCAGTCCTGTCGCCAAGAAGAACGAAATCCTGCTGGACGTGCACGCCGCCGGGGTCAACTTCCCGGACACGCTGATCATCGAGGGCAAGTACCAGTTCAAGCCGCCCTTCCCGTTCTCCCCGGGTGGGGAAGCCTCCGGCGTGGTCAGCCAAGTGGGTGAAAAGGTCAGTCACCTGAAGGTCGGCGACCGGGTCATGGCCCTGACGGGCTGGGGCAGCTTTGCCGAGCAGGTCGCAGTGCCGGGCTACAACGTGCTGCCGATCCCGCCGTCGATGGATTTCAACACTGCCGCCGCGTTCAGCATGACCTACGGCACGTCGATGCACGCCCTCAAACAGCGCGGCAACCTGCAACCGGGTGAAACCCTGCTGGTACTCGGTGCCTCCGGCGGCGTTGGTCTCGCCGCCGTGGAAATCGGCAAAGCCATGGGCGCCCGGGTGATTGCCGCCGCCAGCAGCGCGGAAAAACTCGCCGTCGCCAAGGCTGCCGGTGCTGACGAACTGATCAACTACAGCGAAACCAGCCTCAAGGACGAGATCAAACGCCTGACCGACGGCCAGGGCGCCGACGTGATCTACGACCCGGTCGGCGGCGACCTGTTCGACCAGGCTATCCGCGCCATCGCCTGGAACGGCCGCCTGCTGGTCGTCGGCTTCGCCAGCGGACGCATTCCCGAACTGCCGGTCAACCTCGCCCTGCTCAAGGGCGCGGCGGTACTCGGCGTGTTCTGGGGTTCCTTCGCCCAGCGCCAGCCGCAGGACAACGCCGCAAACTTCCAGCAACTGTTCGGCTGGTTTGCCGAGGGCAAGCTCAAGCCGCTGGTGTCGCAGGTCTACCCGCTGGGCAATGCCGCGCAGGCGATCAATGATCTCGGGCAGCGCAAGGCTGTGGGCAAGGTTGTCGTCAGCGTGCGCTAAACGGAAAAAGCTGTCTGGTCATGTACCTGACCAGACAGGCATGCACTGTTCTCATAAAACCTTGCGAATGTCTTCCGGCAGAAGGGTGACGTATTTAAGGCCTGGACTCTTTTGGCAGCGCGTCACAATGCTGGGAACACGCTTGTTCATTTTGGCAACCATGGCCAGGCGTTGCTCCATCGGGATCTGTCCCTGGAAAAACGTATTTGCCAGATAACCGCGCACATAATGAAACGGTGCAGCATCCACCCAGGCATGTCTTGGATAGTGCGCCAGCAAACTGTTGAACTCGCGGCATTTGAGATCCTTCAGCCACAGATTGACACCGTCGGGAGAGTCGAATCCGAACGTCATCGGGGCGATTATTTCCTGCTCTGGCGGGCGTTCTCCTTCAACAGTCCACGGTTTAAAGCGCCATTGCGCCAGCGCTTTTTTGACCGCATCGGACAGTTCGGCATGATCGCTTTTCAAAATGCCGACCTTACTCACCGCTCCGTCTGCACTGACGGTAAAGCTTACTTTGACGCCTCCGGTAAACCCGGCCCGTTGCAGCCCCGGAGGGTAGATTGGTTTCGGATGATGTTCCGGAATCAAAAATACCTCGGCCGCCCAGGTACTGCCCGCCACCAACAGCAAAACCAACAACATCCACCAGCGCATGATTCCTCCCCTCGCGACCCGAATGCCCGATCAGGCATCTGCGAAAAGGTTAAGGCGCGCCCCTCCAAAATAGAACGTCGCGGCTTCTGCGTTGCAAGCAGGAGATTTCCTCAAAACTTGCCCTACGTCTCGCTGAAACCCTGCAGGAAGCCGCCGAAGTAACCTTTCCCACAGCGCCCCTCACTTATATCTGAGCGACATGTTCATAAAGGAACGTGCGACTTCCAACATTTCCACTGTTTTGTCGATGGGAAGCGGTGCTATTTTCGGTAACGAAACTGTAACATTCGCATCCGCAGTCAAAACAAGAAATCTGGAGCTCTTGAATGTTTGCTTTCTTTCGTCCTGCCGCACATCAGGCTCCATTGCCTGAAGAAAAAATCGACAGCACCTACCGACGCCTGCGTTGGCAGATCTTCGCCGGCATCTTCTTTGGCTACGCGGGTTACTACCTGCTGCGCAAGAACTTCTCGCTGGCCATGCCGTACCTGATCGACGAAGGCTACAGCCGTGGCGATCTGGGCCTGGCGATGTCGGCGATCGCCATTGCGTATGGCTTGTCCAAGTTCCTCATGGGCCTGGTCTCCGACCGCTCCAACCCGCGTTACTTCCTGCCCTTCGGCCTGCTGGTATCGGCCGGGGTCATGTTCATTTTCGGTTTCGCGCCTTGGGCAACGTCCAGCGTGACCATGATGTTCATCCTGCTGTTCATCAACGGTTGGGCCCAGGGCATGGGCTGGCCGCCGAGCGGACGCACGATGGTGCACTGGTGGTCGCAGAAGGAACGAGGCGGCGTGGTGTCGGTGTGGAACGTGGCGCATAACGTCGGGGGCGGCCTGATCGGCCCGCTGTTCCTGGTCGGCATGGGCCTGTTCAACGACTGGCACGCAGCGTTCTACGTTCCGGCCGCTGTTGCTCTGGCGGTAGCGGTGTTCGCGTTCGTGACCATGCGCGACACCCCGCAATCGGTTGGCCTGCCGCCGATCGAGAAGTACAAGAACGACTATCCGGAAGGCTACGACGCCAGCCACGAAGACGAATTCAGCGCCAAGGAAATCTTCGTCAAATACGTGCTGCGCAACAAAATGCTCTGGTACATCGCCATGGCCAACGTCTTCGTTTACCTGCTGCGCTACGGTGTACTGGACTGGGCGCCGACCTACCTGAAGGAAGCCAAGGGTTTCACTGTAGATAAAACCTCGTGGGCCTATTTCTTCTACGAATGGGCGGGGATTCCAGGCACGCTGCTGTGCGGCTGGATGTCAGACAAGATCTTCCGTGGCAACCGTGGCCTGACCGGCATGGTGTTCATGGCGCTGGTGACCGTGGCGACCCTGGTTTACTGGCTGAACCCGGCCGGCAACCCGACCATCGACATGATCGCGCTGTTCTCCATCGGCTTCCTGATCTACGGCCCGGTGATGCTGATCGGCCTGCAAGCGCTGGAGCTGGCACCAAAGAAAGCCGCCGGTACTGCTGCGGGCTTCACCGGTCTGTTCGGGTATCTGGGTGGTTCGGTCGCGGCCAGTGCAGCGATGGGCTACACCGTGGACCATTTCGGCTGGGATGGCGGTTTCGTGTTGCTGGTGGGCGCTTGCCTGCTGTCGATGGCCTTCCTGGCCCCGACCCTGTGGCACAAGCAAGTCGCCAGTCAGACCCGCGAAGCAGTCGCCTGATCGGCCTTTGACCTGCAGCGCTTGAGCCGCGCCTCCAGATTCCGGTCTGGCATGGCGTGGCTGCGCAGGGCGTGAGCGGTCTGCTCGACATAATCGCGAGTCGTGCCGTAACGCCCGCAAGCGCTTTCGAACACCTGGCTCAGCACATGATCCGGCAAGTTGCCGGCGTAGCTGGGCAGGTGTCGCTCCAATACGAATCCCAAGGCCTGAACCTGGCTGCCATCTTCGAGTCGGCAGTTGAGCCAGTGTGGGCGATAGGACGGGAACGGCATCTCGCGCTTCCACAACGCGTACAGCGCGCTGTCCAGGTTGTCTTCCGGCAACCGGTAGGCAAAGCCGCTGCATGAACCGCCCCGGTCCAGACCAAAGACCAGACCCGGCATTTCCGGCGTGCCGCGATGCTCGTGGGACCACAGGTACAAGCCACGATGGTAGCCATGCACTCGACCGCGCACACGCTCGACGGCGGTGCATTCCGGCCGCCAGATCAGCGATCCGTAGGCGAACAGCCACACCGGCCCGCCCTTGTGGCGCGCCATGGTCGATTGCATGGAAGCGAGAAGTTGTTCGTGCGTCAGCTGCGGCCCGAGATCGAGCCGCGGAGGGTAAGCCAGGTTCAGAAAAGCGTTTTCAATGGCGCTCATGGCGAATAGCGTTCAGCTCCCCGCGGGTGAAGAATTACTTAATAGAACGCACCGCTGTAACAATAAGGCACATATGTTTTAAAGCAATTGGAGTGCCATGGCACAGTTCTTAATTTATTGCCTGATTGATATATAACCTACCGGCATTTATGCAATTACATAAATACCGATCGGCTATATAGAGAGTTATAAAGAATTCAGGAACGGGGCGCGTAAGCGAACACATCCGCACGCATCTGATGGGCATCCATCCCCGCTTCCACCAGCGCATCCAGCGTGCCGTAGACCATGGCCGGCGAGCCGCTGGCGTAGACGTGCAGCGGTTTCAGATCGGGAAAATCCTCACACACCGCCTCATGCAACATGCCGCAGCGCCCTTCCCAACCGCATTGATCACTGACGACCTTGTGCAGGAACAGGTTGGGCAACTTCAGCCATTCGTCCCAATGTTCGATTTCGTAGAAGTCTTCCGGGCGACGCACGCCCCAGTACAAGTGCACCGGCTGTTTGAAGCCGTTGGCCCGGCAATGTTCGATCAGGCTGTGGATCTGACCCATGCCGGTGCCAGCGGCGATCAGCACCAGCGGCCCGTCCGGCAATTCCGCCAGATGGGTGTCGCCGAACGGCAGTTCGACCCGCACCATCGGGTTGCGCTTGAGCTGATCGATCAGGTTCAGCGCACTGGATTCGCGCGCCAGCACATGGATTTCCAGATCGCGCCCGCCGTGGGGCGCCGAGGCCATGGAGAACGCCGACTTCTCGCCGTTCTCGCGCTCGATCATCAGGTACTGACCGGCGTGATAGCGCGGCGGCTTGCCGGCCGGTGCCCGCAGGCGCACACGAAAGGTATCGCCACCGACGTCCCGGCATTCGATGACCTGACACGACACACTGCGCACGGGCAGTTCTCCCAGCGCGAGCACGCCATCCCACAGCACGATGCAGTCTTCCAGCGGCTCCGCTATGCAAGTGTAGAACTCGCCGTGGTCGTGCACCTTGCCGGCCTGTTCGACCCGGCCTTCCACCAGCAGTGCCGCACACACATGGCAATTGCCGTTGCGGCAGCTCTGCGGGCATTCATAGCCCAGGCGCCGCGCACCATCGAGAATCCGCTCTCCGGGCCGTATCTCGAGCACCGCTCCGGAGGGCTGCAGGGTTACACGCATCAATCTATTCCTAACTGATTCCAGATGGCATCGATCCGTTGGGTGACGGCATCATCCTTGACGATGACGCGGCCCCACTCGCGAGTGGTTTCGCCCGGCCACTTGTGGGTGGCATCCAGGCCCATCTTCGAGCCGAGCCCCGACACTGGCGAGGCAAAGTCGAGGTAGTCGATCGGCGTGTTGTCGATCATCACCGTGTCGCGCTTGGGGTCCATGCGCGTGGTGATGGCCCAAATCACGTCGTTCCAGTCACGCGCGTTGATGTCGTCGTCGGTGACGATAACGAACTTGGTGTACATGAACTGTCGCAAAAACGACCAGACACCCAGCATCACGCGCTTGGCATGGCCCGGATACGCCTTCTTCATCGTCACCACGGCCATGCGGTACGAGCAGCCTTCCGGCGGCAGGTAGAAGTCGGTGATCTCCGGGAACTGCTTCTGCAGGATCGGCACGAACACTTCGTTCAACGCCACGCCGAGAATCGCCGGCTCATCCGGCGGACGGCCGGTGTAGGTGCTGTGGTAGATCGGTTTGATCCGGTGGGTGATGCGCTCGACGGTGAACACCGGGAAGCTGTCGACTTCGTTGTAGTAACCGGTGTGGTCGCCGTACGGGCCTTCATCGGCCATTTCGCCCGGATGGATCACGCCTTCGAGGATGATTTCAGCGGTGGCCGGCACTTGCAGGTCGTTGCCACGGCACTTCACCAGTTCTGTGCGGCTGTCGCGCAGCAGACCGGCGAAGGCGTATTCGGAGAGGCTGTCCGGCACCGGGGTGACCGCGCCGAGAATGGTCGCAGGATCCGCACCGAGGGCCACGGACACCGGGAACGGCTGACCCGGATGCTTCTCGCACCACTCGCGGAAATCCAGCGCGCCACCTCGGTGGCTGAGCCAGCGCATGATGACCTTGTTGCGGCCAATCACTTGCTGACGGTAGATGCCGAGGTTCTGCCGATCCTTGTTCGGGCCCTTGGTGACGGTCAGGCCCCAGGTAATCAGCGGTGCCACGTCGCCCGGCCAGCAGGTCTGCACCGGTAACATCGCCAGATCGACGTCGTCGCCTTCGATGACCACTTCCTGGCACGGCGCGTCTTTGACGACTTTCGGCGCCATCGCAATGATCTTGCGGAAGATCGGCAGCTTCGACCAGGCATCCTTCAAGCCCTTCGGCGGCTCCGGCTCCTTGAGGAACGCCAGTAGCTTGCCGATTTCGCGCAGCTCGCTGACCGACTCGGCGCCCATGCCCATCGCGACCCGCTCGGGAGTGCCGAACAGGTTGCCGAGCACCGGAATGTCATGGCCGGTCGGTTTCTCGAACAGCAGCGCCGGGCCCTTGGCCCGCAGCGTGCGGTCGCACACCTCGGTCATCTCCAGCACCGGCGAGACGGGAATCTGGATGCGTTTCAACTCTCCGCGCTGCTCAAGCTGCTGCACGAAATCCCGAAGATCCTTGAATTTCATTGACGATGGCACCCTCAAAATAGGCGTACATCCTACCTGCTCTGACGGGCAAACAGCAGCCCGTCAGCATCAGGCCTCGCTCAATTGTGGCTCGTACCCAGCAGCAGAGGCGCAAACAGCGGGCTCAGCCGGGAGCTCCCCGCGTCCGAAAGATGATCCTCATCCTTGTACTGCGAATGACCGTTGACCTCGATGCTGCAGACGCCGTTGGCGCACATCAGCGGCGTTGGATCGATCACGTGCACACCCGGATCAGCGGCGCTCATTGAGTCGAACAGGCTGCTGAGGAAATGCTGGCGCGCCAGATGTTCCTCAAGCGGACGACCCAGCCCTTCGGCTGACCTTCCGATCCGCGCCAGGCTGGTCAAGCGGTTGACGATGCCTTTGCGTTGCAGCGGCACCTCCTTGAACAGCCAGACTTGCGCCCCCGTCGCTCTCAATGCGGCAACTCGCGCTTTCAGCGCTGCGGCCATGCGTTGCTCGGCCTGGACGGTATCGTCTTGCGAATTGAGCAGCACCTTCTTGTCGCCGTCTTCGCGGCCATACACGTAAAGGCTCCAGTTGGACGCCAGCACCACATCCTTGATGCCGAGACTGCGCACGCGTTCCATGGTCCGTTCGTTGAAATCCTTGCAGCGCTGACGCGGGTCGTCGCTGAGAATCGGCGGGCACGCGCTCATGCTGTACAGCCAAACCGGACGCCCCTCGCGACGGGCATTATTCTCGATAGCCGGCAGCAAGGCGGCGGCGTGGCTATCGCCCCAGAACAATTGAGTGGCCGGAACATCCCCACTGCCACCCACCAGACAAGCCTTGTCCAGCTCTTTATCCTGAGTCACCAACATGCATTTCATCTGCCCCGCATGCCACTCACGGGACTGTGCATACTCCAGCGCTTTACCGGTCAGACGTTGAGGGACGCCACCGGCGGAACGGATCGCCGACCCCGTCGCCACAAGTGCAACGATGGCCGCCAGACTGCCTGCCAGCACTGCATTACGCGAGGCGAGCAAGCGTTTTTCGCGAAACGGCAGCTCGATATAGCGCAGACTCAGCCAGGCCAGACCCAGCGCCAAGGCTATCCAGCCGATTGCTTCAACAGGCTGAATGCCATCGATGGAAATCGCGTTGGCATAGACAAACACAGGCCAATGCCAAAGATAGAGCGAATACGAAAGCAAGCCGACCCAGACCAACGGCCGCAGACTCAAGAGCCGCCCGGTGAGGCTCGCACCTTGCGCGCCCGACCAGATCAACGCCGTCGTCCCCAGTACCGGCAACAAGGCTGCCCAACCCGGAAACACGGTGGACTTGTCAAAAGTGAACACCGCAACCAGTACTGCCACCAGACCGGCCAGCCCCACAGCCTGATACAACCAGGGACGCACCGCCTGTTTCGGCGCCGGCATGACCGCGAGCATCGCGCCGCAGAGCAACTCCCACGCCCGGGTAGGCAGCGAGAAGAAGGTGAATTCCGGCTTGTGTTCGATGTTGGCGATGTTCAAGCCGAACGATACCAGCAACACGGCGAACAGCATCCAGCGCCAATGGCGGAAATAGCGGATCAGCACCGCCATCAACAGCGGAAAGAAGATGTAGTACTGTTCTTCTACCGCCAGCGACCAGGTGTGCAGCAGCGGCTTCAGATCCGAGGCTGGCTGAAAGTAGCCGTCCTCTCGCATGAACAGAATGTTGGAGATGAAAAGCGACTGATAGCGCACTGTTCGCCCGAGTTCGGCGAAGTCCTTGGCCGTCAGCAGCAACCAGCCCAATGCCAGCGTCACCAGCATGACCACACTCAGGGCAGGAATGATGCGGCGGGCACGGCGTGCCCAGAAATCAATGAAGCTGAAGCGCTGAGAGCTGATTTCGCGGAACAGGATCGTTGTGATCAGGAAGCCGGAAATGACGAAAAAAACGTCAACCCCGACAAAGCCGCCACTGAATGTACTGAATCCGAAATGAAACAGTACGACCGGAATAACCGCCAGAGCTCGTAATCCGTCGATATCACGGCGATTGCCAAACGTGTGCATGATCTTTCTCGTTCTGGATACAGAGTCCTTGGAAAGCGCGAAAGTTATCAGCCACGTACATTTCAATCCAGATACAAATAATCCGTTGCAAAAAAAAGCGCCCTTATAGGGCGCTTTATTCAAACAACAGCGAATTACTTGCGCTTCATCGACAGGAAGAATTCGTCGTTGGTCTTGGTCGTTTTCAGCTTGTCGACCAGGAACTCGATGGCCGCCACTTCGTCCATCGGGTGCAGCAGTTTGCGCAGGATCCACATACGCTGCAGCTCATCGTCGGCAGTCAGCAGCTCTTCGCGACGGGTACCGGACTTGTTGATGTTGATGGCCGGGAACACACGTTTCTCGGCGATACGACGGTCCAGTGGCAGCTCCATGTTGCCGGTGCCCTTGAACTCTTCGTAGATCACTTCATCCATCTTCGAGCCGGTTTCAACCAGCGCGGTGGCGATGATGGTCAGCGAGCCGCCTTCTTCGATGTTGCGCGCGGCGCCGAAGAAACGCTTCGGTTTCTCCAGGGCGTGGGCATCGACACCACCGGTCAGCACCTTGCCGGAGCTCGGAATCACGGTGTTGTAGGCACGGGCCAGACGGGTGATGGAGTCGAGCAGGATCACCACGTCCTTCTTGTGTTCGACCAGGCGCTTGGCCTTCTCGATCACCATTTCAGCCACTTGTACGTGACGGGTCGGCGGCTCGTCGAAGGTCGAGGCAACCACTTCGCCGCGCACGGTGCGCTGCATTTCGGTCACTTCTTCCGGACGTTCGTCGATCAACAGCACGATCAAGTGAACTTCAGGATTGTTACGGGCGATGTTCGCCGCGATGTTCTGCAGCATGATCGTTTTACCGGCCTTCGGCGGTGCAACGATCAGACCGCGCTGGCCTTTGCCGATCGGGGCGCACAGGTCGATCACGCGACCGGTCAGGTCTTCGGTGGAACCGTTGCCGGCTTCCATCTTCATGCGCACGTTCGGGAACAGCGGAGTCAGGTTCTCGAAGAGAATCTTGTTCTTCGCGTTCTCAGGACGATCGAAGTTGATCGTGTCGACCTTGAGCAGGGCGAAATACCGCTCGCCTTCCTTCGGAGGGCGGATCTTGCCAACGATGGTGTCACCGGTGCGCAAGTTGAAACGGCGGATCTGGCTCGGCGAGACGTAGATGTCGTCAGGGCCGGCGAGGTAGGAAGCGTCAGCGGAGCGCAGGAAGCCGAAGCCGTCCTGGAGAATCTCCAGCACGCCATCACCGGAGATTTCCTCACCGCTTTTAGCGTGCTTTTTCAGCAGGGAGAAAATCACGTCCTGCTTGCGCGAACGGGCCATATTTTCTATGCCCATCTGTTCGGCCAATTCGAGCAGTTCGGTAATCGGCTTTTGCTTGAGTTCAGTCAGATTCATATAGGAATGACGTAATCATTTATGGAGGGGGGAAATTAAGCTTTTGGCTTAATGAGGCCGCGCCGCGGAGAAGGCGACAGGATCGCGTACTTATTCGAAAAGGAGTGCGTCGGCGACGGCTAGCAGGGGGCAGTGGAGAAACCAGTGCGGGGCCGAATGTATCACCTGAGTTTCGGAGCGTCTAGCCCTGAATACGCAAAAAGCCCCGCAAATTGCGGGGCTTTTCAAGGACAGTCTTTACCGCAACGCTTAGATGTTGGCGTCGAGGAAAGCTTTCAGCTGAGACTTCGACAGCGCGCCGACCTTGGTCGCTTCCACGTTGCCGTTCTTGAACAGCATCAGGGTTGGAATACCACGCACGCCGTGCTTGGCAGGGGTTCCCTGGTTTTCGTCGATGTTCAGTTTGGCAATGGTCAGCTTGCCTTCGTATTCCTCTGCAATCTCGTCCAGAACCGGAGCGATCATTTTGCAAGGGCCGCACCATTCAGCCCAGTAGTCGACCAGGACAGCGCCTTCGGCCTTGAGTACGTCGGCTTCGAAGCTAGCGTCGCTAACGTGTTTGATCAGATCGCTGCTGCTCATGGAATTCTCCAGGTTGTAAGCAAAAAAACGTGGCCCATCATAGCCGCCCTTCCCTTGTTCAGGAAGCCGCAGATGATTGAGTCTTGCTATGGCACCCGATGAGTTTGGGTATAGCTCAAGTCACGCGCTGGCGGGGGCAATGAAGGAAATTCCGGTGCGCAGGGCCGCGTTGCGCACGTGTTCCTGCATGGCTTTCTGCGCGGCGGCAGAGGCCCGGCGAGCCAGGGCGCGGAGGATCTTGCGGTGTTCCTGCCAGGTTTCCATGGCCCGCTCGGCGCGGATGAACGGTAGTTTCTGGCTCTCCAGAAAGATGTCGGCACTGGCGGTAAGGATGCTCAGCATCGCCTGATTGCCGCTGGCCAGCAGGATCCGCCGGTGAAATTCGAAATCCAGTTTCGCCGCCGCCTCGAAGTCGCCGGCGCGCAGCTGCTCGCGCATGGCCGCGACGTTGTCTTCCAGTTCGTCCAGATCAAACGTGCTCAGCGTCACCGCCGCCAGACCGGCCGCAAACCCTTCCAGCGCATAGCGCAATTGAAAGATTTCCAGCGGCGAAGCCTGGGCTGCAAACGGCCACGCCGGCGCGCCCTCGCCGCGCGGCAATTCCACCGGCGCCTGCACGAACACGCCTTTGCCCGGCTGGATGCTGACCACGCCCAGCGCACTCAAGGACGACAACGCCTCACGCAGCGACGCGCGACTGACACCCAACTGAACCGCCAGATCCCGTTGCGAGGGCAGCGCATCGCCGGGGCCGAAGCCCTGCTCGGTGATTAGTTTGCGGATCGCTTGCAGCGCCACTTCGGGTACGGCGCGGGAGATCGAGTTCATGGTTTTCCAGACGAACCAGGCCAAGGTGCGGCCAGTTGTAAAGCTATTCGAGGCATCAGGCAAGTCGTGCCCCAGCGGGGTTCGACAGGGCGCGTCGATGCGCTATCGCAGTGCGAAACCCGATCCGACTGTTCAGACCAGTAAGACCGAACAAACCCGCTAAACCCGTGGCTTTGCGGGGCCGAACCTCTGTCTTGGCACGGCCCATGCTCTGTCCGATCGCACATTTCACTTCCCGCCGATCCGGAGATTGTCCATGACGAAGCGTTACAGCGCCCTCCTCGCCGCCCTGTTTGCCGGTCTGATGCTGAGCCAGGCCCCCGCCCATGCCGACGGTCTGGATGACGTGGTCAAGCGCGGCACCTTGAAAGTCGCCGTGCCTCAGGACTTCCCGCCGTTCGGTTCGGTCGGCCCGGACATGAAGCCGCGCGGCCTCGATATCGACACTGCGAAACTGCTGGCCGAGCAGCTCAAGGTCAAACTCGAACTGACCCCGGTCAACAGCACCAACCGCATTCCATTCCTGACCACCGGCAAGGTTGACCTGGTGATTTCCAGCCTCGGCAAAAACCCCGAGCGCGAGAAGGTCATCGATTTTTCCCGCGCCTATGCGCCGTTCTACCTCGCCGTGTTCGGTCCGCCGGACGCAGCCGTCAACACTCTCGACGACCTGAAGGGCAAGACCATCAGCGTCACCCGTGGCGCCATCGAAGACATCGAGCTGACCAAGGTCGCTCCCGAAGGCGTGACCATCAAACGCTTCGAAGACAACAACTCGACCATCGCCGCCTACCTCGCAGGGCAAGTCGACCTGATCGCCAGCGGCAACGTGGTGATGGTCGCGATCAGCGAAAAGAACCCGAAACGCGTCCCCGCGCTGAAAGTGAAACTCAAGGATTCGCCGGTCTACGTCGGCGTGAACAAGAACGAGCCGGCGCTGCTGGGCAAGGTCAACGAGATCCTGGCCACTGCCAAGGCTGACGGCGCGCTGGAAAAGAATGCGCAGACCTGGCTCAAAGAGCCGCTGCCGGCCGACCTCTGACCGGCGCCGCGGGAGACTTTAATGGCCTATCAGTTCGATTTCTTGCCGGTGGTGGAAAACACCGACCTGCTGCTGCGCGGGGCGTTGTTTACCCTTGAGCTGACGGCCATCGGCGCGCTGCTCGGGGTTGGCGTGGGCATCGTCGGAGCGCTGGTGCGGGCGTGGAAGATCCGTCCGTTCTCGGCGATCTTCGGCGTGTACGTGGAGCTGATCCGTAATACGCCGTTTCTGGTGCAGTTGTTCTTCATTTTCTTCGGCCTGCCGTCCCTCAGCGTACAGATTTCCGAGTGGCAGGCGGCGGTGCTGGCGATGGTGATCAACCTCGGTGCCTATTCGACCGAGATCAT
Organism: Pseudomonas sp. B26(2017); assembly: GCF_002113045.1. Taxonomy (NCBI): domain Bacteria; kingdom Pseudomonadati; phylum Pseudomonadota; class Gammaproteobacteria; order Pseudomonadales; family Pseudomonadaceae; genus Pseudomonas; species Pseudomonas sp. B26(2017). The sequence continues at coordinate 401,416 of NZ_NEJJ01000002.1, read as the reverse complement.
CCGCGCCGGCATCCAGGCAATTCCGCGCGGGCAGCTGGAAGCCGCGGCGGCATTGGCGATGAGCCGCTTCGAAGCGTTCCGTCACGTGGTGCTGCTGCCGGCGCTGGGCAAGGTCTGGCCGGCGCTGAGCAGCCAGATCATCATCGTCATGCTCGGTTCGGCGGTGTGTTCGCAGATTGCCACCGAGGAGTTGAGCTTCGCCGCCAACTTCATTCAGTCGCGCAACTTCCGCGCCTTTGAAACCTACGCCCTCACCACCCTCATTTATCTGTGCATGGCGCTGTTGATCCGTCAGTTACTGAACTGGCTCGGCCGGCGCTACCTGTCCAAAAGCAGCGCAAGGAGCAGCCAATGAGCGACTTCACGTTCTGGGACATCCTGCGCAACCTGCTCACCGGCCTGCAATGGACGCTGGCGTTGTCGCTGGTGGCGTTCATCGGCGGCGGGGTCGTCGGGTTGCTGATCCTGATCATGCGCATCTCGAAAAACCCGCTGCCCAGCAGCATCGCCCGCACCTGGATCGAACTGTTCCAGGGCACGCCGCTGTTGATGCAGCTGTTTCTGGTGTTCTTCGGCGTGGCACTGGCCGGCGTCGAGATTTCGCCGTGGATGGCGGCGGCGATTGCCCTGACGCTGTTCACCAGCGCCTATCTGGCGGAGATCTGGCGCGGCTGCGTCGAGGCGATTCCCAACGGTCAGTGGGAAGCGTCGTCGAGCCTGGCGCTCAATCCGCTGGAGCAACTGCGCTACGTGATCCTGCCGCAGGCGCTGCGCATCGCCGTGGCGCCGACCGTGGGCTTCTCGGTGCAAGTGGTCAAGGGCACCGCCGTGACCTCAATCATCGGCTTCACCGAACTGACCAAGACCGGCGGCATGCTCGCCAACGCCACCTTCGAACCGTTCATGGTCTACGGCCTCGTCGCCCTGGGCTACTTCCTGCTCTGCTACCCCTTGTCCCTCAGTGCGCGCTACCTGGAAAGGAGACTGCATGCCTCTGCTTAGAATTTCCGCTCTGCATAAATACTACGGCGATCACCATGTGCTCAAAGGCATCGACCTGAGCGTCGAGGAAGGCCAGGTGGTGGCGATCATTGGTCGCAGCGGCTCGGGCAAATCCACCCTGCTGCGCACCCTCAATGGCCTGGAATCGATCAACGACGGCGTGATCGAAGTCGACGGCGAATACCTCGACGCTGCCCGCGCCGACCTGCGCAGTCTGCGGCAGAAAGTCGGCATGGTGTTTCAGCAGTTCAACCTGTTCCCGCACCTGACCGTTGGCGAAAACGTGATGCTCGCGCCGCAAGTGGTGCAGAAAGTGCCCAAGGCCAAGGCGCAAGAACTCGCGCGACGGATGCTGGAACGTGTGGGTCTGGGCGAGAAGTTCGATGCCTTCCCGGAGCGTCTCTCCGGCGGCCAGCAACAGCGCGTGGCGATTGCCCGGGCACTGGCGATGTCGCCGAAGGTGCTGCTGTGCGACGAGATCACCTCGGCGCTGGACCCGGAGCTGGTCAACGAGGTGCTCAGCGTGGTCCGCCAGCTCGCCAAGGAAGGCATGACGCTGATCATGGTCACCCACGAAATGCGCTTCGCCCGGGAGGTCGGGGACAAACTGGTGTTCATGCATCAGGGCAAGGTGCACGAGGTGGGCGATCCGAAAGTGCTGTTTGCCGATCCGCAGACGCCGGAACTGGCGAATTTCATTGGCACTGTGGAAGCAACTGCCTGAAACGGCCTGCTACCCGATCATTCCCACGCTTTGCGTGGGAATGATCAGCGTCATTGACCGCGCAGCGGTCACTGACTTTATGCGCTGAATCAAGGGTTTGAACCCTGCGCGTTGGCGGCAGCGTTTGATCGTGGCACGATGGCGGGGTTATCGACCGAGACCCCCTGACCATGCCCCAATCCCAAGCCAAGAATCTGTCCCTGATCGCCGCGATCGACCTGGGCTCCAACAGCTTCCATATGGTCGTGGCCAAGGCCCAGAACGGTGAAATCCGCATTCTCGAGCGGCTCGGAGAAAAGGTTCAACTGGCCGCCGGCATCAACGATGAGCGTCAGCTCAACGAAGAGTCCATGCAGCGCGGGCTCGACTGCCTCAAGCGCTTTGCCCAACTGATCAACGGCATGCCACTGGGCGCCGTGCGGATCGTTGGCACCAACGCCCTGCGTGAGGCGCGCAACCGTGGCGAATTCATCCGCCGCGCCGAAGAAATCCTCGGCCATCCGGTGGAAGTCATCTCCGGTCGTGAAGAGGCGCGCCTGATCTACCTGGGCGTGTCCCACACCCTCGCCGACACACCGGGCAAGCGTCTGGTCGCCGACATCGGCGGCGGCAGCACCGAATTCATCATTGGCCAGCGTTTCGAACCGCTACTGCGCGAAAGCCTGCAAATGGGCTGCGTGAGCTTCACCCAGCGCTATTTCAAGGACGGCAAGATCACCCCGGCCCGCTACGCCCAGGCGTACACGGCGGCGCGCCTGGAAATCATGAGCATCGAACACGCCCTGCACCGCCTGACCTGGGATGAGGCCATCGGCTCCTCGGGCACCATCCGCGCCATCGGCCTGGCGCTGAAAGCCGGCGGCCATGGCACCGGCGAAGTGAACGCCGAAGGCCTGGCGTGGCTCAAGCGTCGCCTGTTCAAGCTTGGCGATGTCGACAAGATCGATTTCGAAGGCATCAAGCCTGACCGCCGCGCGATCTTCCCGGCGGGCCTGGCGATTCTCGAGGCGATCTTCGATGCTCTTGAACTGCAACGCATGGATCACTGCGAAGGCGCACTGCGTGAAGGCGTGCTGTACGACCTGCTGGGCCGCCATCACCACGAAGACGTGCGCGAACGCACCCTGACCTCGCTGATGGAGCGCTACCACGTCGACCTGGAACAGGCCGCGCGGGTCGAGCGCAAAGCCCTGCACGCCTTCGATCAAGTGGCCGTGGATTGGGAGCTGGACGACGGCATCTGGCGCGAACTGCTGGGCTGGGCGGCGAAAGTGCACGAAGTCGGGCTCGACATCGCTCACTATCACTACCACAAGCACGGTGCCTACCTGATCGAGCACTCGGACCTCGCCGGCTTCTCCCGCGAAGACCAGCAAATGCTCGCTCTGCTGGTGCGCGGCCACCGCCGCAACATCCCCAAGGACAAGTTCGCCGAGTTCGGCGACGACGGCGACAAGCTGATCCGTCTGTGCGTGCTACTGCGTTTCGCCATCCTGTTCCACCACATTCGTGGCACCCAGGCGATGCCGCAGGTTGCGCTGCATGCCAACGGCAACCACCTCGACGTGGAATTCCCGGAAAACTGGCTGGATGAAAACCAGCTGACCCAGGCCGATTTCGGGCTTGAAGCCGAATGGCTGACGCGGGTGGGGATTGTTCTGACCGTTCACTGAGTGACAAGTCAGGCGCAAAAAAGGCGATCCGGATGGATCGCCTTTTTTATTTCTTTGAAACCTGCGGTCAGCTGCTCACCGGCAGAATCGGGCTGCCCAACCGCTCCAGCAACGTCGCCTGCGCACTGCGCGGGTTCTGGTTGCCGGTCGGCGTGTTGCGGATGTAGCGGCCGTCCGATTGCAGGCTCCAGCTGTGGGTGTTGTCGGTCAGGTACAGCTCCAGCTCTTTCTTGACCCGGGTCAGCAGCTTCTTGCCCTCAACCGGGAAGCAAGTCTCGACGCGCTTGTCGAGGTTGCGCTCCATCCAGTCGGCGCTGGAGAGGAACATCTGCTCCTCGCCACCGTTGAGGAAGTAGAACACCCGGGTGTGCTCGAGGAAGCGGCCGATGATCGAGCGCACGTGAATGTTGTGCGAAACCCCGGCGATGCCCGGACGCAGGCAGCACATGCCGCGCACCACCAGATCGATGCGCACGCCGGACTGGCTGGCCTTGTACAGCGCGCGGATGATCTTCGGATCGGTCAGCGAGTTGAACTTGGCGATGATGTGCGCCGGTTTGCCGTCGAGCGCAAATTGCGTCTCGCGGGTAATCATGTCGAGCATGCCCTTCTTCAGGGTGAACGGCGCATGCAGCAGCTTCTTCATGCGCAGCGTCTTGCCCATGCCGATCAACTGGCTGAACAGCTTGCCGACGTCTTCGCACAAGGCATCGTCCGAGGTCAGCAGGCTGTAGTCGGTGTACAGACGGGCGTTGCCGGCGTGATAGTTACCGGTGCCGAGGTGCGCGTAACGCACGATCTCGCCGGCCTCGCGACGCAGGATCAGCATCATCTTGGCGTGGGTCTTGAAGCCGACCACGCCGTAGATCACCACCGCACCGGCCGCTTGCAGACGGCTGGCCAGTTGCAGGTTGGATTCTTCGTCGAAACGCGCCCGCAGCTCGATGACCGCCGTCACTTCCTTGCCGTTACGCGCGGCGTCCACCAGCGCATCGACGATTTCCGAGTTGGCGCCGGAACGGTACAGGGTCTGGCGCACCGCCAGAACATGCGGATCCTTGGCAGCCTGGCGCAGCAGGTCGACCACCGGGGTGAACGACTCGAACGGGTGCAGCAGCAGGATGTCCTGCTTGCTGATCACGCTGAAAATGTTCTCGCTGTTTTGCAGCAGTTTCGGGATCTGCGGCGTGAACGGCGTGTATTGCAGTTCCGGATGGCTGTCCAGACCGGTGATGCTGAACAGACGCGTCAGGTTCACCGGACCGTTGACCTGGTACAGCTCGGTCTCGCTCAGGTTGAACTGCTTGAGCAGGTAGTCCGACAGGTGTTTCGGGCAAGTGTCGGCGACCTCCAGGCGCACGGCGTCACCGTAACGACGGGAGAACAACTCGCCACGCAGGGCGCGGGCCAGGTCTTCGACGTCTTCGGAATCGAGCGCAAGGTCGGCGTTCCGGGTCAGACGGAACTGGTAGCAGCCTTTTACCTTCATGCCCTGGAACAGGTCATCGGCGTGAGCGTGGATCATCGACGACAGGAACACATAGTTGTCACCAGGGCCGCCGACTTCTTCCGGCACCTTGATGATCCGCGGCAGCAGGCGCGGCGCCGGGATGATCGCCAGACCGGAATCGCGCCCGAAGGCGTCGATACCTTCGAGCTCGACGATGAAGTTCAGGCTCTTGTTCACCAGCAACGGGAACGGGTGCGTCGGGTCGAGACCGATCGGGGTGATGATCGGCGCGATCTCGTCGCGGAAATAGCGGCGGACCCAGGTCTTGAGCTTGGTCGTCCAGTTGCGCCGACGAATGAAGCGCACCTGATGCTTTTCCAGCTCCGGCAACAGAATGTCGTTGAGAATCGCGTACTGGCGGTCCACGTGACCGTGCACCAGCTCGCTGATGCGGGCCAGGGCCTGATGCGGTTGCAGGCCGTCAGCGCCGGCCTGTTCACGGGCGAAGGTAATCTGTTTCTTGAGGCCGGCGACGCGGATCTCGAAGAATTCGTCGAGGTTGCTGGAGAAGATCAGCAGGAACTTCAGCCGCTCCAGCAACGGGTAGGACTCGTCCAGCGCCTGTTCCAGCACGCGGATGTTGAACTGCAGTTGCGACAATTCACGGTGGATGTACAGGCTGCTGTCATCCAGGCCGGGAATCGCGATCGCCGGTGCCGCCGCGGCAGGCTCGGTTGCCGGCGCGGGTGGCGCAGGCTCCAGTTCCGGCGGGGTTTCGGTAATCTGCTCGACCACGGGTTGAGCTTCTTTTACGGCAACTTCAGTGAGTCCTTCGGTATTCATCGAATGTTCCTGGGAGGGCTATTTCTGCTCTCGTAACAATTGAGCGGCACGGACAGCAAAGTAAGTGAGGATGCCATCAGCGCCGGCACGTTTAAAGGCGGTCAGGGATTCGAGGATCACGCCTTCGCTCAACCAGCCATTCTGGATCGCCGCCATGTGCATGGCGTATTCACCGCTGACCTGATAGACGAAGGTCGGCACTTTGAAGGCATCTTTTACCCGGAACAAAATGTCCAGGTACGGCATGCCGGGCTTGACCATGACCATGTCCGCGCCTTCAGACAAGTCCGCGCCCACTTCGTGCAGCGCTTCGTCGCTGTTGGCCGGGTCCATCTGATAGGAGGCCTTGTTCGCCTTGCCCAGGTTTGCGGCCGAACCTACCGCATCGCGGAACGGGCCGTAATAGGCGCTGGCGTACTTGGCCGAGTAGGCCATGATCCGCACATTGACGTGACCGGCCAGCTCCAGCGCTTCGCGGATTGCCTGGATGCGGCCGTCCATCATGTCCGACGGGGCAACCACCTGGGCGCCAGCAGCGGCATGAGACAAGGCTTGCTTGACCAGCGCATCGACAGTGATGTCGTTCTGCACATAGCCTTCTTCATCGAGAATGCCGTCCTGACCGTGAGTGGTGAACGGGTCGAGGGCAACGTCGGTAATCACGCCCAACTCGGGGAATCGGTCACGCAGGGCGCGGGTAGCGCGCTGGGCGATACCTTGCGGATTCCAGGCTTCGGCGGCGTCGAGGGATTTGAGCTCCGGCGGGGTGACCGGGAACAGCGCCAGCGCCGGAATCCCCAGTTCGACCCATTTCGCCGCTTCTTCAAGCAGCAGGTCGATGGTCAGGCGCTCGACACCTGGCATCGAGGCCACGGCTTCGCGGCGGTTTTCACCGTCGAGCACGAACACCGGCAGGATCAGGTCATCGACCGTCAACACGTTCTCACGCACCAGCCGCCGGGAAAAATCGTCACGGCGATTGCGACGCAGGCGGGTGGCAGGGAACAAACGGTTGGCTGGGGTAAAGCTCACGGCAGACTCCTGAGCCCGCGCAAACCGGCGAGCGTGACAGTTATAGATGGCCATTATGACGGTCGTATGACAGTTATGTGCACCCCTGCGACAGGTAGTCGCTTTCCATTGTCCGTGTAGGAAATGTTCACGTCGAGACACATTTCGACACTTTCCTGAATGTGTCCGAAGGGTTAGGCTGCGCGTTCATTTCGCCAGCACCCAGACAATGCTCCAACAATTTCTGCATGACTTCGGCTACTTTGCCCTGTTTCTCGGGACGTTTTTCGAAGGCGAAACCATCCTGGTGCTCGCGGGCTTCCTCGCGTTCCGTGAATACATGGACATCAAACTGGTGGTGGTCGTGGCGTTCTTCGGCAGCTATGCCGGGGATCAGCTGTGGTACTTCCTGGGCCGCAAACACGGACGCAAATTGCTGGCGCGCAAACCGCGCTGGCAGATGATGGGCGACCGCGCGCTGGAACACATCCGCAAGCACCCGGACATCTGGGTCCTGAGCTTTCGCTTCGTATACGGCCTGCGCACGGTGATGCCAGTGGCGATCGGCCTGTCGGGCTATCCGCCGGGACGTTATCTGCTGCTCAACGGTATCGGCGCCGCGATCTGGGCCACCGCCCTGGCCGCTGCCGCCTACCACTTCGGCGCTGTGCTCGAAGGCATGCTCGGCAGCATCAAGAAGTATGAGTTGTGGGTACTGGGCGCACTGCTGGTGCTCGGCCTGGGCCTGTGGCTGCGCCGCCGGTTCAAGAATGCCCGGCTGGCAAAAAAGGTCTACGAGGAAGAACAGGCCGAGCAACTGGCCAAGGCCGAACAGCACAAAGCCGACATGGCCAAGGCTTCCGACCCTAAGACGCCAGCCGAGTAAGTCGCTGGCGGCAGCAATACAGCCCGATGCCGCTGAGCAGGCTGTAACTGAGCAGGCCGACCCATATCCCCGGGCTGGCCGGCCACAGCCCGACCAGCGGCGCCAGCCACACCAGCGGCAGGTTCGATGCCAGCCGCAGCGCTTCCAGCCTTCCCGCCCACGGGCGATTCTCCAGGGCCACGCCCAACACGAACAGACCGAACGCCACCGCGCTCCAGCCAAGCAGCAATGCAGCGGTGGACAGACTGTGTTCCAGATTCATCAGGTAACTGCCCAGCGCCACGTACACGCCGAACTGCAACCCCACGTACCACTGCCGACGGCTGTCCAGCGCCACCTCGAATTTGCGGAACTGACGCAGGTCCGGCTTGCTCATCGGGTACTTCGCCGCGACGTCCGCTGGACGCCATCCGGTGCGCATGAACCAGATCCTAATTTTGTCCCACGTGCGCTCGGCCCGACGCGCGTCCTCCCACAGCTGCGCGTAGAACTGCAGGTTGGCCCACAACGGATTCCAGCTCGCCAACGGCGTGGTCACGCCAAAAATCACCGGTTCATTGTCGTCCTCTTCCTGGAACGAGCCGAACAGACGGTCCCAAATAATGAACACCCCGCCGTAGTTGCGATCCATGTAGAGAGCGTTCTGTGCATGGTGGGCCCGATGATTGGACGGCGTGACGAAGCACCACTCGAACCAGCCGAGCTTGGGAATATGCCGGGTGTGGACCCAGAACTGATACAGCAGATTCAGCGCCGCAACACTGACGAACACCAGCAGCGGCACACCGAGTACCGCCATCGGCAGGTAGAAAATCCAGCTCAGCAGAAACCCGGTGCTGGTCTGGCGCAAGGCGGTGGAAAGGTTGTAGTCCTCGCTCTGGTGATGCACCGAATGCGCGGCCCAGAGGATGTTGCGTTCATGGCCCATGCGATGCAGCCAGTAATAGCAGAAGTCATAGAGAACAAAGGCCAACACCCACACCCAGACGCTGTCCGCAGGCAACCTGACCAGCGCCAGATGCTCAAGGGCAAACGCATAGGTCACCAGGCCAACACCCTTGGTCAGCAGGCCGGTGGTGGTCGACAACACGCCGGTGCTGATGCTGTTCACCGCATCGGCCAGGCGATAGTTGCTCACCCCGCGCCAGCGGTCGGCGATGAGTTCGGCCGCCATCAATACGAAGAAAAACGGCACCGCATACAGAATGAAGTTCATGACGTGCCCTGGTCGAAATCTGTAGCACAGATCCTAGGTGTAGCCGCGGCTGCACCCTATGGCAACGAGCGACAAATTAGTGGACATTTAACGCCATGAATCTGGAGAGAAACCCATGAGCAAAAAAGTTGCAGTGATCTTGTCCGGTTGCGGCGTGTACGACGGCGCCGAGATCCAAGAGAGCGTCATCACCCTGCTGCGCCTCGACCAGCGCGGCGCTCAGGTGCAGTGCTTCGCCCCGAACATCGCGCAATTGCATGTGATCAACCACCTGACCGGTGAAGAAATGCCCGAGTCGCGCAACGTGCTGGTGGAATCGGCACGCATCGCCCGGGGCAACGTCAAGGACCTGCGCGAGGCCGATGTCGAGGACTTCGATGCGCTGATCGTGCCCGGCGGTTTCGGTGCAGCGAAGAACCTGTCGAACTTCGCCAGCGAAGGCGCCGGCTGCACCGTACAGCCGGAAGTGCTGGCGCTGGCCGAAGCCTTTGCCGAAGCGGGCAAGCCTGTCGGCCTGATCTGCATCTCGCCCGCGCTGGCCGCAAAAATCTATGGCCCGGGCGTGACCTGCACCATCGGCAACGATGCCGACACGGCCGCCGCCATGAACAAGATGGGCGCCACCCACGAAGACTGTGCGGTGACCGACATCATCGAAGACAAGGCGCGCAAACTGGTGACGACCCCGGCGTACATGCTGGCGCAGACGATCAGCGAGGCGGCTTCGGGGATTAACAAGCTGGTGGATCGGGTGCTTGAGCTGACCCACGAAAACGACGCCTGACCGGCGATAGCGATCGTTCCCACGCTCCGCGTGGGAATGCAGCCTTGGACGCTCCGCGTCTGCCTTGCAACGGCGGTGAGGCTGGGACGCGGAGCGTCCCGAGAGGCATTACCACGCAGAGCGTGGGAACGATCAATGTTCAGGTTTTGCGGGTGAGCCTGGTGAGGATCCGATCCAGCGCGTTGGCAAACGCCTGCTTCTCGCGGTCACCGAACGGCGCCGGGCCGCCGCTGACCTGGCCCTGTTCACGCAAGTCGGTGAACAGGTTGCGCGTCGCCAGCCGCTCAGCCATGTTCTGCGCGTCGAACTCCTTGCCTCGCGGGTCCAGCGCCGCCACACCCTTCTTCACCAGCCGGTCGGCCAGCGGGATGTCGCTGCAGATCACCAGTTCGCCCGGCACCGCGTGTTCCACCAGATAATCATCCGCCGCATCCGGGCCACTCGGCACCACGATCAGCTTGACGATCGCCAGCGCCGGTTTGCTCTGCGGCTGCCCCGCCACCAGCACCACCTCGAAGCGGCGCTTGAGGGCAAACTTCACCACCAGCTCTTTAGCCATCTTCGGGCAGGCGTCGGCATCGATCCATACGCGCATCATCTCAGGCCGCCACCCGGCGCTTTTCCGCCACCCGGCTGCGACCGTAGAGCACGATGATCGCCGCAATCGCCACGGCCTGCGCCGTCAGCGAATAGGCATCGGCGTGAATCCCCAGCCAGTCGAAATCGAAGAACGCCACCGGCCGGGTGCCGAAGATCCCGGCTTCCTGCAACGCCTTCACGCCGTGGCCGGCGAATACCACCGACAACGCGCAGAGCAGCGCCGCGTTGATGCTGAAGAACAGCGTCAGTGGCAGTTTTGCCGAACCGCGCAGGATCACCCATGCCAGACCGAACAGCAGCACCAGCGCCGTCGCGCCGCCGGCGAGTACCGCGTTATGCCCGGCGGGACCGGCCTGCAACCACAGGGTTTCGTAGAACAGGATCACTTCGAACAGCTCGCGGTACACCGAGAAGAACGCCAGGATCGCGAAGCCGAAACGCCCGCCGCCACCGACCAGGCTCTGTTTGATGTAATCCTGCCAGGCCGCCGCGTGGCGACGGTCGTGCATCCACACGCCAAGCCACAACACCATGACACTGGCGAACAGCGCCGTGGCGCCTTCGAGCAGTTCACGCTGGGAGCCGCTGACATCGATGACATACGCCGCCAGCGCCCAGGTGCCAAGGCCCGCCAGCAGCGCCAGACCCCAGCCGATGTTGACGCTGCGCACCGCCGATTGCTGGCCGGTGTTGCGCAGGAACGCGAGGATCGCCGCCAGCACCAGAATCGCTTCCAGACCTTCGCGCAGCAGAATCAGCAGGCCGGAAATGTAGCTCAGCGACCAGCTCAGACCGTCGCTGCCCAGCAGACCGGCAGATTCCTTGAGTTTGGCCTTGGCCGCGTCCAGACGCTGCTCGGCCTGCGCCACCGGCAAACCGTCCTGCAGCGATTGCCGATAGGCCATCAGGGATTTTTCGGTGTCTTTACGCACGTTGGCATCGACGTTGTCCAGCGAGCTTTCGACCAGTTCGAAACCTTCCAGATACGCCGCCACCGACAGGTCATAGGCTTGATCGTGCTCACCGGCACGGTACGCCGCCAGGCTCTTGTCCAGCGTCGCGGCGGTGTAGTCGAGCAACTGCGCAGGGCCGCGCTTGACTTGTGGCGGCTGCGCCCGTTGCACGCGGAAGATCGCAGCGGCGTCAGCGCCCTCGGCAGCCTGCACTTCGGCCGGAGTCTGACGGGCAAGGTCGGCGATGTTGTAGGTCTTGTCGGATTTGGCCGTGGCCGGATCGGCGCTGAACTGTGCGATATAGGTCGCCAGGTCCCAGCGCTGACGATCATCCAGTTGATCGGCGAAGGCTGGCATGTCAGTGCCTTCGACGCCCTGACCGAGGGTGCTGTAGATCGCATACAGACTCAGGCGATCCATCCGCGCAGCGTCGCGCAGATTGGCCGGCGCCGGGGTCATGCCAAGACCCGCCGGGCCGTCACCGGCACCCGTGTCGCCGTGGCACACCGAGCAGTTTTGCGCGTAGAGCGGCGCGCCACGGGTCGGATCAGGCGTGATGATCGGGGCCTGGCTGACTTCATAAGCCACCGCCAGTTTCGCCCCCAGTTGCCGGGCCTGACGGGCCACGTCCGCGCCGTCCTGTTTCGCCGTGATGGCGGCGTGCAAGGCAGTGACACCCTGTTCCAGCGCCGCCTTCTCAGGTTTGGCCGGCAGGCCGGCGATCAGCCCTTGCAGCACTTGGGTGAATTCCAGCTGCTCGCGGTATTCACCGTCGTCGATGACCTTGCCAGCCTGCACCGTCGGCGGGTAATCGGCGCTGATGTAATCGAGCAGGTGCAGCGCTTGCGGTGCGCCTTCCACGGTGTCGGCCAGCAGATTGAAGCTGCTCAGCGCGCACAACGGGAACACCAGCCAGGCCAGAAATCGGGACGCGGCAGTCATGAATGAGTCTCAAGTGGAAATGCGAAGTTACATATTGTTCACGTCGAGGGAGCCTGACTCAAGCTTTCTCTCCAATCGCCGGCACTTGGCCATCGCCCGCCCATATAATCCGACACCTCCCGCCTTACTGTTCAAGGAAGAGCTGCACTCCATGCGCCAATGCCTGCTGTTCCCGATGTTAATCGGCACGCTCCTGCTACTTAGCGGATGCGCCGCTTACCGCAATTACGACCTGGAAATGCAGCAAACCAACGACCGGCTGATGCTCGGCGACTATCAGGGCGCCCTGGATGTGCTGGAGTGGCACAACCCGTGGGAAGACAAGGACCTGCTCTACTACTTCGAGAAGGGTTCAATTCTCAGCTTCGCCAACGCACGCCCGCAGAGCCAGAAAGCCTGGCGCAGCGCCGACCGGATGGTGTTCCAGCGCGAAGAAGCCGTGCCTTCCGCACCCATGAAGCTGCTCAACCGGTTTGCCTATGAAATGGGCACCATGCTGGTCAACGACAAGCTCAGTCGCTACGAAGGCTATGACTACGAAAAAGTCATGCTGACCACACAGATGGCCCTCAACCAATTGGGTGAAAGTGATTTCGACGGCGCCCGGGCAGACATCAAGAAGACCCACGAACGTGAAGCACTGATCGCCCGTCAGCGGGAGCGCCAGTATGAAGAGCTCGAGGAACAGGCCAAAGCTCAAGGCATCGTCGTGCAATACAAGGATCTGCAGGGCTATCCCGTCACCACCCTGGATGCGCCGGCGGTGATTGAACTGAAAAACGGTTACCAGAGTGCTTTCAGCCATTACCTGGCCGGGTTCACCTATGAAGCGCTGGGTGAACGGGATCTGGCCGCACCGGGTTATCGCCAGGCGATCGAGTTGCGCCCAAACACGCCCTTCCTCGAACAGGCGTTGCGCAATCTCGACAAACCGCCGGCCAAGGATGATGAAAGCGATGTTCTGATCGTCGTCCAGAGCGGTCTGGCGCCGGCCCGCAGCTCGGTAACAGTGCCGATACCGGTGCGGCTCAATGAAAATCTGGTCATTACCGCGCCGATCTCGTTTCCCATTCTGGTGCCGGACACCGTCACACCGGCGTTCGACCACATCCTGGTGGATGGCCGCAAGCGGCGGCTGACCATGATCAACAGCGTTACCGACATGGCATTCCGTACGTTGCGCGACGACATGCCGGCGATCATTTCCCGGGCGATGTTTCGCGCCAACATGGCCGCCATTTCCCAGGCGCAGGAAAACGAGCGCAATCCGGCCAAGGCCTCGCTGGTCGTCACCGAGCACGATCCCTTTGAGGAGGCCGATACCCGAACGTGGCGCACGCTCCCCGACAAGACACTGGTGGCACGCATTCGACTGAAGAAAGGCGATCATCGATTCAATGCGCCCAATGCGCCCGGAGCGTCATCGGTCATCCTGCGCATCGACCGCGATCACCAGTTGGTCAACCTGCGAGTTCTGAGAGATGTCGCCAACGTAATCGGCAATGCCAGATTGCCGGATAAGTAATGGCACCTAACTAACCGGTGCAATTAAAAAGCTATTACATAGCCAGCATCGCCCGCTTATAATGCCGCGCCCGCGCTATCGCGATGCGGCATTAAAGCTCCTCTTTTTATGAGGAATTGGCAGGAGGCCAATGCCACTGTCGATCGGTCCCAGCAGCCCGACCCGCACCCGAGGCTGTCGCTACTCATGGAAGAAGTACCCCATGGCATTCCGCGCTCCCACTCTGATCGCGCTCAGCGCCGTCACCCTGCTGTCCGGCTGTTCGGCGTTTCGCAACTACGATTCCGAACTGGCCCAGACCAACCAGCAACTGGCTACCGGCAACGTCGACGCCGCCCTGACCCTGCTGGAAAAGAACAACACCGGCCCGGACAAGGACCTGCTCTATTACTTCGAAAAGGGTGAACTGCTGCGCGCCAAGGGCGATCTGTCCGGCAGCCAGAACGCCTGGACCAGCGCCGACCAGGTGGTGGGCAAGTGGGAAGACTCGGTCAAGCTCGACACCGACAAGTACCTGGCCCAGTTCGGCAGTTTCCTGGTCAACGACAAGGTGCGCCGTTACGAAGGCTATGACTACGAAAAAGTCATGCTGACCACGCAGATGGCCCTGAACCTGCTGGCAGTCAATGATTTCGACGGCGCCCGTACCGCAATCAAGAAGACGCACGAACGTGAAGCGGTGATCGCCGACCTGCGCGACAAGGAATACCTCAAGAGCGAAGAGGAAGCCGAAAAAGAAGGCATCAAGACCGAATACAAGGACTTGCAGGGCTATCCGGTCGCCAGCCTCGACGCGCCGGAAGTGGTCGGCCTGAAAAACAGCTACCAGAGTGCGTTCAGCCACTACCTGGCCGGTTTCGTCTATGAAGCCCTGGGCGAGAAAGACCTGGCTGCGCCGGGCTATCGCAAGGCTGCCGAGCTGCGCCCGAACACCCCGCTGCTGGAGCAGGCGCTGGTCAACCTCGACAAGCCGGTCAAGAGCGACGACAGCGACATCCTGATCGTGGTGCAAAGCGGTCTGGCGCCGGCCCGCGATTCGATCCGCGTGCCGTTGCCGCTGCCAATCTCCAACAACGTAGTGATCACCCCGCTGTCGTTCCCGATCATCAAACCTGACACCTCCACCGCGACCTTCGCGCAGATCGGCGTCGATGGCCAGCAGGTCGACCTGACCGCACTGAACAGCACCACCGCCATGTCCCGCCGCGCGCTGCGCGATGACATGCCGGGGATCATCCTGCGCACCACCGTGCGCGCGATCACCAAAGGTGTGGCGCAGAAGAAGATCAACGAAACCAACCCGCTGGCCGGTCTGGCGGTCGGTATTTCTTCAGCTGTGCTCGAAGGTGCCGATACCCGTACGTGGCGCACCCTGCCGGACACCACACAAGTGGTCCGTCTGCGCCTGAAAAAGGGTGAGCACCAGGTTACTCTGCCGAGCGCCGTCGGGGGCTCTCAGGTCAAGGTGACCGTCGATCAGCGTTACCAGGTGATCACCCTGCGCGCCGTCGGCAATCAGGTGTTCGCCGCCGGCCTCGCCGCCCACGTCACCCCGAGCGCTGGCGCCACCGCCGTGGCCAGCCTCAAACAACCTTAAGAACGGAGTCTTTGCATGCGCCTCAAACTCATCGCCGTCGCCGCCTTCGCCCTTCTGGCGAGCGGCTGCGCCACCCCGCCACCGCCGGAGCCGGGCAGCGCCGCGAGCAAGGTCGTGGCCATGGGCCCGCAGAAACACATCGTGGTCGGCGCGATGCGCGTGGCCCGCGAAAACGGTTTCATGACCGTCAACGTGCAGTTGAGCAACACCCTCAACAGCAACAAGACGTTCTACTACCGCTTCGCCTGGCTCGGGCCGGAAGGGTTCCCGATCGCCGAAGAAGAAGTCTGGAAGAGCCAGATGATGTACGGCGCCCAGACCAGCTTCATCCAGGGCATTGCCCCGACGCCGAAAGCCGTGGACTTCCGTCTGGAACTCAAGACGCCTTAAGCCCGACACCCTATTTCCGATTCAGAGACCATTCCCATGTTTGCACGCTTTTCCTTCATCGCCGTCCTCGCCCTGCTGGCCTCCGGTTGCGCCAACACTTCGCCGACCCTGGGCAGCAAGAACATCAGCTACGGCGACACCAAGGCCGTTGAAACCGTGACCAACGAGTTCGGCTCCACCGACCTGCAGATGATCGCCGAATCGATGACCCGTTCGCTGGCCCAGTCCGGCATCCTGCAGGGTCGCCCTGTGGTGCAGGTCTACGACGTGAAGAACAAGACCAGCGAATACATCGACACCCGCGAAATCACCACCAGCATCAAGACCCAGCTGATGAAGTCCGGCACCGCCCGCTTCGCCAGCGACAACAATGCGATGCAGAGCCAGGTCGACCAGCTCAAGCTGCAAAATCAGAGCGGCCTGTACAAGAAGAGCACCGTGGCCAAGACTGGCAACATGATCGCCGCCAAATACCGTCTTGAAGGTTCGATCAGCTCGATCGTCAAGCGCAGCAGCGACTACAAGGACGTCTTCTACAAATTCAGCCTGCAACTGATCGACGTTGAAAGCGGTCTGGCGGAGTGGATGGACGAAAAAGAGATCCGCAAAACCACGGAGCGTTAATCGATGCGCGCATGGATTGGCATGATGGCCCTGGCTTGCGCGTTCAGCGTGCAGGCGGCCCCGAAAGTCGCGGTGACGGATCTGGCGTACCAGGAACGTGTGGAGCAATACATCCACATCGTTTCGGCACAGAACAATTACCGCGAAGGTTATTACAGCGCCAGTGGGTCTTCGAGCTACAACGAGCTCGAAGCCACCACCAGCTACATCGAACAGACCGAACTGCGTAAATTCACCGGTGACATCAAGGGTGAAATCCTGCGTACCGGCATGTTCCAGCTGGTGCAGGGCACGCCGTACACCGCGTCCTCCAAAGGTGACGTCTACGACGTGATCAAGCGGATCAAGGCCGGCAACTTCAAGGGTGCCGATTACGTGCTGTTCGGCACTGTATCGGACATCGACTTCACCCAGGACGTGAACGAGCTGGCGAACACCGACAGCTACTCCGCCGTGCTGGGCCTGACGCTGGTGGCTGACTTCAGCCTGATCAACACCAAGACCTACGAAATCACCTCGGCGTTCACGGCGATGGGTGAAGCGCAGGACACCAAACTGGTGAACCACCGCGACATCAAGATCTCGCTCAACCGCCCGCGGGTGGTGCGTGACGTGTCGAAGGCGCTGGGCGAAGACGTGGCCGGGCAACTGAGCATGCAGCTCGGCGGTGGCGGTTACGAGCAGCCGCGTGAGCCGCAGCAACGTAACAATCTGCCGCGTGATACGGCGCCAGTGATTCTGCGCTGATTAACAGTCGGAAACGAAAAAGGCGACCTGCAAAGGTCGCCTTTTTTGTGCCTGTACGCTTTACGCAGCAGCTTTGCGCAACGTCGCCATGAACGCCGCGGCGCCAATGAACAGCCCGGCAAACGTGCGGTTCATGCGTCTCTGCTGAGTCGGTGTGCGCAACAGGCGCAGCACCTTCGAAGCCAGACCGGTGTAGCCGGCCATGACGATCAGGTCGACCGCAATCATGGTCACGCCGATCACCACGTACTGGATCAACAGCGGCGCATGCGGATTGATGAACTGCGGCAGCACCGCCAGCATGAACACCAGGGCCTTGGGGTTGCTGATGTTCACCAGAAAGCCACGGAACACCAGGGCCAGCGGTTTGCCGATCGGCCGGACCGCCGCGTCGTCACTCATGTCCATCGGCAGTGCGCGCCACTGCTTGATCGCCAGATAAACCAGGTAGGCGACACCGAACCATTTGATCGCGTGGAACGCGGTGGCCGAAGCGGTGAGAATCGCGCCGACACCGGCGCCGACGATGGCGATCTGCACAGCCAGGCCGATCTGCAGGCCCAGGGCATTCCAGTAGCCGCGCCAGAAACCGTACTGCAGGCCGCTGGACATCGACGCAATGGCGCCGGCACCCGGAGAAAGGCTGATCACCCAGCAGGCGGCAAAAAACGCCAGCCATGTTTGAAGCTCCATCGCACACCTCGACTTCGGACTCGTGACAATCCTCAAAGCTAATGCGGATTTGGCTGGATGACTACCGATTTTTTGCAGGATGTTGCGGCCGCCGACCAACGCGGCCGGCGCGCGATCACTTTTCGAAACCGCTGGAAGGGAACACATCCGTGCCGCGCCAGCGTCGCACCGAACGCTGGAAGAACAGGCTGTTGGGCACTTGCACCATGGCGCTGCCGGTGCCGAGTTCTTCGGCTTCGATCAAGGTGGTGTAGAGCAGATTGATCGCTACCACCCGACCTTTGACGCCGGGCTTGTCGGTGGTGTCCACCAGTTCGACCACGTCGCCGAGACGAAACGGACCGACGGTGAAGATCAGAATTGCGCAGAGCAGGTTCGACAGCACGCTCCACATCGCGAAAAAGGCCACCGCCGCCACCGCGACGAAGCCCGACAACGCAGTCCAGAGCACCGTGGCCGAGACTCCAAGGCGTTCCAGCACGAAGATCAGCGCACTGCCCATGATCAGCCAGCGCAGACCGCCGCGCAGCGGCATCAGCAGCTGCGGCGGGAACGGATACTTCTCGCCCAGGCGGGTCAGGAATCGGGCGACGACACGCTGGGCGAAGTAGCCGGCCAGCAGGATCAGCAGAATCTGCACGCCGAGCCAGATCGGCTCGACCCACATGGCCGGCAATGGAAGTTTGAAGGCTTCCATCAGGACAACGCCTCCAGCTCCGCCTGCATGCTTTCCAGCGTTTCCAGGGCTTGCATCCACGCTTCTTCAAGTTCGCCTTCGCGGACTTTCAGCTTGGCCTGCTCGGCCAGCAGGTCACGCAATTCGCTCTTGCGCGCCGGCTCGTAGATGTCGCTGTCGCCAAGGCTGGCATCGACCTTCGCCAGCTTCTCGTGCAGCTTGCCGAGCTCGGCTTCGAGCTTGTCAGCCTCGCGCTTGTGCGGCGCCAGTTGCTGACGCAACGCAGCGGCGGCCTGACGCTGGGCCTTCTTGTCAGTCTTGTCCGGATTGACCGGCGTGTTGCTGACCGGGGCGTTGCGCTGGCGGTATTCGACCAGCCAACGAGCGTAATCCTCGATATCGCCGTCGAACTCTTCGACCTTGCCGTCCGCGACCAGGAAGAAGTTGTCGGTGGTGCTCTTGAGCAGATGCCGATCGTGGGAAACCACCAGCACCGCACCACTGAATTCCTGCAACGCCATGGTCAGCGCCAGGCGCATTTCCAGATCCAGGTGGTTGGTCGGTTCGTCGAGCAGCAACAGGTTCGGCCGTTCCCAGGCGATCAGCGCCAGGGCCAAACGGGCCTTTTCGCCACCGGAGAAATTCAGCACCGGCTCGTCGATCCGCGCACCGCGGAAGTCGAAACCACCGAGGAAGTCGCGCAGGGTCTGCTCGCGCTCGGTTGGCGCCAGACGCTGCAAGTGCAGCAACGGGCTGGCCTTGGCATCCAGAGAGTCGAGCTGATGCTGGGCGAAGTAGCCGACCACAGTGTTCTCACCGCGAGTCAGGCGCCCGGCCAGTGGTTCGAGTTCACCGGCGAGGTTCTTGATCAGCGTGGACTTGCCTGCACCGTTGGGGCCGAGCAAGCCGATTCGCGCGCCGGGGGTCAGTTGCAGCTTGACCTTCTCCAGCACGGTTTTCTCGCCATAACCCAGGCGCGCATCAGACAGGTCGATCAGCGGGCTGGAGATCTTGGTCGACTCGCGAAACACGAAGTCGAACGGCGAATCGACGTGGGCCGCCGACAGCTCTTCCATGCGTTCCAGCGCCTTGATCCGGCTCTGAGCCTGACGGGCCTTGGTGGCCTGGGCCTTGAAGCGGGCGATGTAGCTTTCCATGTGCGCACGTTGCGCCTGCTGCTTCTCGTAGGCCTGTTGTTGCTGGGCCAGACGTTCGGCACGGGCGCGCTCGAACGCGGTGTAGCCGCCACGGTAGAGCGTCAGCTTGCGCTGATCGACGTGGGCCACATGATCGACCACTTCATCGAGGAAATCCCGGTCGTGGGAAATCAGCAGCAAGGTGCCGGGGTAACTTTTCAGCCACTCTTCGAGCCAGATGATGGCGTCGAGATCCAAGTGGTTGGTCGGTTCGTCGAGCAGCAGCAAGTCTGATGGGCACATCAAAGCCTGCGCAAGGTTCAGACGCATCCGCCAGCCACCGGAGAAATCTCCCACCTGACGATCCATCTGCTCGTTGGTGAAACCGAGCCCGGCGAGCAACTTGCGCGCTCGCGCATCGGCGGTGTAACCATTGGCGCTGTCGAGTTCGGCGTGCAGGCGCGCCAGCGCGGTGCCGTCGTGGGCCTCTTCGGCTGCCGCGAGCTCGCGCTGCACTTGGCGCAGACGCAGGTCACCGTCGAGCACATAGTCGACCGCCAGGCGTTCGAGCGTATCGACCTCCTGGCGCATGTGGGCGATACGCCAGTCGGCCGGCAGCAGACAGTCGCCCGAGTCCGGGTGCAACTCACCGCGGAGCAAGGCGAACAGGCTGGATTTGCCGGCGCCGTTGGCACCGATGAGGCCGGCTTTCTGGCCGGCGTGCAGGGTCAGCTCGGCGTCTTCTAGCAGACGTTGCGGGCCACGCTGTAAAGTCAGGTTCTGAAGTCGGATCATAATGGCGGCGGAGTCTACCAGCTTCCCCCGCAACTGGCGCGAGTAGCACGATGTCCTCTGACCTGTGGAGCTTTGCCCTTGCCGTCTACGCCCGTCCTGGCGTGGAGGATGCCTGCCTGCGCCTGCAATCGGCGGGAGCCAACGTGTGCCTGATGCTATGCGGCTTATGGCTGGAACAACGCGATGTGACCTGTGACGAGGTGCGCGCCCGGCAGCTTGTAGAACTGACAGAGCCCTGGGACCGGGAAGTGGTCCAGCCGTTACGCGCATTGCGCACGCAGTGGAAAACCCTGGCCGACACCGATCCGGTGCTCAAGGGCATGCGCGAGCAGATCAAGGGACTGGAGCTGGAGGCGGAGCGTGCACTGCTGTCGCGACTTGAAGGCGCCGCGCAAGGCTGGAAGCGTGACTCCAAGGAATCGAGTGACTGGCTGAACGTGCTGGCCGGCCCGGCGGCCAACCTGAACCGCGACGCGCTGCAAGTGCTGCGCGTCGCGGCGACCGGCGCTTAGGAAGCGCTGGACGGATTGCTGGTGACGCTCGACACCGGCGCCGGGGATGGCGTGGTTGCGGTGGTCGAGGTAGTGGCGGCCGGTGCCGGTGCTGCAGTCGGAGCCGGGGTTGCCGGTGCGGCAGGTTTGGCAGCAGGCGCAGTGGCAGGTTTTGCTGCAGCTGGTTTTGCTGCTGGCTTGGCGGCAGCTGGCTTGGCAGCGGCAGGTTTTTTCACCGCAGGTTTTGCAGCAGGTTTCGCTGCTGGCTTGGCGGCCGGTTTGGCAGCGGGTGCTGGCTTGGCTGCGGTGGTTGCAGGCTTCGCGGCGGCAGCCGGTTTGACGGCTGGTTTGGCAGCGGGTTTTGCCGCAGCTTTTGCCGCAGGTTTCGCCGCCGCTTTGGCAGCAGGTTTCGCAGCAGGCTTGGCAGCGGTTTTCGCCGCAGGCTTGGCAGCAGCAGTTTTGGCGGCTGGTTTGGCAGCGGCTTTAGCGGCTGGTTTTGCTGCCGGCTTTGCAGCCACTTTGGTGGCTGGCTTGGCAGCAGGTTTCGCAGCGGCAGTGCTTGCCGGAGCGGCCTTCGCAGCAGCGGTTTTCGCCGCAGGTTTGGCAGCTGGTTTTGCAGCAGCCGGCTTGGCAGCAGCTGGTTTGGAAGTCGCTGGTTTGGCTGCTGTGGTTTTGGCCGCAGGTTTAGCAGCGCTGGCGGCTGCAGGTTTCTTCGCGGCTGGTTTTGCAGCGGCTTTCACTGGCGCTTTTGCAGGGGCTTTGACCGGTGCTTTTGCAGCAGGTTTGGCAGCCGCTTTTTTCGCAGGCGCCGCTGCCGGTTTGGCCGAACGCAGGGACAACGCCTTGCCGACGGCCTCTTGAACACGACCGACACCCTGGGCCAGTTTCAGGCTTTCCTGGGCATCGCGCTTGAGTTGCAGAATGTAGCTGCGGGTATCGGACTGACGCTCCTTCAGGGCATCAAGCAGATCTTCGAGTTCCTTCACGGCAGCCTTGGCCTTGGTCTGCGCCTTGGCTTTACCGGCCGCTGCTGCGTCCTGCAATTTGGTGCGGGATTTGTGCAGCTTTTCTTGTGCCTTGCCGCGCTGCTTTTCCAGTTTGGCGAGCAGTTTTTCAGCATCAGCCAAGGCTTGGGAGCAAGCGTTTTCCAGATGCTCGAGCAAGCTGCCCGAGAGTTGTTGGAGTAAATGCAACGGAGTGTTTACAGGCTTCTTGGTGGCCGACATGGTTTACCTCCTGGCTGACGTGAGTGCGGCTCATACTAGACCTCTGCTGCTACCGCCGCTAGGGCATGTTGACAGTATCGAAAGCACTCGGTTGCAGGCTTGCGAAAAACTTCTGCGCATTGGCAAAAGCAGTTCACCGTTGCAGACGTTCGCGCTGGCATAATCCACCGCAATTCAGGACGGAGAGTGCCCATGTCGCGCTACCTTTTTTTATCCCTCTGCATGATTTTTTCCTTGGCGCAGGCCGACGAAAAAAACACTGCAAACGATGCCCACGATCTGGCTTACAGCCTGGGTGCCAGCCTCGGTGAACGGCTGCGCCAGGAAGTGCCGCAGCTACAGATCCAGGCGTTGATCGAAGGTCTGCAACAGGCCTATCAAGGCAAACCGCTGGCACTGAGCGAGGCACGCATCGAGCAGATTCTGGCCGATCACGAATCGCAGACAGCCGAGCAGGCAGCGATGCCTTCGACTGAAGCCGCGATGGAAAACGAGCGACGTTTTCTCACCGCCGAAAAAGCCAAACCGGGTGTGAAGGAACTGGCCGACGGCATCCTGCTGACCGAGCTTTCGCCGGGGAACGGCACGAAGGCCGGCCCGGATGGAAAAGTGCAGGTGCTGTATATCGGCCGACTGCCGGATGGCACCGTGTTCGATCAAAACACACAACCACAGTGGTTCAATCTCGACAGCGTGATCGCCGGCTGGCGCACGGCGCTACAGAACATGCCCGTGGGCGCGAAGTGGCGTCTGGTGATTCCGTCGGATCAGGCTTATGGCGCTGACGGTGCCGGCGACCTGATCGCGCCGTTTACACCGTTGGTGTTCGAAGTGGAATTGCGCGGCGCGACCAGTTGATCGCCCAATAAAAAACGGTGCGCCTGGGGCGCACCGTTTCTGGTTCTTGCAAGGCCGGATTCAGGCCTGAACCGAATCCTCTTCCTTATGTGCGGTATGCAGCACTTCGATCAGGCAGTCTTCCAGTTCGAAGCGCTCGTGGAGCAGGCCGCCCAGCTCCTTGAATTTCTCAGCAACGCATTTGCCTTCATCGCAAAGGTCGTTGAATGCGAGCAGCTTTTCGGTGATGACATCGATCCGTGGGTAGATCGTCTCGGCCAGTTCCAGGCCGCGCTTGTCGTTGAAGGCCTTGGCCTCGCCCGTCAGCTGTTCGTAGATCTCGAAGTGGCCGGCCGAGACGTAATCGACCAGCACGCCGCAGAACTCCTGCAAGGGCTTTCGATCCTCGGACAGCGCCTGAGGCTTGGCGCCCAGCTTGTCATAGGCAGCGATCAACTCCTCACGCTCCTGCAGCCAGCGGTCGATCAGCAGATGAACTCCACCCCAGCGTTCCTGAGCATTCTGACAACTTTCGAGCATGGCGATCTCTCTTCCCTTGTGGGTCATGCTGCTCTACACCCGCGCCCCTTCTTGTGGCTAATGCTTTGAGAGGCGGCCAGGCAGAGCGTCATCGAGCAACACAATTCCAATGACACGTGCGGGCCAGATTATGCCCGCACGACTATGGCTTCAAGGTACGCAGGAGAGAAAGTTCATACAAGTGTTTAATCCCTGACCAGCGCCGGGTGCGACGGTTGGCCGCGCAGCGGTCGCTGCAATGCCATCCAGACCTGCCGCAGCAACTGATAAAAAGCCAGGATCGACATCCCCACAAAAAACAGCAGACTCCACTCCGGAATGCTCAGATCGAACAGCGTCCAGGACAATTCCGCGCAATCGGCGGTGTCGTTGAACATGCGCATCAGTGCGCACAACCACGGCAGGCTGCTGAACATCTCTTCCGGCCCGGGCCCGCAATGCGCCAGTCTTTGCAGGGAATCACTTTGCAACAGCACTTGCCGCCAGGCCGCCGTCATGCCGCCAAGACTGGTCAACAATGCCATCACCCAATACAGCGACAGACCGACACGTTGCGGCCCATGGATCGCAGCCATACCACAACAAAGGGTGAGGACACTCATGAACAGACGCTGGACCAGACACAGGCTGCAAGGCACCAGACCGACCGCGTATTCGAGGTAATAGGAAGCTCCCAGGGCCAGAATCCCCGCAGTGAAAGCCATAAAGAACAGGGAGCGTGAGCAGGCCAAAGACATGGCTTATCCGTAAAAATAAAGACAGGCAGTTACGGTAGAGGAAAGCGCCTCGGGCTTTCAAGGCAGGTCACTGGCGACACTTCATCAGAAGTGTAGGGAAATCCCGACAAGCACAGAAGGATTCGGTGCAGTCCACTGTAGGACTTTGCTCAGGAAGGGATTTACGGGTAACTATTCAGTCACCGGAAGAAAAAGGAGGAGCATCGCTCCTCCTTTCTGATCACGCTCGAACAGCTACGGGTAATGGCGCAGCCAGCAGGCGTTCATCCAGCATCCCGAGCCCTTCCTGGAACAGCAGATTGCTGCGCTCGGTGTCACCCAACCGGGCCAGCAGGCGAGCCAACTCGGCGCAGGCCTCCGGATTACGCTGCACTCGCAGGCTGCTTTCCAGATAATCCCGCGCCTTGCCCCACAGACTGGCTTGCAGGCACAAACGCCCCAACGTCAGCAGCAGGCTGGCGTCGCCCGGATGATCCTTGAGCCAGCCTTCAGCCGCCTGCAACTGACGCGCCGGATCACTGCCGCGCACCAGACCGTAAAGGCGTGCCAGATGGCTGTCGTACTTGCGCTTGAGCGCCGTGCGCAGCACTTCTTCCGCTTCGACCTGGGCACCCAGTTGGCGCAACTGCTCGGCGTAGGCCAGCACCAGCGCCGGTTCCTGGCGCTGGGCAGAAGTCAGCTGCTGCCAGGCTCGGTTGAGCGACTGCAAACCGACTGCGCCATCCTCTTCACGCTGGGCCGCCAGGGACAGATTTTCTCCCCAGGCGCGACGCTCGAGCTCGGTCAGCTCAGCCGGTGGCAGGACTTTGTCCTTGCGCAGCTCCGGCAACAGCCGGATCACGGACGACCAGTCACCGCGCTGCTGATGCAGGCGCTGCAACTGACGCAAAGTCTGCACATTGTGCGGATGGCGCTCGTGCATCGCCTGCAAAGTGACCA
The DNA here is from genome assembly GCF_002113045.1 of Pseudomonas sp. B26(2017). NCBI lineage: Bacteria > Pseudomonadati > Pseudomonadota > Gammaproteobacteria > Pseudomonadales > Pseudomonadaceae > Pseudomonas > Pseudomonas sp. B26(2017). The sequence continues at coordinate 376,379 of NZ_NEJJ01000002.1, read as the reverse complement.
GCGCGCCATCGGTATCGCCACGATCGGTCTGCAACTGCGCATGGCTGAGGGCGATCGCCAGCTCGGCCTGCGGCTGACGCTCGAGGGCGCGCTCCAGCAGGCGATCGCTTTCCTCGTAGTGGCCTTGTTCGTTGGCGGCGCGAGCGGCGCCCAGGTAATACAGCAACGGTTGACGCTCGGCTTCGGCGGCCCGGTAAAGGTGGCGCTGGGCACTGGCCCAGCGACCTTCGGCCAGGTCGAGCTGACCATGCTCGATCGCCACCTGCACACGGCGACTGCGGTTGCGTCGCGACCATGGATTGACCACGCCGCCGGAGGTCAGCACCAACTCGACCAGCGCCTTGATGCCCCAGACCAGCAGCCACAGCACCGCGACCACCGCCAGGGTTGCCCACAGGCTCGACTCATAACGAAAGCTTTTGTAGGCGACCAGCACGTAACCGGAATGCTCGGCAATCGCCAGGCCCAGCGCCGCCGTTGCCGCGATCACCAGAAACACGATCACATACAGGCGCTTCATGGTGTCGCCTCCTGAGCGGTGCTCGCGGCCGGTTTGGCGAAGGGTTTCACTGATTCCTCGGCGTTGACGTTACGGCGCTCCAGATACGCCTGCACCGCGCTCAACGTTCCGGCGAGATCCGGCGTGTTGACGGTAACCGGTTGCTTGCTCAGTTCCGCGACCTGCTCGAGCATGATTTTGCTCTGCGGGTTGTCCGGATTGAAGTTGCCGGTGAGGACGTCACGCGCTTCGGCCAGGGCCTGGGTGTAAACCGGCGCCTGGCCGTTGAGCGCAGCCCATTGCGCCTGCTCGAGCGAAAGGCTCAGGGCCAGACGCACCTGACTCAGACTCTGGCCAGCAAGCAGCGGCCGGACGTTTTTGTCAGCGTTGAAATCGATGCGGATGTAACGCGAGATCTGATCCCACCACTGCGCCCAGCGACTGGCGCCATCGCCGTCGGAAGTCAGGCCCAGCAGCGAATCGCCGCGATCCTTGTATTCCGGCGCCAGCTCGGTGAGACCGACGACCTGATCGCGCAAGGCGCCCAGGCGCAGAAACAGCCCGGTGCGATCCGGCTGTTCGGTACTGCGCAGCGCCACAAGGGTTTTCGCCACTTGCTCGCGGGCGGCGAACGAACCGGGATCATTCTGCTCACGCAGGATTTCGTCGGCACCCTGCACCAGTGCCTGAGCGCTGCTGATGTCCTGCAGGGCGGAAAGACGCAGACTGGCCAGACGCAGCAAGTGTTCGGCCTCGGCCAGACGCCAGTCCTTGCGGCTGGCGCCGAGGACGGTTTCCAGACGCTGATTGAGGCGCTGCTGATCGCCCTGAAGCTGGGTCACCAGACGCTGGCGATCGGCAAGTTCATCGGCGCCGGGCAATTGCCCGAGACGCTCGGTCAGTCGTTGCTCGTTGAGCTTCAGGGTCTGTGCCTGATCGTTCAACGCTTGAACCTGACTCAATTGATTTTGAGTGTTGGCCTGCAGGTGTCGCACCTGCCAGACACCCCAGCCACCCACCGCAACACCGGCGGCGCCGAGCAGCAGCGCGAGAATGGCCAATCCGTTGCCTCGGCGCGGTTCGGCGGCCGGTGGCGGTGCATCAACCGGTGCATCGATCACAGGTTGAACGTCATCTTTAGGCAAGGTTGTTTCGCTCACGTATCCATCCTTTGCATTAGAGAACGGGCACGGGATGCTCCCGTAACGCCGTCAGCAAAGCCGCGGCACTCGCGCCGCGACAATCCACAACTGTTCGGGCCCCGGCGGCACTGGCCTGCTCGGCAACCCTTGGGCTTGGAACAAACAACGGCAACTGCGCAAGCACAGGCCAGGTATCGCCGGCCAGTTGGCGCAGGTGCTCGAAACCCTGTCCACTGCTGACCACCAGCCCGTTCAGGCGTTCCGCTGCAATCCTGCGAGGCAGCTCCTGCGGCGCATAGTCCGGCAGGTCGCGACGGTACAACTCCAGATATTCGACACTAGCACCAAGCGCGCGCAGGCGCTCGGCCAGCAATTCGCGTCCGCCCTCACCGCGCAGGATCAACACCTGCGAACCGGGTACGGCCACCGCCGCCAGAAGACGCGGCAATTGCAGCAAGGCTTCGCTGTCGTCGCCCGCGTCCGGGAAGCTCACATCCAGCCCCCGATCCCGAAGGATCGCGGCGGTCGCTGCACCCACGCTGAACCATGGCATCGTCGGAGTCGACAGACCCAGAGAATCGAGCAGATCCACCGCGATCCGCGCCGCCGGCTTGCTGACCACGATCACGGCGCTATAACGCGGCAGTTGCGTGATCGTGTGGCGCATTGTGTCAGAGACCGGCAGTGGCGCAATTTCCAAAAGCGGCAGACAGCTGCTGAAAAACCCTTGTTCGGCCAGCACGGCGGCGAGCGCCGAACAGTCCTCCGCCGGGCGCGTCAGCAGCAGGCGCCAGGCGGTCACTCGTGACCTGCCTCGCCGTAGACTGCCTTGAGAATATCGTCGGCGCCCTGGCTGAGCAGGTCTTCGGCCACCTGCACGCCCAGCGTCTGGGCTGCGGCACGCGGCGCACGGGCCTGTGCGCTGAGCAGCTTGCCGCCGCTCGGTTCGCCCACCAGACCGCGTAGCCACAATTGATCGCCTTCGAGCACGGCGTAGCAGGCGATCGGCACCTGGCAGCCGCCATTCAGATGTTTGTTGAGGGCACGCTCGGCCGTGACACGGTCAGCGGTGTCGGCGTGATGCAGGGGTGCGAGCAGGGCATGGATTTCAGTGTCGGCACTGCGGCACTCGATACCGACGGCGCCCTGGCCACCGGCCGGCAGGCTGTCGTCGACGCTGATGGCCGAGGTGATGCGGTCTTCGAAACCAAGACGGATCAGACCAGCTGCCGCGAGGATGATCGCGTCGTACTCGCCGGCGTCAAGCTTGGCCAGACGGGTGTTGACGTTGCCGCGCAGGAAACGGATCTCCAGATCCGGACGACGGGTCAGCAACTGCGCCTGACGACGCAGGCTGGAGGTACCGACGATGCTGCCGGCAGGCAATGCATCGAGGCTGGAATATGCATTGGAGACAAACGCGTCACGCGGATCTTCGCGCTCGCAGATGCAGAACAGACCGAGGCCTTCGGGGAAATCCATCGGCACGTCTTTCATCGAATGCACGGCGATGTCGGCTTCGTTTTCCAGCAGCGCGGTTTCCAGTTCTTTAACGAAAAGGCCCTTGCCGCCGATTTTCGACAGGGGCGAATCAAGCAGCTTGTCGCCACGACTGACCATGGGCACCAGCGTCACCAGCAGGCCCGGGTGGGCTGCTTCCAGACGGGCTTTGACGTATTCGGCCTGCCAGAGGGCCAGAGCACTTTTGCGGGTGGCGATGCGGATTTCGCGAGAGGACATGGATCAATCCGTACTGAATAGATACGGCGGATAATAACAGCTCAGCCAAATCCACTTTGACCTGAATCAGAAACCGCGTGGCCTCCCTGGCCTGCAATGCCTGGTGAAAAGAACGAAGAACCGCCCGGAGCCTGCGGCCTAAAGCCCCTGCATCATTTTGCGCACGCCCGCCACATGCCGGCGGCTGACGATCAGCGCGTCACCGTTCAGACCCTTGAGGAACAACTGGAAGTGGCCCAGCGGTGTGCGTTGCAGTCGCTCGATGCGGTCGCGGGCGACCAGCGCGTTGCGGTGGATCCGCACGAAGCGCTCGCCGAATTCGTCTTCCAGTGCCTTGAGCGGCTCATCCAGAAGAACTTCGCCGGCTTCGTGGCGCAAGGTCACGTATTTGTGGTCGGCAATGAAATACACCACCTGATCCAGCGGGATCAGTTCGATGCCTTTACGGGTGCGGGCGCTGATGTGGCTGCGCGGGCCGTTACCGCTTTCGGCGGCAGGACGGGTCAGGGCCGAGAGCTGGGCCCGGTTGGGACGTTCAGCCCGTTTCAGGGCGTCATGCAGATGTTCGGTTCGCACGGGTTTCACCACATAGCCCACGGCGCTGGCCTGAAGGGCTTCCACGGCAAATTCATCGGGACCTGCGCAAAACACCACGGCTGGCGGGGTCTCGCGTTCGCACAGACGGGCAGCCACCTGCAGGCCATCGAGGCCCGGCATGCGAATATCGAGCAGCACGATATCCGGCTTGTGGCTGTCGATCAGCGCCAACGCCTCTTCGCCATTGGTGGCGCTAGGCTCCAGGACTGTGTAGCCCTCGAGCTCGCTCACCATTCGGGCGAGGCGCTCGCGGGCCAGTGGTTCGTCATCAACGATCAGGACATTCATATTGCGCTGGATTCCTGCGTGAGTCTCGCACAAGGATAGCGTAGACAAGTGGAGTGACGTCCGTCACCGCGATCCACGCTAAGACTAGCGCGAGCGTCAAAAAGTGCCGTACGTCGGCCGGCAATATTTGCCGACACGAGCAACGTACCGACTGACGCCCGTCGCCGACTGCGTTTTACGCAGGGTATGCCAATGGCCAATACACCCACCCCTCTCTCTTCTTATAGTCGGTGACCGGACCTTTGCGCGATCCGCCGCCACGTCGACCCCTATGTCCTACTGTAGACGCTCGTCAGGCCGATATTGCTCAATCGAAAAATATCCTTGCGCAAATCCCCCGCAGACACCGGCGACTATGGAGGAGGACATGAGAAAAAAACGTATCGACCAGTGTCAGCGACAGGATTGGCAACCCTGTTATTATCCGCGCCAGCGTTTCACGCCTTCTTTCTTCAAGCCGATACGAGCGAATTCATGAGCACTGACAAGACCAATCAGTCCTGGGGCGGCCGCTTCAGTGAACCCGTCGACGCCTTCGTCGCCCGCTTCACCGCCTCCGTCACTTTCGACCAGCGCCTGTATCGCCACGACATCATGGGCTCGATCGCCCACGCCACCATGCTGGCCAAGGTCGGCGTGCTGACGGATGCCGAGCGCGACAGCATCATCGATGGGCTGAAGACCATCCAGGGCGAAATCGAGGCCGGCCAGTTCGACTGGCGCGTCGACCTCGAAGACGTGCACATGAACATCGAAGCACGCCTGACCGACCGCATCGGCATCACCGGCAAGAAGCTGCACACCGGCCGCAGCCGCAATGACCAGGTCGCCACCGACATCCGCCTGTGGCTGCGTGACGAGATCGACCTGATCCTGAGCGAAATCACCCGCCTGCAAAAAGGCCTGCTGGAGCAGGCCGAGCGCGAAGCCGCGAGCATCATGCCGGGTTTCACCCACCTGCAGACCGCTCAGCCTGTGACCTTCGGGCACCACATGCTGGCCTGGTTCGAAATGCTCAGCCGCGACTACGAGCGCCTGGTCGACTGCCGCAAGCGCACCAACCGCATGCCGCTGGGCAGCGCCGCGCTGGCCGGTACCACCTACCCGATCGACCGCGAATACACCGCGCAACTGTTGGGCTTCGACGCCGTCGGCGGCAACTCGCTGGACAACGTGTCCGACCGGGACTTCGCCATTGAATTCTGCTCCGCCGCAAGCATCGCGATGATGCACCTGTCGCGCTTCTCCGAAGAGCTGGTGCTGTGGACCAGCGCGCAGTTCCAGTTCATCGATCTGCCGGACCGCTTCTGCACCGGCAGCTCGATCATGCCGCAAAAGAAAAACCCCGACGTGCCGGAACTGGTACGCGGCAAGACCGGCCGTGTGTTCGGCGCCCTGATGGGCCTGCTGACCCTGATGAAAGGCCAGCCACTGGCCTACAACAAGGACAACCAGGAAGACAAGGAACCGCTGTTCGACGCCGCCGACACCCTGCGCGACTCGCTGCGTGCCTTCGCCGACATGATCCCGGCGATCAAACCGAAACACGCCATCATGCGTGAAGCGGCGCTGCGCGGTTTCTCCACTGCCACTGACCTGGCCGACTACCTGGTGCGCCGTGGCCTGCCGTTCCGTGATTGCCACGAGATCGTCGGTCACGCGGTGAAGTACGGCGTCGACACCGGCAAGGATCTGGCCGAGATGAGCCTGGAAGAACTGCGTCAGTTCAGCGATCAGATCGAACAGGACGTGTTCGCCGTGCTGACCCTGGAAGGCTCGGTGAATGCCCGTGACCACATCGGCGGCACAGCGCCGGCGCAGGTCAAGGCTGCCGTGATTCGCGGCCAGGCGTTGATCGCCAGCCGCTAAAAGCTGAAAGCTTCGCGAGCAGGCCCGCTCCCACAATTGATCTCGATTGGACATCTGCCCGGTGTTCGCAGCAGATCGAATGCGAGAGCGGGCCTGCTCGCGAAAGCCATCTCGAAAGCACCAGTAAACTTACTTTTTGGCCGCGATCATCGCCAAAAACGCCGGCATCGCCGCATCCTTGTCCGCCTCGATCTTCTGCACGTGCGGATTCTGCTCAAGCCGCTCCAGCAGCGCCCTGGCCTTCGGCATCTCCGCCAGCAAATCCAGACCGAACAGTTTGTGCCCCACCGCAGCCGCCAGTGGCACGCTGTAGAGGAAGTACAAATCCGCAATGCTCAGGCTGTCGCCCGCCACATACGGGTCGAACTTGCCGTGACGTCCCAGCGCCGCAAAACCCAGCAGCAATTCAGCCTTGGTTTTCTCTTTGATCGCCTCCGGCAGCGCCGTACCGAAAAACGCTTCGCCATAACAGGCACGGGCCGGCAGCTCGATATACAGCTCGATTTCCTTGGCCACTGCCAGCACCTGGGCACGGGCGAACGGTTCGGTCGGTAACAGCGGGACACCCTGCTGACTGCTTTCGAGGTATTCGAGCATCACCATCGTTTCGTTGATGTAACCGCCTTCGGCCCCCAGCACCGGCACCTTGCCGCGCGGGCTGATGGCCAGAGATTCAGGCGTCGGCGTCGGGTAGAACGTGACCTCTTCGAACGGCAGGCCTTTTTCCAGCAGCGCCAGTTTGACCATGTTGTAGTAGTTGCTGACGGAGAATCCATAGAGCTTGAACATCACATAGCCTCCAGGCCGTGCGGGGTGGGCAGTGCCTGTTTATAGATCGCCCGGGGGGTTCTCGCCAGCAGCATCACGCCGCTGAATGCGGGTAAACTGGCGCCTTTCCTTGAGGAGCCTGCCATGAGCGAGCCGACTGACATCGACAATGATGAAGAAGAATTCACCGAATCGACGCTGATCGAAGCGATCGAGAACCAGATCGAAAGCGACAACCCGCCAGCGGCCAAGGCAACCTTCAACAAGCTGACGCTGGTCGGCTACGAGCGCGAAGACATCCTGAACCTGATGGCCCATGTGCTGGCCTACGAAATCGATGCGATGCTCGACGATGACCGCGCGTTCGATACCGAATGGTACGAAACCGCGCTGCGCGCATTGCCGGAACTGCCACCGGAAAAGCAGTAACCGGTCTCGCCCTGTGGGAGCAGGCCTGCTCCCACACAATTTGTCATCCATCTCCACGGCCTTCTGCTGACCCCTGACTACACTGGAATCCACCCCGGGACGAAAACCCTGACACGCGCACTGGACAGGCCGCGCCGGCAGGTTCACCTTAGGGGCGCTGTCGTCCAATTCCTAGAAAGTCTGGAGTCCTTATGTCGCTTACCCCTGAGTTGGTTGCCGAACTGGAAGTCCTCGCACTCTTCAACCTGGACAGTTCCCAGGAAGGTCTGAAAATTCATCAGACCGCTGCCCCGAAGCACATTGCCGCCGCACAACGCCTGTTTGAAAAAGAACTGACAGACCAGCCTGATGGCGGTTACCTGACCAGCCTCGGTCGCGATGCCGCACAAAACGTGCAAACCGTACTGACGATTCTCAAAGAGCAGCAAAACGCCTGATCCTCCCGACTTTGCCCACGGAAATCCCTGCCACGGGATTTCCGCGGGCCAGCCATGAACGTTGCCCATCGCCCAACGTTGGAAATCTGACGTCAAAAAAACAAATTCAGCTTAAAACTCCTGCTGCTCAGGCGCTAAACTCCCGGACACCCGAGACCCCTTGCCTCCGAGCCCTGCGCGCCGGTTTGAGCCGACATGACCCGCACCCATGAAATCCGCCCCGACCTGGACGAAGGCATCGACCGCAAGGTACTCAGCCAGCTACGTGCACGTTTTCTGAAACTCAATGAAGGTCGCCTGAACCGGGCACTGGAAGGCCTGTCGACGCGCCAGCAAAGTGTGCTGACGCTGCTGCCGCTGTTTTTTCACGTCAATCATCCGCTGTTGCCCGGTTATGTCTCGGGCGGTACGCCGGCCGGGCTGTCGAATTACGAACCGGATGCCGACGCGCTGGCCGAAGCCCAGCGCCTGACCCGCTCGTTCTCCTACAAACCGCGACACGGCAGCAACCCGCCTCGACCGATTCATGGGCTGTTCCTGATGGGCAGCCTCGGCACGCTGGCCCAGGCCGATCAGAGCGACATGGACGTTTGGGTCTGCCATGCCCCCGACCTGAGCGACAGTGAACTGGCCGAGCTGCGCAAGAAATGCCAGTTGCTCGAAACCTGGGCTGCCAGCCAGGGGGCAGAAGCGCATTTCTTCCTGATCGACCCGGTGCGCTTCGTCAAAGGCGACCGCGACACCCAGCTCAGCTCTGAAGATTGCGGCACCACCCAGCACTATCTGCTGCTGGACGAGTTCTATCGCACCGCGATCTGGCTCGCCGGGCGCACGCCGATCTGGTGGCTGGTGCCGGTCTACGAGGAACGCGCCTATGACGCGTACACCCACACCCTGATTTCCAAGCGGTTTATCCGCAACGATGAAACCCTCGACCTGGGGCCGATGGCGCACATTCCGCCGGGCGAGTTCGTCGGCGCCGGGCTGTGGCAACTGTTCAAGGGCATCGAGTCGCCTTACAAGTCGGTGCTCAAGCTGCTGCTGACCGAGGTTTACGCCAGCGAGCATCCACAGGTGCAATGCCTGAGCCTGCGCTTCAAGCAGGCCGTATTCGCCAACCGGCTGGACCTCGACGAGCTGGACCCGTACATGGTGGTTTACCGGCGGATCGAGGAATACCTCACGGCGCGCAACGAACCGGAGCGTCTGGAACTGGTGCGCCGGGCGCTGTACCTCAAGGTCAACCGCAAGCTCACCGGCAACACCCGCACCCAGAGCTGGCAGCGTTCACTGCTGGAACGACTGGCCAGCGAATGGCATTGGGACCAGCGGCAACTGGCACTGCTCGACAGCCGCAGCCAGTGGAAAGTCCGCCAGGTCAGCGCCGAGCGCCGGGCCCTGGTCAACGAGCTGAATTACAGCTACCGCTTTCTGACCCAGTTCGCCCGCACCGAACAGACCGTCAGCCTGATCAACAAGCGCGACCTCAACGTTCTCGGCCGGCGCCTGTACGCCGCGTTCGAGCGCAAGGCGGACAAGGTCGAGTTCATCAATCCCGGCATCGCCCCGGATCTGGCCGAAGACACCCTGACCCTGGTGCAATCGCCGAACAAAAAGGAACCGGGCCAAACCCAGTGGGGCCTGTACAACGGCAGCCTGACGGCGCTGGAGTGGGAACATTTCGCGCCGATCAAGCGCAGCCGCGAGTTGCTGGAACTGCTGACCTGGTGCCACCGCAACGGCGTGATCGACAGCAGCACCCGACTGGCCCTGCACCCCGGCACCAGCGACCTGAGCGAATTCGAACTGTTCAACCTGCTCGGCAGCCTGCAACAGAGCATCGCCCTGCCCTTGTCGACCGTTGCCGAAGAACCGCTGCTGCGCGCCGCCGTGCCGAGCGAAGTGCTGATGCTGGTGAATGTCGGGGTCGACCCGCTCAAGCATCACCGCGACCTGAACATCCTGATGACCACCGAGCGTACCGATTCGCTGAGCTACGCCGGTGTGCGCGAGAACCTGGTGCTGACCCTGGATCAGGTCACGCTCAACAGCTGGAACGAGGTACTGGTCAACCGCTTTGACGGTCCGCATGCCTTGATGGACTGCCTGCGCGATTACCTCAACAACCTGCCGCGCGGGCCGCAACAGCCATCGCTGCGAGTGCGTTGCTTCTGTCACAACCGCGCGCAGTTCATCGCCCGCCGGGTGGAAGAAATCGTCGACACCGCGCAGACACTGCTGTTAAGCGATTTGAATCACCGCTACCTGATCCAGGTGCAGCAGCACTATCACGTGCTGGAACTGGTGCCGGGCCAGGTCAGCCATGTGGCCCTCGCCACCCTGCCGGCGCTGCTTGATTACCTTGGTGAGGAACAGCCGCGCTACAGCCCGCTGCACCTGGATCCGATGGCGCTGGAAGACCACGACCTGGCGCTGATCCTGCCGATGGGCCAGCCCGAATGCATTCAGGTGTTCTACCGGCTCACCGAACAAACCGCCGAACTGTACGTACTCGACGAGTTCAACGCGCTGTGGCAGCAGCACTTGCCCTATCACGACGAGCAAAGCCTGTTGGTGCCGTTGCAGCGATTCCTGCAATCGATCCAGTTCCGCCGCGAAGCGCTGCTGCCGATGGACTCGGGCCACGCCGTCAGCCTTGAAATCTTGTATTACCAGTTATTGCCATCAGGGACGGGACGCGCGCGACGAGTCGAAATGCGCCCGGCGCCGCAGACGCCGGTCAACAAACCGTTCTACGACGTGCAGGCGATCGTCGGTAAAGCCGCACCCGGCGAAGTGCAGGTCACGCTGTATTGCAATCAACGGGAATTCAGCGAGCTGGAACATGGCGACCAGCTGTTCAGCGTGGTCGCCCGGGAGATCGTCGGGCAGCGCCGGGAAACCGAGCGCTACCGCTGCTACATCACCGACCTCGACCTGTCGGGTGTGATCGGTGACGGGCAGAGTTCAAGCAATCTGTATCTGCGTTACAAGGCCGACCTGGAACGCTCTCTGAACGAGGCGCTCGAGCAGGTCTGAGGCGGGTTATTCCGGGAAGTCGCCGCCGTTGGCCGGCTGCGACTCGACTTCCAGCAAGGTCAGTTTCAAGGTCTTGCCACCCGGTGCCGGCCAGTCGATGTGCTGACCGACTTTGAGGCCCAGCAGCGCACTGCCGACCGGGGCCAGGATCGAGACTTTGCCTTCGTCGGCGTTGGCGTGCTTCGGGTAGACCAGGGTCAGGTGGTAGTCCTTGCCACTGCTTTCTTCACGGCAGTGCACACGGGAATTCATCGTCACGACATCGGCAGGCACTTCATCGTGACCGACCAGGGTATCGGCGCGGTCCAGTTCGGTTTGCAGCGCGATCACGCCCGGCAGCGAGTCATCCAGGCTGTCGATCAGGCGCTCCAGACGTTGCACGTCCAGACGGGTAAGGGTGATGGAAGGTGCGGTCATGATCCGGGCAGACTCCTTTCTTCTGCACACAAAAAAAGCAAAACCCCGCCAAAAAAGACGGGGTTCTCACCAGGCCTCGATGGGTTGAGGCGTTTCCGGACACTATCACAGCTCAAAAAATATACAAGCTACGCTCCGGCGAGCTGCCGGCGCTGAGCCGCCTGCGCACAAATCACGCGACGGCGCTCGTCATCGGCCGAACGCCACTCGCGGATGTCTTCGACATGGCGCATGCAGCCGCGGCAGACCTTCTGCTCATCCAGCCGACAGACGCCGGTGCACGGCGATGGCACGGCCGGGCTGACGTTGCTGTAGAGCGGCTTCGGCGGACGGACGGGCGCGGTATCAGTCACGAAATCACAGGCCTTCGAAATCGAATTCGGTGCCGGCCTGCTGCTTGACGATGCGCTCCAGCATTTCGCCCAGCTGCTCTTCGCTCTTGTCGCACATCCAGCGTTCGCTTTCTTCGTCGTAGTCGAAGTGGAAACCACCGGACACCGCGGCCAGCCACAGCTGACGCAACGGTTCCTGACGACTGAAGATCAGCTGGGTGCCGTTCTCGAACTTGACGGTCAGCACACCGGCCGAGTTCTCCATGTCGATGTCCATGTCGCTGTCGTCGAAGATGTCTTCCAGTTTTTCCTGGGTTTCATCGACCAGATCGTGGAAACGGGCTTCGGACAAACTCATTGCGGCAACCTCAAAAAATGTCTGATCAGGCTCAAGCGCCGCAAGATACGGACGCTGCCGGCCGATTGCAAAGGATAACGACCAAGCGCCCTGCCCGGCGACGAAATATCCACCCGCCACGCGGGAAAAGTTTCCGCGCCGCAGCCCGAGCCCCGCCGGACGGGAGTTCCGTCGCATAGGCAAGCTGCCGGGTGGCCGGTATACTCCGGCGCAATTAACGCATATTCAAGGATTTCGCCATGAAGCGCCTGATCTCTTCCATCGCTGCGATCGTCGCGGTTGCCTGCCTCGTTTCGGCTTGCGGTCAGAAAGGCCCGCTGTACCTGCCCGATGAAGATCAGGACCCGGCCGAGCAAGCCCAGTCTTCGCAAAAGCAGCCTGTCTCCAAGGCACACAAGCACGACGTTTACTAAGGGATCGCCATGGACGCTTTTAACTACCGTGGCGGGGAACTGTTCGCGGAAGGTGTGGCGCTGTCCGCCATCGCCGATCGCTTCGGCACACCGACCTACGTCTACTCCCGCGCCCACATCGAGGCCCAGTACCTGGCCTACGCCGATGCGCTGGCCGGCATGCCGCACCTGGTCTGCTTCGCGGTCAAGGCCAACTCCAACCTCGGTGTCCTGAATGTCCTGGCCCGCATTGGCGCCGGCTTCGACATCGTCTCCCGTGGCGAACTGGAACGCGTACTGGCCGCCGGCGGCAGCCCGGACAAGATCGTGTTCTCCGGCGTCGGCAAGACCCGTGACGACATGCGCCGCGCGCTGGAAGTCGGCGTGCATTGCTTCAACGTCGAATCCACCGACGAGCTCGAGCGCCTGCAGCTGGTCGCCGCCGAGCTGGGCGTTCGCGCGCCGATCTCGCTGCGCGTCAACCCGGACGTCGATGCCGGCACCCACCCGTACATTTCCACCGGTCTCAAAGAGAACAAGTTCGGCATCGCCATCGCTGACGCCGAAGACGTGTACGTGCGTGCCGCGCACCTGCCGAACCTGGAAGTGGTCGGCGTTGACTGCCACATCGGTTCGCAACTGACCTCCCTGCCACCGTTCCTCGACGCCCTCGACCGCCTGCTGGATCTGGTCGATCGCCTCGGCGATTGCGGCATCCACCTGCGCCACATCGATCTCGGTGGCGGCCTGGGTGTGCGTTATCGCGATGAAGAGCCGCCATTGGCCGCCGATTACATCAAGGCCGTGCGCGAGCGTCTGGTCGGTCGCGACCTGGCACTGGTGTTCGAACCGGGCCGCTTCATCGTCGCCAACGCCGGCGTGCTGCTGACCCAGGTCGAGTACCTCAAGCACACCGAGCACAAAGACTTCGCCATCGTTGACGCGGCCATGAACGACCTGATCCGCCCGGCGCTGTACCAGGCCTGGATGGACGTGACCCCGGTCAAGCCACGCGAGACCGCTGCGCGTACCTACGACGTCGTCGGCCCGATCTGTGAAACCGGCGATTTCCTCGCCAAGGAACGTGAACTGGCGCTGGAAGAAGGCGATCTGCTGGCCGTGCATTCGGCCGGTGCCTACGGTTTCGTGATGAGCTCCAACTACAACACTCGCGGCCGTGCCGCTGAAGTGCTGGTGGATGGCGATCAGGCTTTTGAAGTGCGTCGCCGCGAGACCGTGGCCGAGCTGTTTGGCGGCGAAAGCCTGCTGCCGGAGTAACCCCATGCTGCTGCGTTTTACCAAGATGCACGGCCTGGGCAACGATTTCATGGTCCTCGACCTGGTCAGCCAGCACGCGCACATTCAGCCCAAGCACGCAAAAATGTGGGGCGACCGGCACACCGGCATCGGTTTCGACCAGTTGCTGATCGTCGAGGCGCCGAGCAATCCGGACGTGGATTTCCGTTACCGGATCTTCAATTCCGACGGCTCCGAAGTGGAGCAGTGCGGCAACGGTGCGCGCTGCTTCGCCCGCTTCGTGCTCGACAAGCGCCTGACCGCCAAACGGAAGATCCGCGTCGAGACCAAGGGCGGCATCATTGAACTGGACGTGCGCAACGACGGCCAGATCGGCGTGAACATGGGCGCCCCGCGTCTGGTGCCGGCGGACATTCCGTTCCAGGCGCCGGAGCAGGCCCTGAGTTATCAGGTCGATGTCGACGGTACGCCGGTCGATCTGGCGGCGGTGTCCATGGGCAACCCCCATGCGGTGCTGCGGGTCAGCGATATCAACACTGCACCGGTGCATGAACTGGGGCCGAAAATCGAACACCATCCGCGCTTCCCGGCACGGGTCAACGTCGGTTTTCTCCAGGTCATCGACCGCCATCGCGCGCAACTGCGCGTGTGGGAACGCGGCGCCGGGGAAACCCAGGCCTGCGGCACCGGTGCCTGCGCTGCTGCTGTAGCGGCGATCAGTCAGGGGTGGATGGATTCGCCACTGCTGATCGACCTGCCGGGCGGGCGTCTGTCCATTGAATGGGCAGGCCCCGGCCAACCGGTGTTGATGACCGGCCCGGCAGTGCGCGTATACGAAGGACAAGTGCGTCTTTGAGTGAGCAGAAGCCATGACCGATAAGCCTCAGGTACCCGCCCGACAGTCCGGTGAATCAGCGTCCGAGAGCCTGGAGGCGGCAGCGGTTGCCGCGTACCTGGAGGCTCATCCGGACTTCTTCGTCGAGCATGAAGAACTGCTGCCGTCCCTTCGCATCCCCCATCAACGCGGCGATACCGTCTCGCTGGTGGAGCGTCAGATGGCCATTCTGCGCGACCGCAACATCGAGATGCGTCATCGCCTCTCGCACCTGATGGACGTCGCCCGGGACAACGATCGCCTGTTCGACAAGACCCGTCGCCTGATCCTCGCCCTGATGGACGCTGCCACTCTGGAAGACGTGGTGATCAGCGTCGAAGACAGCCTGCGCCAGGATTTCCAGGTGCCCTTTGTCAGCCTGATCCTGCTCGGCGACAACCCGGCCCCGGTCGGTCGCTGGGTGACCCACGCCGATGCGCAAACCGCCATCGGCGGCCTGCTTACCGAAGGCAAGAGCGTCAGCGGCAGCCTGCGTGAACACGAGCTGGACTTCCTGTTCGGCGAAGAGCAACGCAAGCAGATCGGCTCCACCGCCGTAGTCGCCGTCAGCCATCAAGGCATCCACGGGATTCTGGCTATCGCCAGCCGTGATCCGCAGCACTACAAGAGCTCGGTCGGCACGCTGTTCCTCAGCTACATCGCCGAAGTCATGGGTCGCGTGCTGCCACGGGTCAACAGCTCCCTGCGCTCGGTACGCTGAGCATGGAACGACAACTGGACGCTTACTGCGAACACCTGCGCAGTGAGCGGCAGGTGTCGCCGCACACGCTGTCAGCCTACCGCCGCGATCTCGATAAAGTCCTCGACTGGTGCAACAAACAGAACATCGGCAGCTGGCAGGCACTGGATATCCAGCGTTTGCGCAGTCTGATCGCCCGCCTGCATGCCCAGGGCCAGTCCTCGCGCAGCCTGGCGCGCCTGCTCTCGGCGGTGCGCGGGCTCTATCACTATCTGAACCGCGAAGGCCTCTGCGATCACGATCCGGCCACCGGCCTGGCACCGCCCAAAGGCGAGCGCCGCCTGCCGAAAACCCTCGACACTGACCGCGCCCTGCAACTGCTTGAAGGTGCTGTGGAGGACGATTTTCTCGCGCGGCGCGATCAGGCGATTCTGGAGTTGTTCTATTCCTCCGGCCTGCGCCTGTCGGAGCTGACCGGGCTCAATCTCGATCAGCTCGATCTGGCCGACGGCATGGTTCAGGTGCTGGGCAAGGGCAGCAAGACGCGCCTGTTGCCGGTCGGCAAAAAGGCCCGGAAAGCGCTGGAACAATGGCTGCCTTTGCGGGCGCTGACCAATCCGGCGGACGATGCCGTGTTTGTCAGCCAGCAAGGCCGACGTCTCGGCCCGCGCGCGATTCAGGTGCGGGTCAAACTGGCGGGCGAGCGCGAACTGGGACAGAACCTGCACCCGCACATGCTGCGGCACTCCTTCGCCAGCCACCTGCTCGAATCCTCCCAGGACCTGCGCGCGGTGCAGGAACTGCTCGGCCACTCGGACATCAAGACCACCCAGATCTATACCCACCTGGACTTCCAGCATCTGGCGGCGGTCTACGACAGCGCCCATCCACGGGCCAAACGCATGAAAGGCGACGATTCATGAGTATCCAGTTGATCACCTTCGACCTCGACGACACCCTGTGGGATACCGCCCCGGTGATCGTCAGCGCCGAAGCGGTTTTGCGCGAATGGCTGAGCGAACATGCGCCGAATCTGGGCGCGGTGCCGGTGGAGCATCTTTGGTCGATCCGCGAGCGGGTGCTGGCCAACGAACCGGGACTCAAGCACCGCATCAGCGCGCTGCGCCGGCGAGTGCTGTTCCATGCGCTGGAGGAAGCCGGCTACGCCCACGGCGAAGCGTCGGAACTGGCAGACAAGAGTTTTGAAGTGTTTCTGCATGCGCGGCATCAGATCGAGGTGTTCCCGGAGGTCGAGCCGATCCTGGAAACCCTCGCCAAGCACTACGCCCTCGGCGTGGTCACCAACGGCAACGCCGATGTACGTCGTCTCGGGCTGGCGGACTACTTCAAGTTCGCGTTGTGCGCCGAAGACATCGGCATCGCCAAGCCGGATGCGCGACTCTTCCACGAAGCGTTGCAACGCGGTGGCGTGAGCGCCGAAGCCGCCGTGCATATCGGCGATCATCCCGGGGATGACATCGCCGGGGCGCAGCAGGCCGGTCTGCGAGCGATCTGGTTCAACCCGGCCGGCAAGGTCTGGGAAGCGGAACGCCTGCCGGATGCCGAGATTCGCAGCCTGACCGATCTGCCCGCGGTGCTCGCCCGCTGGAACAGCCGCCGCTAGATTTCTTTCGCCCATGAAAAAGCCCGCAGCGACGGCGGGCTTTTTCAGCAAGCAAGCGGCACGCCTCAGATAGGGCGGCTGCCGTACTTGTTGTCCGGCTTCTTGGGCGGATCGGCGACCACGTTGGCCTCCACTTCCTGAACCTTGCCACCGCGCGCAAGGAACTCTTCCATGGCCTTGGCCAGGGCATCGCGCTCCTTGTTCTTGGCTTCGATGCTCGGCAACTCGTCGACCGATACCGCAGCCTTGGCCTTGCCTTTGGCAGCCGGGGCCGGCGTATCGTCACCGCCATCGTCTTCAGCAACGTCTTCCGCTGCTGCTTCCAGACCGTCTTCGGCCTCGTCTTCGTCGCCTACTTCGAGGTCGTCGTTTTCCAGATCATCGTCGCTCATGTTCTACCTCATGACTTGCGAAAAGCAGATTAGTTATAGACCAGCTTTAGCGACTGTCGAAAGTCGCCGGAAAAAAATCGGTAACCATTGGTGACCAACGGTTTATGCCTCTTCACCGTGCAAGGTGGCGAGGACTTTACGGGCACCGCCATGATCACGGTGCTCGCCCAGGTAAACGCCTTGCCAGGTGCCCAGTGCCAGTCGGCCCGCCGTTATCGGCAAACTGATCTGACAGCCCAGCACGCTGGCCTTGAAGTGCGCCGGGAGGTCGTCCAGGCCTTCGTCGTTATGCTCATAGCCGTCTGCTCCTTGTGGGATCAGACGATTGAAAAATCGTTCGAAGTCGCGACGTACCGCCGGATCGGCGTTCTCGTTGATGGTCAACGACGCCGAGGTATGCTGCAGCCACAAATGCAACAGACCGACCCGGCATGCCTTGAGTTCGGGCAGGCCGGCGAGCAACTCGTCCGTCACCAGATGAAAGCCCCGGGGCCGCGCCCGCAGGGTTATCAGAGTCTGTTGCCACATACAGTTCTCCGCACGTTCGGGGCGCATTCTAGCGCGCTCTGGAAAAAAACAAAGGCCCTGATGTTCCTTCAATGATGTAAGCCTTTGGCCGCAGAAAAACACACGTCGTAAACACGACCAAAGCCGTACGAAAAATCCTTTCAGCCATATCAGGGAAGACAAATTCCAGACAAAAAAATGCCCGGCAAGCCGGGCAAGTTTTTTGCGGCGCGTGCTTACAGGTTGTAGCCGCGCTCGTTGTGTTGTGCCAGATCCAGGCCGACCGATTCTTCTTCCTCGGTCACGCGCAGACCCATCACGGCATCCAGCACCTTGAGGATGATGAAGGTCACGATCGCGGTGTAGATCACGGTGAAGCCGACGCCTTTGCACTGAATCCAGACTTGTGCGGCGATGTCGGTGACGGTGCCGAAGCCACCCAGCGACGGTGCGGCGAACACACCGGTGAGGATCGCGCCGAGGATACCGCCGATACCGTGCACGCCGAAGGCATCCAGGGAGTCGTCATAACCGAGTTTGCGTTTCAGGGTGGTGGCGCAGAAGAAGCACACCACGCCCGCTGCCAGACCGATCACCAGTGCGCCCATCGGGCCCACGGTGCCAGCGGCCGGAGTGATCGCAACCAGGCCTGCAACCACACCGGATGCGATACCCAGTGCGCTTGGTTTGCCGTGGGTGATCCACTCGGCGAACATCCAGCCCAGTGCGGCAGCGGCGGTCGCGATCTGAGTCACCAGCATCGCCATGCCGGCGGTGCCGTTGGCGGCTGCGGCGGAACCGGCGTTGAAGCCGAACCAGCCAACCCACAGCATCGCCGCGCCCATCAGGGTGTAACCCAGATTGTGTGGCGCCATCGGGGTGGTCGGGAAGCCTTTGCGTTTACCCAGTACCAGGCAGGCAATCAGACCGGCCACACCGGCGTTGATGTGCACCACGGTGCCACCGGCAAAGTCGAGTACGCCCCAGTCCCACATCAGGCCGCCGTTGCCGGACCAGACCATGTGCGCGATCGGTGCATAGACCAGGGTGAACCAGATGCCCATGAAGATCAGCATCGCGGAGAACTTCATCCGCTCGGCGAACGCACCGACGATCAGCGCCGGGGTGATGATCGCGAAGGTCATCTGGAAGGTGATGAAGACCGCCTCGGGGAACAGCGCCGCCGGGCCGGTCAGGCTCGCTGGCGTGACACCGGCCAGGAACGCCTTGCCGAATCCACCCACGAACGAGTTGAAGTTGACGACGCCTTGCTCCATGCCGGTGGTGTCGAACGCGATGCTGTAGCCATAAATGACCCACAGGACGCTGATCAGGCCGGTAATGGCGAAGCACTGCATCATCACGGAAAGAATGTTTTTCGACCGGACCATACCGCCGTAGAACAGCGCGAGGCCGGGAATGGTCATGAACAGTACGAGGGCTGTGGAGGTGAGCATCCAGGCGGTGTCGCCGGAGTTCAGGACTGGAGCTGCCACTTCGTCTGCCGCCATGGCCAGGCCGGGCATTACGATAGACAACAGGGCTCCTAGCCCTGCGAATTTACGCAGAGTCATATTGTTTTCTCCTGGGGCGTTGGGTTTGTGGCGGCGTTTAGATCGCGTCGGTATCGGTTTCGCCGGTACGGATGCGGATCGCCTGTTCCAGATTGACCACGAAGATCTTGCCGTCACCGATCTTGCCGGTGTTGGCAGCCTTGGTTATCGCCTCGATAACCCGATCCAGATCCTTGTCGTCGATGGCAACGTCGATTTTCACCTTGGGCAGAAAATCGACCACATACTCCGCGCCGCGATACAGCTCGGTGTGACCCTTCTGCCGACCGAAGCCTTTGACTTCAGTAACGGTAATGCCCTGCACGCCGATTTCGGACAGCGACTCGCGCACGTCGTCCAACTTGAACGGCTTGATGATGGCAGTGACTAGCTTCATGAAACTCTCTCCCGAATTGGTGGACTTGCCCCAGGAAAACAAACCCGACTCAAGTCTAAGCGCAGTGCCTGGCTTTGTAACGCTTCGTTGTCGACGCCAGCTAACCGCTCCAGACGAAACTCCCCGCTCCGTCTGCCGCACTGCATTCGTCACAGCGACTGCATCAGTGCATGGGTCGAAGGTGACTAAGCAGAAAGCTTGCCATCTCGCCAAAAACCCCTGATTTCAATCCCTTGGCCGCTGTCGCAGATGCCATCACCCAAATGGCACTCGGGATACGCACAACAACGGTGCGCGGCCGTGCATCCAGTTGCGCGAAAAGCGTGCATCCGTGCCTGCGTCAATGACTATAGACACTGCGTGATACACTGCCGGCCATTGTTTCCAGGACATATCCCATGCTCGCGCCCAAAGACTTCCTCGACGCCCTGAGCGGCACCGCCTCCCGCCTGTTCAGCGGCGATACGCCCTTGCCAAAAGCCGAAATCGAAAGCCAGTTCAAGATGCTGCTGCAAAGTGCCTTCAGCAAACTGGACCTGGTGAGCCGCGAAGAGTTTGACAGTCAGATGGTGGTGCTGGCGCGCACTCGCGCCCGGCTCGAAAGCCTTGAGGCGAAGGTGGCTGAATTGGAAGCGAAGCTGACGCCGCCGGCTGAGTAACACCTCGTGTCTTTGTGAAAGCGGCCCCTGTGGGAGCGGGCTTGCCCGCGAATGAAGGTCGGAACGACCTTTCTGCGATTCAGGATTCGCTATCGACTCTCGGCAGAATCCTACAGTTTGCAACCCCGCCATCCGATTGCGTCGTGAAGCCCTGATTCCTAAGCTCACCCAATGCTGAATGTTCAGCACTGGGTTTGGCGACCCGGAAAGCTTAAGGCGCACGACAACCATGATGGCGGCTGTGTTTACCGCCACATCGAGTCATGGCGGTTGTGCGTGGGAGACCTTCGGGTCTGCCGGGTTCCTTTTGCTCCGGTTCGCCAACCCGCGTACGACTGCCACCCAATTGTTTGGCGACAATTGAGGGCAGCCCTAAAGCAAAAGGAGCTGTTCAATGAATAACGAAGAGACGTATCTCACTCCTCAGGTTTTCACCCGCCACAAACTCCCCCTCCACGCCCTGCTCATCCAGAACCAACCCTGGTTCTCCGCCCGCGACCTGGGCCGCCTGCTGCATATTTACCTCAACGAACGCATGCTGCGAAAACTCGACCCCGACCAATACCAAACCCGCAAAACCCTGATCCACAATCAGATCGAAAACACCCTCCTGATCAGCGAATCCGGCATCTACGCCCTCCTCGTCTATCACTACTGCCCCGAATACCGAGCGCTACGCGAATGGCTCACCCATCAAGTCATTCCCACCCTGCGCGACGCCCAGCACCCCACCACAAGCGAACGCCCACAGCTAAGCCTGCTGAATTGGCCCGAGATGTCGTTGAGTTTGCTGCACTGGAATAACCAGCCGTGGATTCGGTTGCAGGATGTGCCGTTGATGGTGGTAGAACGGGAAATGCTAAAGCGCCCAGAACCGGGCACTTGGTGGAAGAGGGCTTCGCGGATGCTGCAATCGCTATAGGCCCGCATGCCGGAGCTGGGCCCTGCGTAAATCGTAAGTCGACTGAAGACTCATCCAGAACTCAGGCGGGGTGTTGAGGTGAATTGCCAGTCTGATTGCCAGATCGGCGCAGATCCTGAGCTGGCATTTCACAAGCTTCTCGATCTCGGTTTCAGGCCAGTTCGTGGGCATGGCCAAGTCCATGACAGGCATGCCCAACGGCTCCATGAACTCCTTATTCAGAACCTCGCCGGGATGAATCGAGCGCATACCATTGCGGTTCATTTTTCGCCTCCAGAGGCTGCATTGAGCGGCCAAACTGGAGCACCCGACTTTGCAATACAAGACCGTCGAGTCGCTTTCACTAGCGTCCTACAACTATTAGGGCATGCCCCTACAAAAATCAGCGTCTGCGCCTATTTAAGTTGTCCTTACGCCTGTCATTACATTAGCGACACCCATCAGGAAGGAGGTCTCTGTGAAGGATAAAAAGAGAAAGACAAAGCTACTTCAGGTTGTTGAACTACACCTCGAAGCACTTCGACTGGCTGGAAATTTGTCAGCCAATCAACGGAGGTTTATTGAAGTTGCCGTTACGTGCGGACCTGAGCTTGAGCCAAGTGGTCTGTTAGCAGGCAGAAGATGAATGCATAGGCCCGCACAACCGCTTTCTGATACGTCTTGTAAACCTCTACTCAAACGCTAGAACCCCGCTCAACTACCCTTCAAAAACCCGCAGGAAGCGGCCCCCGATTCAACACAAGGAACGACCATGTCCCTCGCCATCGTCCACAGTCGCGCCCAGATTGGCGTGGATGCTCCCGCTGTCACCGTCGAAGTCCACCTGGCCAACGGCCTGCCCTCGCTGACCATGGTCGGCCTGCCCGAAGCGGCGGTGAAAGAGAGCAAGGACCGGGTGCGCAGTGCGATCATCAATTCCGGACTGCAGTTCCCAGCGCGGCGGATCACGCTGAATCTGGCGCCGGCGGATCTGCCCAAGGATGGCGGGCGGTTCGATCTGGCGATTGCGCTGGGGATTCTGTCGGCGAGTGTGCAGGTGCCGACGTTGACGCTCGATGACGTGGAATGCCTCGGTGAGCTGGCGTTATCCGGCGCAGTGCGGGCGGTGCGCGGGGTGTTGCCTGCGGCGCTGGCGGCACGCAAGGCCGGGCGTACGCTGGTGGTGCCACGGGCGAATGCCGAGGAGGCTTGTCTGGCTTCGGGACTGAGGGTGATTGCGGTGGATCATCTGCTGGAGGCCGTGGCGCATTTCAATGGACATACACCGGTCGAACCCTATGTCTCGGACGGGCTGATCCATGCCGCCAAACCCTATCCCGACCTGAATGAAGTACAGGGCCAACTGGCCGCCAAACGGGCGCTGCTGATTGCCGCCGCTGGCGCACACAACCTGCTGTTCAGCGGGCCACCCGGGACGGGCAAGACGTTGCTGGCCAGTCGATTGCCGGGGTTGCTGCCACCGCTGACCGAGAGTGAAGCGCTGGAAGTGGCGGCGATTCAATCCGTCGCCAGCGGCGCACCGTTGACCCACTGGCCGCAGCGCCCGTTTCGCCAGCCGCATCACTCGGCCTCCGGGCCGGCACTGGTCGGTGGCAGCTCAAAACCGCAACCCGGCGAAATCACCCTCGCCCATCACGGCGTGTTGTTTCTCGATGAGCTGCCCGAGTTTGATCGCAAGGTGCTGGAGGTTCTGCGTGAACCGCTGGAGTCCGGCTGCATCGTGATCGCCCGTGCCAAGGAGCGGGTGCGCTTTCCGGCGAGATTCCAGCTGGTGGCGGCGATGAATCCCTGCCCCTGTGGATATCTCGGCGAACCGAGCGGCAAATGCTCATGCACACCGGACATGGTGCAGCGCTATCGCAACAAACTGTCGGGGCCGTTGCTGGACCGGATCGATTTGCACCTGACAGTAGCGCGGGAGGCGACAGCGTTGAACCCTGCCGTGAAACCGGGAGAAGACAGCGCCAGCGCGGCCACATTGGTCGCCGAGGCCCGCGAGCGTCAGCAAAAACGCCAGGGCTGCGCCAATGCGTTTCTCGATTTGCCGGGGCTGAAGAAGCACTGCAAGTTATCCACAGCCGATGAAGCCTGGCTGGAGACGGCGTGCGAAAGACTGATCTTGTCGTTGCGCTCGGCGCACCGGTTGCTCAAGGTGGCGAGGACATTGGCGGATCTGGAGAAGTGCGCGGATATCAGTCGCGAGCATCTGGCCGAAGCGTTGCAATACCGGCCGGCGACTCAATAAGTGCCGCGATGGTGGTGGGCCAAAACGCGAGCAGGCTTGCTCTCACAGGTCCTACAAGAACCCTGGGGGAGCGAGCCTGCTCGCGATAGCTATTTCAAAGAGGCCTCAACGGAAGCGGTCGACCTCCTGGCGCAGGTCGGCTGCCAGACCTTCCAGTTCCTTGGCGGTGATTGCCAGGTTGGACACCACCTCGCGCTGCTCGCTGTTGGCCATCGCGATGCTCTGCAGGTTGCTGCTCAACAGCGTCGCGGTGCTGCTCTGTTCCTGGGTCGCGGTGGTGATCGCGGCAAATTGCTGGCCTGCCGAACGGCTCTGCTCATCGATCCGCGCCAGCGCCGATGCGACGTTGGCGTTACGCGACAGGCCTTCCTGCATCAGCACGTTGCCTTGTTCCATGGTGCTGATGGCGTTGCCGGTTTCCTGCTGGATGCTATGGATCATGCCGGAGATTTCATCGGTCGCCTGACGAGTGCGCGACGCCAGATTGCGCACTTCGTCGGCCACCACGGCAAAACCCCGACCCTGTTCACCGGCACGGGCCGCTTCGATGGCGGCGTTGAGTGCCAGCAGGTTGGTTTGTTCGGCAATCGAGGTGATCACGCTGACGATGCCGCCGATTTCCTGGGAGCGCTGACCCAGCGTGTTGATCACGGTCGCCGTGGTGTTCAGTGCGCCGGCAATCTGCTCCAGCGAGGACGACGCTTCTTCCATCGACGTGCGACCGATCTGGGTCTGCTGAGCGTTTTCCTGGGCCAGACGCTGGGTGTTGCCCATGTTGTCGGCAATGTTCAGCGACGTGGCGGAGAACTCTTCAACCGCACCCGCCATGCTGGTGATTTCGCCAGACTGCTGCTCCATGCCTTCATAGGCGCCGCCAGACAGGCCGGACAGCGCTTGAGCCCGACGGTTGACCTCTTCCGAGGCGCGGCGGATGTGCTCGACCATGGTCGACAGCGCCTGGCTCATCTGGTTGAAGGCGCGGGCCAACTGGCCGATTTCGTCATTGCTCGACACGCTCAGACGCACGCTCAGATCACCGGCACCCAGGGCTTCCGCCTGACGTACCAGATCACCCAAAGGCGCCAGTTTGCTGCGCAGCAACCAGACCACGGAGCCGACCGCCAGCAACATTGCCAGCAGACTGCCGATGGCCAGTTGGGTACCCACGCTCCAGGTCACCGCGCGAATCTCGGCCTTCGGCATGCTCGCCACCACCGACCACGGGCCGCCTTCGAACGGCACGGCAATGCTGTAGAAGTCTTCGGACTTGTCGCTCCAGAACCGACCTTTACCCGGCGTTTTCGCCAGATCATTGATCACAGGAACCGCTTGATCCAGCGCCTGCACGCCAGCCGGCGCCACCAGCCATTGGTTCTTTTCGTCCAGCAGTGCCAGCGAGCCGGTCTGGCCGATGCGGAAGCGCTTGAGGTTTTCGAACTGGGCGTTCTGCGCGTCGGTGTAATCGAAGCCGACGAACAACACAGCAATCACCTTGCCGCTGCTGTCACGCACCGGGGTGTATTGAGTCATGTAGGAGCGATCGAACAGCAAGGCGCGGCCAACATAACCCTGCCCCGCCATCAACTTCGCGTAGGCCGGGTGAGCGTGATCGAGCAAGGTGCCGATGGCGCGACTGCCATCCTGCTTGGTCAGCGAGGTGCTGACCCGCACGAAGTCTTCGCCGCTGCGCACGAACAGCGTGGCGACACCCGCCGTCATCTGCTTGAACTCGTCGACTTCCTTGAAGTTGTTGTTCAGCACTTCGCTGCCCAGATGCAGGCCTGGGGTCTGGGTGCCAGCGACGTTGACCGGCTCGCCCGGATGAATGCTCAGGCCGGCGCTGAAGCGCTTCTCGAACAATCCGCTCAGGCGCTGGGTGCTTTCACGCAGCGTGCCGTGGAAAGTGCTCAACTGATCGGCGAGCAGGCGTGCCTCGCTGGCCAGGTGTTCTTCACGAGTGGCGAGGTTGGCGGTGTCCAGCGAACGCAGGGCGAACACCGTACTGCCGCTGATGACAATCGCCAGTATCACGGCGAGCGCGAGGCCCAGCTGCGAGGCGATCCGAGCGCGAGGTTGAGACATGGACAGCTCCTGGCCGAGCCACGGGATCCTCCTTGATCCTGACTCGGAAATTTTTCTAATAGTGGGGGTGAATCGTGGATACCGGCACGACGGTTCCACATGCACGTATTCGGCGGTAAAACCGAATACTTGAGCGAATAGCAGGGTTATGGCGAAAGGCCGGCATTGTGCAGGCTCGAACGTTTCAGCTCAAGCGTGTGACCGCCGGCAGCGTCATGGCGCGGACTTCCCCTTGCAGGAAGTCGCTCAGGCGGCGCAAACGTTCACCTCCCGGACGGGTTTTTGGCCACACCAGGTAATAATTCAGTCCGCTGGCGACCGCCGTCGGCCACGGCAGACTCAGGCGTCCTTGCGCGACATCCTCGGCCACCATCAGCAAATCCCCCATGGACACACCGTAGCCCCGGGCCGCCGCAATCATCCCGAGTTCCAGGGTATCGAACACCTGCCCGCCCTTGAGTGACACCTGATCCGACAACCCCATGTGTTCCAGCCAACTGCGCCAGTCCCGGCGATCCGGCGTCGGGTGCAGCAATTCGGCGCTGGCCAGCCGTGCAACGTCCCAGGGCTGGTCGTTGAGCAGGTTCGGCGCGCCGACCGGAATCAGTTCCTCTGGAAACAGCAGGCTGGCTTCCCAGTCCGGCGGGAAATGCCCGTCACTGAGCAACACCGCGCAATCGAAGGGCTCGTTGTTGAAGTCAACCGAATCCACGTCCATCCAGGCGCTGGTCAGTTGTACCTCGTTGCCCGGCTGCAGATGGCGGAAGCGACTGAGCCGCGCCAGCAACCAGCGCATGGTCAGGGTCGATGGGGCTTTCATGCGCAGGATGTCATCTTCGGCGCGCAAGGTATTGCAGGCTCGCTCCAGGGCGGCGAATCCCTCGCGGATGCCCGGCAGCAGCAGGCGCGCCGACTCGGTCAGTTGCAGATTGCGACCACTGCGATGGAACAAGCGGCAGGCGAAATGCTCTTCGAGCGTGCGGATGTGCCGGCTCACCGCACTTTGCGTGATTGACAACTCTTCGGCGGCCCGCGTGAACGAACTGTGACGGGCCGCCGCTTCGAATGCGCGCAGGGCATACAAGGGTGGAAGACGACGGGACATGCACAACGCTCCAATGGCGGGATTGCGCCAACTTAGCAGAATCGTCGCAGGATGAGTTTTAATCATGCCACCCATCCTTTTTATCCCTTTGTGCAACCCGCACCAAACCCTGAGAATCGACGGTCTCCTGCTCCCTCTTTTATATGGATGTGAACACCATGCAGCGTCCTGTGCGTACCGAACTCTGGGCCATCCTGCGGCTGGCGGGGCCGTTGATTGCTTCGCAGTTGGCGCACATGCTGATGGTGCTGACCGACACCCTGATGATGGCGCGCCTCAGTCCCGAAGCGCTGGCCGGAGGTGGTCTGGGCGCAGCCAGCTATTCGTTCGTGTCGATTTTCTGCATCGGCGTAATCGCGGCGGTCGGTACCCTGGTGGCGATTCGTCAGGGCGCCGGCGACATCATCGGCGCCGCCCGCCTGACTCAGGCCGGGCTATGGCTAGCGTGGCTGATGGCACTCGGTGCCGGGTTGCTGTTGTGGAATCTGAAACCGGTGCTGTTGCTGTTCGGCCAGACCGAGACCAACGTCAACGCCGCCGGGCAGTTCCTGATCGCCCTGCCCTTCGCCCTGCCCGGCTACCTGAGTTTCATGGCCCTGCGCGGTTTCACCAGCGCCATCGGCCGGGCAACACCGGTGATGGTCATCAGCCTCGCCGGCACGGTGGCCAACTTCCTGCTCAATTACGCGCTGATCACCGGCATGTTCGGCCTGCCGAAACTGGGGCTGACCGGTATCGGTCTGGTCACGGCGATTGTTGCCAACTGCATGGCACTGGCGCTGGCCTGGCATATCCGCCGGCATCCGGCCTATAACGCCTACCCGCTGCGTGAAGGCCTGTCGCGGCCGAACCGGCAGTACCTGAAAGAACTCTGGCGTCTGGGGCTGCCGATCGGCGGCACCTATGCAGTGGAGGTCGGACTGTTCGCCTTCGCGGCGCTGTGCATGGGCACCATGGGCAGCACCCAACTGGCGGCGCATCAGATTGCGCTACAAATCGTCTCGGTGGCATTCATGGTGCCGGCGGGGATGTCGTATGCGATCACCATGCGCGTCGGCCAGCATTACGGCGCCGGGCAATTGAGCGATGCGCGGATGTCCGGGCGGGTCGGTATCGTCTTCGGTGCAGTGGTGATGCTGGGGTTTGCGATGGTGTTCTGGCTGCTGCCGAATCAGCTGGTCGGTTTGTTCCTCGACCATAACGACCCGGCATTTGCCGAGGTGATTCATCTGGCCGTGAGCCTGCTGGCCGTGGCGGCGTGGTTCGAGCTGTTTGACGGTACGCAGACGATTGCCATGGGCTGCATTCGCGGGCTCAAGGATGCCAAGACCACGTTTCTGGTCGGGCTCGGCTGCTACTGGCTGATCGGCGCGCCGTCGGCATGGCTGATGGCGTTCCATCTGCACTGGGGGCCGACCGGCGTCTGGTGGGGGCTGGCGCTGGGACTGGCCTGCGCGGCGGTGAGCCTGACGCTGGCATTCGAATGGAAGATGAAGCGGATGATTCGCCTTGAGCCGCAAGCTCAAGGCTTCAAGATCGCTCAGCCCGAGTGAGTTTCCCTGAGGGAGCAAGCTCGCTCCCACAGGTATTTGAGGCTAAACCACGATACCCAGCGGCGGCTGACTGGCATCAGCCACCAGATACTCAACCAGCTCGGCCAACGGCAGCGGCTTGCTGATCAGATACCCCTGCACCTGATCGCAACCGAAACCGCGCAACAGATCCAGTTGCTCGCGGGTTTCCACCCCTTCGGCCACCACTTCCAGGTGCAGGTTGTGCGCGAGGTTGATCATCGCGTGCACCAGTTTGCGGTTTTCTTCGCGTTGCTCCATGCCGCCGACGAAACTCTTGTCGATCTTCAGCAAGGTGATCGGCAGGCTGTTGAGGTGCACGAACGACGAGAACCCGGTGCCGAAGTCATCCAGCGAAAAACGCACGCCGAGTCGACCGAGCGCGTCCATGGTCTGCTTGACCAGATCGCTGCGGCGCATCACGGCGGTTTCGGTGAGTTCGAATTCCAGCCATTGCGCCTCGACACCGCGCTCGGCGATCAAGCGGCTGAGCGTCGGCAGCAACTGGCTGTCCTGAAACTGGCGGAACGACAGGTTGATCGCCATGTGCAGCGCCGGCAGACCGCGCTCGCGCAACGCCTGCATGTCACGCAGGGCCCGGGAAATCACCCAATAACCCAGCGGCACAATCAGGCCGCTCTGCTCGGCCAGCGGCACAAATTCGCTCGGCGCAAGCAAGCCGCGCTCACTGTGACGCCAGCGCACCAGCGCTTCGAGGCCGACGATCTGGCCATCCTGCAGATTCAGACGCGGCTGGTAATGCAGCTCCAGCTCATCGCGGCGCAAGGCCCGGCGCAGCTCGCTTTCGAGGTCGGCCATGCTCCGCGCGTTGCGGTTGATCCGTTCGTTGAAGATGTGAAACGTGCAGCCCTGGGTGCTCTTGGCCTGTTGCATGGCGATGTGCGCGTGCCACATCAGCGGATCGGCACCGCCCTGGGCCCGGGCATGAGCGATGCCGAGGCTGGAACCGATCAACAGGCTTTCGCCATCGACCCAATAAGGTTCGGCCAGGGCTTCGGTGATGCGTTCGGCCATCCATTCCGCCCGTTGCGGGGCGCGGCGGGTGTCGATCAGCAGGGCGAATTCGTCGCTGCCCAGGCGTGCCAGTTGATCGCCGACTTCCAGCTGACTTTTCAGCCGTGCGACGACTTGCAGGATCAGGCGATCGCCGGCCTGATGGCCGAGGGCGTCGTTGGCGTGGCGGAAGTTGTCGAGATCGAGGTGGCCGAGGGCCAGGCCGCGACCGTCGTTTTCGGCGAGGCGCGCCGTGAGCAGGGTCTGGAAGCCCTGGCGGTTGGCGATGCCGGTCAGCGGATCCTGTTCGGCCAGGCGTTGCAGGGTGTTTTCCAGCACGCCGCGTTCGCGCACATGCCGCAGGCAACGCCGGAGCATGCCGGCATCGAGGGCATCGAACACCAGCCAGTCGCTGACGCCATCGGGCGCGGTCGCCGGCTCCTGTTCCAAAAGCAATACCGTCGGCAGGCTGCAACGGCCGGGCGCCGGCTGCAACGCGGGAACGGTCAACAACACCGCGTGGCGGTTGTCTTCGAACAGGCTGCTGACCGACTCCCAGTTCGGCGCGCTGATCAGCACCGCCGCACTCCCCAACGGAGCCAGACACTCGCGCAATAACGCTGTCCACGCTGGCTCTTCGGCCAGTAGCAGCAAACGCAAGGGTTCGACAGGCGTAGTCAAGCTGACTCCCTAGACTCTGCAATGATGTGGGCGGCGGGCATTATGCCGTTGCGGCAACCAATGACCAAACGACAACGGATATCAAAACGTTATTTTGTGTCACGAATGAGAACATTAGCCGCAAAATCACCGCGCATCCTGCGTGAAAGTAACAAAACCGGCAAATTTCAATCGCGTGCTGCGTCACAAGTCGGAGAGAGCAGCACAAATCGCTGAGCCTGTTAAAATGCCGGCCCATTTCGTCAACGACTCCCGAATTTCCGTATGTCCCGACTCAATCCCCGGCAGCAAGAAGCCGTGAACTACGTCGGCGGCCCTCTATTGGTGCTCGCCGGTGCTGGCTCCGGCAAGACCAGCGTGATCACGCGCAAGATTGCGCACCTGATCCAGAACTGCGGCATCCGCGCCCAGTACATCGTCGCCATGACCTTCACCAACAAGGCCGCGCGCGAGATGAAGGAACGGGTCGGCACCCTGCTGCGCCCCGGCGAAGGTCGCGGCCTGACGGTCTGCACCTTCCACAACCTGGGCCTGAACATCATCCGCAAGGAACATGAACGGCTGGGCTACAAACCCGGTTTCTCGATCTTCGACGAAACCGACGTCAAGTCGCTGATGACCGACATCATGCAAAAGGAATACGCAGGCGACGACGGCGTCGACGAGATCAAGAACATGATCGGCGCCTGGAAAAACGACCTGATCCTGCCGGCCCAGGCCCTGGAAAACGCCCGCAACCCGAAGGAACAGACTGCCGCCATCGTCTACACCCACTACCAGCGCACGCTCAAGGCGTTCAACGCGGTGGACTTCGACGACCTGATCCTGCTGCCGGTGAAGCTCTTCGAAGAGCACGCCGACATCCTCGAAAAGTGGCAGAACAAAGTGCGTTACCTGCTGGTGGATGAATATCAGGACACCAACGCCAGCCAGTACCTGCTGGTGAAAATGCTCATCGGCAAGCGTAACCAGTTCACCGTGGTGGGCGACGACGACCAGTCGATCTACGCCTGGCGCGGCGCGCGGCCGGAAAACCTGATGCTGCTCAAGGACGACTATCCGTCCCTGAAAGTGGTGATGCTGGAGCAGAACTACCGCTCCACCAGCCGCATCCTGCGCTGCGCCAACGTGCTGATCTCGAACAACCCGCACGAATTCGAGAAGCAGCTGTGGAGTGAGATGGGCCACGGCGACGAGATCCGCGTGATCCGCTGCCGCAACGAGGACGCCGAAGCCGAGCGCGTGGCGATGGAAATTCTCAGCCTGCACTTGCGCACCGACCGCCCGTACAGCGATTTCGCGATCCTCTATCGCGGCAACTACCAGGCCAAGCTGATCGAGCTGAAACTGCAGCACCATCAGGTGCCGTACCGTCTGAGCGGCGGCAACAGCTTCTTCGGCCGCCAGGAAGTGAAAGACCTGATGGCCTACTTCCGACTGATCGTGAACCCGGACGACGACAACGCCTTCCTGCGGGTGATCAACGTGCCGCGCCGCGAGATCGGCTCTACGACCCTGGAAAAACTCGGCAACTACGCCACCGAACGCAAGATCTCGATGTACGCCGCCACCGACGAACTCGGCCTGGGCGAGCATCTGGACAGCCGCTTCACCGATCGCCTGTCGCGCTTCAAGCGTTTCATGGACAAGGTGCGCGAGCAGTGCGCCGGCGAAGACCCGATCTCCGCCCTGCGCAGCATGGTCATGGACATCGACTACGAGAACTGGCTGCGCACCAACAGTTCCAGCGACAAGGCCGCGGACTACCGGATGAGCAACGTCTGGTTCCTGATCGAAGCCTTGAAGAACACCCTGGAAAAAGACGAAGACGGCGAAATGACCGTCGAGGATGCCATCGGCAAACTCGTTCTGCGCGACATGCTCGAACGTCAGCAGGAAGAAGAGGACGGCGCCGAAGGCGTGCAGATGATGACCCTGCATGCGTCCAAGGGCCTGGAATTTCCTTACGTGTTCATCATGGGCATGGAAGAGGAAATCCTCCCGCACCGCTCCAGCATCGAAGCCGACACCATCGAAGAAGAACGCCGACTGGCCTACGTGGGCATCACCCGCGCGCGCCAGACCCTCGCGTTCACCTTCGCCGCCAAGCGCAAACAGTACGGCGAGATCATCGACTGCGCGCCCAGCCGCTTCCTCGATGAGCTGCCGCCGGACGACCTGGCCTGGGAAGGCAACGACGACACACCGACCGAAGTCAAAGCCGTGCGGGGCAATAGCGCATTGGCAGATATACGCGCGATGTTAAAGCGCTAGAATTGACCACTTTTTTAAAACCTTAGGGCGCACAAGGCGCCAACAGAGGACAGCTTCATGGAAGCCCTGCACCAGAAAATCCGCGAACAAGGCATTGTGCTTTCCGACCAGGTCCTGAAGGTCGACGCCTTCCTGAACCACCAGATCGACCCGGCCCTGATGAAGCTGATCGGCGACGAATTCGCCACGCTGTTCAAGGATTCGGGCATCACCAAGATCGTCACCATCGAAGCGTCCGGCATCGCCCCGGCGATCATGACCGGTCTGAACCTCGGCGTGCCGGTGATCTTCGCCCGCAAGCAACAGTCCCTGACCCTGACTGAAAACCTGCTGTCGGCGACGGTCTACTCGTTCACCAAGAAGACCGAAAGCACCGTGGCCATCTCCCCGCGTCACCTGACCAGCAGCGACCGCGTGCTGATCATCGACGACTTCCTGGCCAACGGTAAGGCATCCCAGGCGCTGATCTCGATCATCAAACAGGCCGGCGCCACCGTCGCGGGCCTGGGCATCGTGATCGAGAAATCGTTCCAGGGCGGCCGTGCGGAACTGGATTCGCAGGGTTACCGCGTCGAGTCGCTGGCTCGCGTGAAGTCGCTGGCGGGCGGCGTCGTGACCTTCATCGACTGATCACTGACTCAACTGCGCCGCAATACTTGTGGGACCAAGCTCGCTCCCACAGTGTTTTGTGTAGCGGTTACTGCGCGGTGGCCTTCAGGCCCGTAAGCAATAACCGCTGAAACAGATCTTCCTTCAGGCCTTCCGGGTGGGTCAGCTGCATGCGCGCCAAATGCTCCGGATACAGCGAAGCCTGCGGCGCATCCAGCGCGGCCTTGCCCAGTTCCAGAATCTCGGTCAGCTTGAATTTGCTCTTGAGCCAGTTCAGCGCCCGTAACAGATCCTTCTCGACCTCAGTGAAATCACAGCCCAGCGGATATTCCGGAAACAGGTTCGGATGCCGTGCGGCAATCGCCTGCAAGCGTTGTGGGGTGTTGTCGGTAAAGCGCGGATCGAGACGGAAATCCTTCGGCAGCTTGCCGACCTTCTGCGCCTGTTCGATCAGGCCTTGCTGGAAGCGCGAGTCGCTGATGTTCAACAGCGCCTCGATCACCACCGCATCCGATTTGCCGCGCAGGTCGGCGATGCCGTACTCGGTGACCACGATGTCACGCAGGTGCCGTGGAATCGTGCAGTGGCCGTACTCCCAGACAATGTTCGAACTGACATCGCCGCCGGACTCGCGCCAGCTGCGCAGCAGCAGAATCGACCGCGCATCGTGCAGCGCATGGCCCTGGGCAACGAAGTTGTACTGCCCGCCGACGCCGCTGAGCACCCGCCCGTCTTCCAGTTGATCCGCCACCCCGGCGCCCAGCAGGGTCATGGTGAACACGGTGTTGATGAAGCGCGCATCGAGGCGTTGCAGGCGCTTGAGCTCTTCCTGACCATACAGCTCGTTGATGTAGCTGATACGGGTCATGTTGAATTCGAGGCGTTTGCTCAGCGGCAACTCGCGCAAGCGCTCATAGAAACTGCGCGGCCCGAGGAAGAAACCACCGTGAATCGACAAGCCGTCGGTTTGCGCCGCCTCGTCGAGAGTCCCGGCGTTGGCCTGCTCCTGAGTCTGCACATCCGGGTAGACCTTGCGCCGGATGATCCCGGCTTCGGCCAGCACCAGCAGGCCGTTGACGAACATTTCGCTGCAACCGTACAGGCCCTTGGCGAACGGCTCGATGCCGCCCTCGCGTTCGATTAACTGTGCCCACTGGCTGAGGTTCACATCGCTCAGCAAGTGCTTGTACGAAGCGTTGTCAGCCTGACGCGCCAGCAACGCAGCGGTCAGCGCATCGCCCATCGAACCGATGCCGATCTGCAAGGTGCCGCCATCGCGCACCAGGGTGCTGGCGTGCAGACCGATGAAGTGATCCTGAAACCCGACGGGCATGTTCGGCGTGGAAAACAGCGTGCTGCTGTCCTTTTCATCGATCAGCAGGTCGAAGTTGTCGATATCGACTTCGGCATCGCCCGGCATGTACGGCAACTCGGTATGTACCTGGCCGACCAGCAGAATGGTCTCCCCCGCTGCCCGGCGTCTGGCGATCATCGGGAACAGGTCGAGGGTGATGTCCGGGTTGCAGCTCAGGCTCAGGCGATCGGGATGTTCGCTGCTGCTGGCGAGCAACTGCGCCACCAGGTTCAGGCCGGCGGCATTGATGTCGCGGGCCGCGTGGCTGTAGTTGCTGCTGACGTAATCCTGCTGGGCCGGCGCACTGTTGAGCAGGCTGCCGGGCTGCATGAAGAACTGTTCGATGCGAATGTTGGACGGCAGGCTGTCGCGGTGCAGGTCGGCGAGGAAGTCCAGCTCCGGGTAATCGCCAAACACCCGCTCGACGAAGGGTTCGATTAAGCGCTTCTGCAACCCATCGCCCAACGCCGGACGGCCGAGGCACAGGGCGGTGTAGATCGTCAGTTGCCGTTCGGGCAAACCGGCGATGCGGCGGTACAGCGCGTTGACGAAGGGGTTGGGTTTGCCCAGCCCCAGCGGCAGGCCCATGTGGATATGCGCCGGCAACCGCGCCAGTACGTCGTCCACTGCCTGTTCGATCGAACACAACTGCACCATCTGAAGCCTCCTGCCCGTTCCGTGAATAGAGGTACGACCGAGATTGCCGGTTGTTTGCTGCAAAGAACAGCCTCAGGCCCAAATCGCGCGTACAAAAAAACCGTCCGAAGACGGTTTTTTTCGTCGAAAGCGCGGCTTATTTCAGGCCGGACATCTTCTGGATCGCGCCCTTCAGCTCTTCATCGGAGCAGTCGGCGCAGGTGCCTTTCGGTGGCATGGAGTTGATGCCGGTGATGGCCTTGGCCAGGATGCCGTCGAGGCCGCCCTGGTGATCGGCGCGCTCTTTCCAGGCCGCGGTGTCACCGATTTTCGGTGCGCCCAACAGGCCGGAGCCGTGGCAAGCGTTGCAATGTTTGGCAATCACTTCGTCCGGCGTCTTGGCACCGCCACCGCCGCCTGCCGAAGCAGCGACTTCCATCCCCTTGCACTCTTGCCCTTGAACACACACCTGGCCGACCGGCTCGAGGCGTTTGGCAATGTCGTCATTCGTCGCAGCTTGAGCGCTGACAGCCCAGAGGGCCAGTACGGTTGCTGGTGCAGCCAGCATTTTCATAATTAGGTTCACGCGTTCACCCTCAATGGTGGCTATTCACGCCTGCGGCCACGGTTCGCAGGCGGGCGCAAGTATAGCGGTTAGCCCGCTTCACTGAAACAACCCCAAAGTCGAAGGGGTTATATCGCGCTGTGGAACAACGGTTCGGGTGCCTTCGCCGTGTGGCCTGGCGCCTCTTTGTTTAAAAATTCGCCGGCGTGGCTGCGCTGATTAGTCGCGCCGGCGCATCGAACGGATTACGGAAACGATGCGGCTTGGTACTTTCAAAGTAGTAGCTGTCGCCAGCTTCGAGGATAAAAGTTTCAAGACCCACCACCAGCTCCAGGCGCCCTTCCACCAGAATCCCGGTTTCCTCGCCTTCGTGGGTGAGCATTTCCTCGCCGGTATCGGCGCCCGGCGGATAGATTTCATTGAGGAACGCGATGGCCCGGCTCGGGTGCGCGCGACCGACCAGTTTCATGGTCACGGCGCCGTCGGAAATGTCGATCAGCTCGTTGGCCTTGTAGACGATCTGAGTCGGTTTTTCCTGCAGGATCTCTTCGGAAAAGAACTCGACCATGGACATGGGAATCCCGCCCAGAACTTTCCTCAGCGAACTGATCGAAGGGCTGACGCTGTTCTTTTCGATCATCGAAATGGTGCTGTTGGTGACGCCCGCGCGCTTGGCGAGTTCACGCTGGGACAGTCCTTTGAGCTTGCGGATCGATTGCAGTCGTTCACCGACGTCCAAGGCGGGAGCCTCCTGATGCTGTAGAAATATTGAGCGTTATCATGGCGACAGCGTTCAGTATTTACAACACTTGGGCCCCGCTTGCGCTTCAACCCTCGGAATAGAGCCTTGGCACTCGACGCAGGTTGCAGAAGATCTGGTAAGGAATGGTGTCCGCCCACTTCGCCACGTCGCTGGCGAGGATGTTTTTGCCCCACAGCTCGACAGTCGAACCGAGGCCGGCTTGCGGCACGTCGGTCAGGTCGATGCACAGCATGTCCATCGACACCCGGCCAAGAATGCGGCTGCGCTGGCCGGCCACCAGCACCGGGGTGCCGGTCGGCGCCTGACGCGGATAACCGTCGGCGTAACCCATGGCGACCACGCCGATGCGCATCGGTTTGTCGGTGATGAATTTGGCGCCGTAGCCCACCGGCTCGCCGGCCGGCAGTTCGCGCACGCTGATGACTTTCGACTCCAGCGTCATCACCGGTTGCAGACGCTCGGCCACGGCGTTGGCTTCTTCGAACGGGGTGGCGCCGTAGAGCATGATGCCCGGGCGCACCCAGTCGCTGTGAATCTGCGGCCAGCCCAGCACCGCCGGCGAGTTGCGCAGGCTGACTTCAGCCGCCAGCCCCTGACGTGCCGCTTCGAACACCGCAACCTGATCGGCGCTGCTCTGCTCGTGCAGCTCATCGGCCCGGGCGAAGTGGCTCATCAGCACGACTTTCGCCACCTTGCCGCTGGCCAGCAAACGCTGGTAAGCCGCCGGGTAATCCTTCGGATGCAGGCCGACACGGTGCATGCCCGAATCGAGCTTCAGCCACACGGTGATCGGTTTGCTCAATGCCGCCTGCTCGATAGCTTCGAGCTGCCACAGCGAATGCACCACGCACCAGAAATCGTGCTCGACGATCAGCGCCAGTTCGTCCGCCTCGAAAAAGCCTTCGAGCAACAGCACCGGTGCACGAATCCCGGCAGCACGCAGCTCCAGCGCTTCTTCGATGCACGCCACCGCGAAGCCGTCCGCTTCAGCTTCCAGCGCCTGGGCACAACGCACTGCACCATGGCCATAGGCATCGGCCTTGATCACCGCCAGTGCCTTGGCACCGGTAACTTCACGGGCGATACGGTAGTTGTGACGCAGGGCTTGAAGGTCGATCAGGGCACGGGCAGGACGCATGGCAGCAGACTTCTTGGCGGTCATGGAAATAAAAACCGGCGCTGGCTGACGGCGTGAACCGCCAACAGCACCGGGAGAGGGATCTTTACAACGGGTTACGGTAATGCAGCGACGATGGAGATCTCGACCAGGATGCTCGGCTTGGCCATCTTCGCTTCCACCGTGGCGCGGGCCGGGGCGGCTCCCTTGGGCAGCCACTGGTCCCACACCGAGTTCATGCCGGCAAAGTGCGCCTCGATGTCCTTCAGGTAGATCGTCGCCGACAGCAGATGTTGCTTGTCGGTGCCGGCCAGATCGAGCAGACGCTCGATGTTGGCGAGTACGTCGCGGGTCTGCTGTTCGACACCGGCATTGAAGTCATCGCCGACCTGCCCGGACAAATACACCGTACCGTTGTGGCTGACGATCTGACTCATGCGCTCATTGGTGAGCTGGCGCTGGATTGCCATGCTTCGCGGACTCCTGGGTGGTGTTGCCATAACGGGAAATATCGAGGCCTTCGGCGCTGATCTGAGGTTTTTTCTTCGCCATCAGGTCGGCCAGCAAGCGACCGGAGCCGCACGCCATGGTCCAGCCGAGGGTGCCGTGACCGGTGTTCAGGAACAGGTTCTTGAACGGGGTGGCACCGACGATCGGCGTGCCATCCGGGGTGGTTGGGCGCAGGCCGGTCCAGAAACTCGCTTCGGCCAGATTGCCGCCCCGAGGATAAAGGTCGTTGACGATCATCTCCAGGGTTTCGCGCCGGCGCGGGTTCAGCGACAGGTCAAAACCGGCGATCTCCGCCATGCCGCCGACGCGGATGCGGTTGTCGAAACGGGTGATCGCGACCTTGTAGGTCTCGTCGAGAATGGTCGACGTCGGGGCCATGTCCGGATTGGTGATCGGCACGGTCAGCGAGTAGCCCTTCAACGGATACACCGGGGCCTTGATACCCAGCGGCTTGAGCAGTTGCGGCGAGTAACTGCCGAGGGCGAGTACGTAGCGGTCGGCGGTTTCCAGCTTGCCGTCGATCCACACGCCGTTGATGCGGTCGCCGGCGAAGTCGAGGCGCTGGATGTCCTGACCGAAACGGAATTCCACACCCAGTCTGGTGGCCATTTCGGCGAGGCGAGTGGTGAAGATCTGGCAGTCACCGGTCTGGTCGTTCGGCAGGCGCAGGGCACCGGCGAGGATGTCGGTGACACCCGCCAGAGCCGGTTCGACGCGGGCAATGCCGGCGCGGTCGAGCACTTCAAACGGCACGCCGGACTCTTTCAATACGGCGATGTCCTTGGCGGCGTTATCCAGTTGCGCCTGGGTGCGGAACAACTGAGTCGTACCGAGGCTGCGGCCTTCGTAGGCGATGCCGGTCTCGGCGCGCAATTCGTCCAGGCAGTCACGGCTGTACTCGGACAGGCGGACCATGCGCTCCTTGTTCACCGCGTAACGGTTGGCGGTGCAGTTACGCAGCATCTGCGCCATCCACAAGTATTGGTCGATGTCGGCAGTGGCCTTGATCGCCAGCGGCGCGTGACGTTGCAGCAGCCACTTGATGGCCTTGAGGGGCACGCCCGGCGCAGCCCACGGCGAGGCGTAGCCCGGCGAGACCTGGCCTGCGTTGGCGAAACTGGTCTCCATGGCCGCGGCGGGCTGCCGGTCGACCACCACCACTTCAAACCCGGCACGGGCCAGATAGTAAGCACTGGCGGTACCGATGACGCCGCTACCCAAGACCATAACGCGCATTTTTGTATCCCTCTCGCGGCGTGCCGCGTACGTCTGTTGTTAGAGCAATGATGCGCGCAGTGTAAAAAAGATTCGCCAGTGCTTTTCACTGTATAAGCGCCTATATTTGGCGACAATTCTCGGCAAAAACCCTTTTCACGGAGGCGCATCCCCTATGCGTACCAACACTCAGACCAAACGTGAGCTGGACAAGATCGACCGCAACATCTTGCGGATTCTGCAGGCGGACGGGCGGATTTCATTCACCGAACTGGGTGAGAAGGTCGGGCTCTCCACCACGCCGTGTACCGAGCGGGTGCGGCGCCTGGAGCGTGAGGGAATCATCATGGGCTACAACGCCCGCCTCAATCCGCAGCACTTGAAGGGTAGCCTGCTGGTGTTCGTCGAGATCAGCCTCGACTACAAATCCGGCGATACTTTCGAGGAGTTCCGACGTGCGGTGCTGAAATTGCCCCACGTGCTGGAATGCCATCTGGTGTCAGGGGATTTCGACTATCTGGTGAAGGCGCGGATTTCCGAGATGGCCTCGTACCGCAAGCTGCTGGGCGACATCCTGCTCAAGCTGCCGCACGTGCGCGAATCCAAGAGCTACATCGTGATGGAAGAAGTGAAAGAGAGCCTGAGCCTGCCGATTCCGGACTGAACGCTCAGACCAGCACCTGTCGGTTTTCCGCCATGTACTCGAACACCTGCTTCTCGACCCTCGGGTGAATCAGCTCCACCGGCCGCCGGCCGTTGGGGCACGGCAAGGTCTGGGTCGTTCCGAACAACCGACAGATCAACGGCCGCTCGTCATACACCGTGCAGCCATTCGGCCCCAGGTGCACACAGTTGAGTGCTTCCATGGCCGCGTCCTGCTCGGCGCGCGTCTTGCGCGGGAGGCGGGACATTTCCTCGGGTGAGGTGGTCACCGGCCCGCAACAGTCATGGCAGCCTGGCACGCACTCGAACGTGGGAATCTG
This sequence comes from Pseudomonas sp. B26(2017), assembly GCF_002113045.1. Classification (NCBI taxonomy): domain Bacteria; kingdom Pseudomonadati; phylum Pseudomonadota; class Gammaproteobacteria; order Pseudomonadales; family Pseudomonadaceae; genus Pseudomonas; species Pseudomonas sp. B26(2017). The sequence continues at coordinate 336,463 of NZ_NEJJ01000002.1, read as the reverse complement.
CTGACGCAGGGTGCGGATTTTCTGACTGTTGCAGCTCATTGCAGCATTAACCGGAGCGAAATAGGCGGCAATTGTGCCGCAAAAGCCGTGTTCCAGACACCACGGGCCGACCAATGTTGCCCGGCCTCGGGCCTGCGGCTTATGCTCCGTCAAATTTTCTCGACACCCGCTCAGGATGACGCCCATGAATGCCCGCGCCCAAGCCACCGCGAGCCAGCACCACGTTGCCTCTTACTACGCCGCCAGCAGCCTGCCGCAACCCGACCATCCGGTGCTGCAAGGTGAACTGATCGCCGACGTGTGCGTGGTCGGTGGCGGTTTCTCCGGGCTGAACACCGCGCTGGAATTGGCTGAACGGGGTTTGAGCGTGGTGCTGCTGGAAGCGCACCGGATCGGCTGGGGCGCCAGCGGTCGCAATGGCGGGCAACTGATTCGCGGGGTCGGTCACGGCCTCGATCAGTTCGCCAACGTGATCGGCGCCGACGGCGTGCGGCAGATGAAACTCATGGGCCTGGAAGCGGTGGAAATCGTCCGCCGGCGCGTCGAGAAATTTCAGATCCCCTGCGACCTGACCTGGGGTTACTGCGACCTCGCCAACAAACCCTCCGACCTGGAAGGTTTTGCCGAAGACGCCGAAGAGTTGCGCAGCCTCGGTTATCGCCATGAAACACGTCTGCTGCAGGCGAACGAGATGCACACCGTGGTCGGTTCCAGACGCTACGTAGGCGGTTTGATCGACATGGGTTCCGGGCATCTGCACCCGCTGAACCTGGCACTCGGCGAAGCCGCCGCGGCGCAGCAAGCGGGGGTGAAGCTGTTCGAGCAATCGGCGGTGACCCGCATCGATTACGGCCCCGAAGTCCGCGTGCACACCGCGCAAGGCTCGGTGCGGGCAAAAACCCTGGTACTCGGCTGCAATGCCTATCTCAACAATCTGAATCCACAACTCAGCGGCAAGGTGCTGCCGGCCGGCAGCTACATCATCGCCACCGAACCGCTGAGCGAGGAGCAGGCCCACAACCTGCTGCCGCAGAACATGGCGGTCTGCGACCAGCGAGTGGCGCTCGACTACTACCGGCTCTCGGCGGACCGGCGCCTGCTGTTCGGCGGCGCGTGCCATTACTCCGGGCGTGACCCGAAGGATATCGGCGCGTACATGCGGCCGAAGATGCTCGAAGTCTTTCCGCAACTGGCCTCGGTGAAGATCGATTATCAGTGGGGCGGGATGATCGGCATCGGCGCCAACCGTCTGCCGCAGATTGGCCGGCTCGCCGACCAGCCGAATGTGTATTACGCCCAGGCCTATTCCGGTCACGGCGTGAATGCCACGCACCTGGCGGGCAAGCTGCTGGCCGAGGCCATCAGCGGCCAGCACGGCGGTGGCTTCGACCTGTTCGCCAAAGTGCCACACATCACCTTCCCCGGCGGCAAGCATCTTCGTTCGCCGCTGCTGGCGTTGGGGATGTTGTGGCATCGCCTTAAAGAGCTGGTGTGAGCTCGTTCCCACGCTCCTGCGTGGGAATGCATCCAGTGACGCTCTGCGTCACAGCGGACGCGGAGCGTCCGGGGCGGCGTTCCCACGCAAAGCGTGGGAACGATCCCTCTAAATCCGCCAGAACGGCTTCAACCCCTCCTCCAGCGCCTGTTCGCGGGTCAGCCCGATATCCTTGAGCTGTTCCGGCGTCAGGCGCAGCAACGCCTTGCGCGTGTGCAGACGATGCCAGAACAGACCCCAGCGACTCAGGCCGGACGGTGCGTTGCGCAGGATCTCATTGCGCGCGTTGTCCTGTTGCCCAGCCTCCAGTTCCTGACTGTGTAACGTCAGCCGCACATCGCTCAAGCCGTTCATTTTTGTCGCTCCTGTTTACTTGGGTAGCCAGAGATTCCATGATGCGCGGGCGAGCAAAAGCATTACAGATTCAACACATCTGTATTATTTCCATACAGATTTGTTGTTCCCGAGACTGAATTGTCGATTTACTCCGCATCTGTACTGGTTTTTCGAATCACCTGCATCGAGGCAGTGCCATGACCCTGTACGTGAACCTTGCCGAACTGCTCGGCACCCGCATCGAACAAGGCTTCTACCGTCCTGGTGATCGCCTGCCGTCGGTGCGCGCCCTGAGCGTGGAACACGGGGTCAGCCTGAGCACGGTGCAGCAGGCCTATCGAATGCTGGAAGACAGCGGACTGGCCACGCCCAAACCCAAGTCCGGGTACTTCGTGCCGGTCGGTCGCGAGTTGCCGGAACTGCCGGCGGTCGGGCGTCCGGCGCAACGGCCGGTGGAGATTTCCCAGTGGGATCAGGTGCTGGAACTGATTCGCGCCGTGCCGCGCAAGGACGTGGTGCAACTCGGTCGCGGCATGCCGGATATCTCGTCACCGACGATGAAACCGCTGCTGCGCGGTCTGGCCCGTATCAGCCGCCGTCAGGACATGCCCGGTCTGCATTACGACAACATCCACGGCACCCTCGAACTGCGCGAACAGATCGCCCGGCTGATGCTCGATTCCGGCTGCCAGTTGAGCGCCAGCGATCTGGTGGTCACCACCGGTTGCCACGAAGCGCTGTCCACCAGCATCCACGCGATCTGCGAGCCCGGCGACATCGTCGCGGTGGATTCACCAAGCTTTCACGGCGCCATGCAGACCCTCAAGGGGCTGGGCATGAAAGCGCTGGAAATCCCCACCGACCCGCTCACCGGCATCAGCCTCGAAGCCTTGGAACTGGCGTTGGAGCAATGGCCGATCAAGGTCATCCAGCTCACGCCCAACTGCAACAACCCGCTTGGCTACATCATGCCGGAGTCGCGTAAACGCGCCCTCCTCACCCTGGCCCAGCGCTTCGACGTGGCGATCATCGAGGACGATGTGTATGGCGAACTGGCCTACACCTATCCACGTCCGCGCACGATCAAATCCTTCGACGAAGATGGCCGTGTCTTACTGTGCAGTTCGTTTTCCAAGACTCTCGCGCCGGGGCTGCGCATCGGCTGGGTCGCGCCCGGTCGCTATCTCGAACGGGTGCTGCACATGAAATACATCAGCACCGGTTCTACAGCCCCACAGCCGCAGATCGCCATCGCCGAATTTCTCAAGGCAGGGCACTTCGAGCCACATTTGCGGCGGATGCGCACGCAATACCAGCGCAATCGCGACGTGATGATCGACTGGGTGACCCGTTATTTCCCGGCCGGCACCCGCGCCAGCCGACCGCAAGGCAGCTTTATGCTCTGGGTCGAATTGCCGGAAGGTTTCGATACGCTGAAACTGAATCGTGCGCTGCACGACCAGGGCGTACAGATTGCCGTCGGCAGCATCTTTTCCGCCTCCGGCAAGTACCGCAATTGCCTGCGCATGAACTACGCGGCCAAACCGACAGCGCTGATCGAAGAGGCGGTGCGCAAAGTCGGCGCGGCCGCGATCAAGCTGTTGGCCGAGGCCGATTAATCCACCGTAAAGGCGCCCTGACCTTCAAACCGCACCGGATCGACGGGGCGGCTTGAGGCGTCATCCACCCGCGCATCAAGTTCCATCTCCACTTCCAGCAGACTGCCCCGGGCACCGGTGTCCGCCCGCCACGGGACGACGCGGATCCCCGGGCGCAGAACATCGCCTTCGACCGATTGACCGCTGTCCAGCCGCCAATGCACCGCCACACCATCGAGACGCACTGCCACGATACGCAGTTGCAGCATGCCCGCCGCCCAACGGAAACGCTGCGGATCGGCCGGGGGCGCGACAAATGCCCAGCGCATCAAGCGCACGTCGGGGCACTGCACCCGCAAATGCACGCTGCGCAGGCCGAAGCCCGGCCCCCGGCCATCGAGCGCCGTGCGTTGCAGCAGGTCGGCGCGCGTTGCGCTACCCAGGTTGATGCTCGCCGGCGACAGGCTCGACTGACACGTTTCGGCACCTGACGCCGGTTCAACTACCAGGCACAGCAACACGACCAGAAACAGCAGAAATTTCATCAGATGCACTCGTTCAGGACAGTTCGGCCGGGGCGCAGGTGGCATCGACCCGCTCGATCAGTGCGCTGTCTTCAGGGGATTCGGAAAGCGGGAAACGCAACGTGCACCGCGTGTTGTCAGGGAGCTGCACATGCAGGCGCTGACCCGCTTTTGCGTCAGGCAGAAAAATCGTTCCGCCGTCCTGGACCGTTGTCAGGTAGCGGCCCTGTTCATCGTGAACACTCAACCCCTTGGCCAGCCATTGCCGGTCGACGGTCATGGCGTTGAGCAACAGGTGCCGGACCGTGACGAGCGAGAAGTCCAGATGCTGCACCGATCCGCGGGCAGGCTGCACCTGCTTCACCCCGTCGAGCACTTCAACGTTGCGCGACAGGCTGCGCGGGTCGACTTCCAGCCGTGCGGTCGACCAGGCCGGCAGGCTCGCCGCGACTGCGTGGCCCGAGCCATCGGTCCAGACCGGACCTTGAGGCGTGTGCAGTTTCACGCCCGATCGGTCACCGGCCTTGAGAACGCCGAAGGTATCGCGCAGGGGATAGGGCGACAACGTTGCGCCATCGCGATGCAGCGCTACACCACCGCGCAGCCCCACGTCGTAATCGGTCGCGCCGGATCGCTGGCCGACGCCTGCGTCGAGGCTGGTGTAGCGCGGCAGTGCATTGAAGCGCACGCCATAACTGGCCGCAGTCTCATCGCGGTATTCAGCGTTGGCGTTGTAAGCCAGGTTTTCACCCAGTACGTCGCTGACGGCCACGCCCCGGCGCAGGCCGGATCGGTCATCACGGCGCAAATAACCACGCAACCTTCGCTGGCCTCCGAGCGCCATTCCCAGCGTCAGGTAGGCGGAGTTGCCCAGGCGATCGGGCGCCGCATCGCCGATGGCGCGTTCCAGGTTCAACGACAGGCTGATGCGCTCAGGCCATGTGCGAGACCACGACAGGCCAAGACGCGACTGCGCCGGTTCACCCTGGGTCGAATAGCGTGACCAGGTCGCCCCGAATGCGCCCCATTGATCCGCCGAGCCCGTGACAGAAAAAACCAGGTGATCGCGACCGGGGGATTCGGCGCGGTGGAGGTCTTGATCCCAACCGGTGTCGGACAGCGTGCGAAAGTTCCGGCTCTGACGCACCGCAACCAGACTCGTCGACAGGCTCTCGGACAACGGCGCACCGAGCGTCAATTGCGTCTGGCTGCCCCTCACGCCACGGGAGCCTTCATCGGACAACACCTGCTTTACGCCCAGTGCGTAGCCACCGGCCCACTGCCGTTGCAGGCCCCAGCCAGCCGACAGGTAGTCGGTTGCCCCCAGTACACCGGCGGTCAGTCGGGTGGCCTGTTGCCAATCCCAATCCTTGCTGATCGCGGTGAAAGAAGGTGTCGGTCGGTCGTCCGAGCCCAACCGTCGCACCGTACCCAGCGCAAAGTTGAACCCGCTCGGCCCGGCCCATTGCGCTTCGTGAAGGCTGGCCGCCGGCACGCGCAAGCGCCGCGCCTGCCCATCCTGTTCGTGGACGGTCACGTCCAGATCAATCCGGTTGCTCAGCAACGGCAGCGCTCGCAGCGTGAACGGCCCACTCGGCACCATGGTGGTGTAGATCATCACGCCGTTCTGCCGGACTTCGATGCGAGCCGGCGAATAGGCAACGCCCTCCACTTGCCCGCGCGCACCGTCCTGCGCCGTTCGCAACTGAGCGAATGCCGCTTCCGGCACGATCTGCACACCGTCGAACGACTCACCGGCAAACAAGGTCGATGCGAGATTCAATTGCCCGATCTGCAGACTGGCCTCGGCGTCCTCCAGGGTTCGCGCACCGTAGGCATACAAGTGCTCGAACCGCGAGTTGCCGGAAGTCGACGTATAGGACTGCCGGCTGCGCAGCACCCAGTCACCGGCATTCAGGCCGACCTCCGAGCCCAGGCTCTGAAACCTGTCGTGCCGGCCGTCTTGCTGGCTGCCGACCAGCAACGCGTCGTAGTTGAAAACGCCGGCCGTACCGCCATGAGCGAAATTGATGGGCGCACGCGCCGGCAACATCAGACTGTCGGTCGGCACCAGCAGATCAATCAGCTCGCGCCCCGGATCCAGTTGCGCGACCGCTTCGGGAAATCCCTCCGTCAACGTCATGCATTGTTCCGGTTGCAGCCCGGCCATCGAAGCTGGTGGACGCACGCCCGCAGCGTTCATCCACTGGGTGTGCAAACACAATTCGCCGCGCTCGTTGAATGTCATCCGTACACGGCCTCTGGCCTGCCCGTTGACCTCAAGTGCCACGGAATGCTCGCCTTGGGTGAAACGCGGCGCCTCACGAAAGTACGCCGCCAGCGCAGGATCGATGCCGCGGTCTCTCAACACGCGGGCGTCGAACTCCAACGGTTCGGCCGCCAGCGCGGTGCCGTTGGCCGCGATCAGCAACACGCCCCAACGAGCGCAGACCTTCATCAGCGAGTAACCGGCGCGTCGTAATGGTCGACCGCAAAGCCGTAAGTCGTGGCCGGGAAAATCCTGACCGCCATCGTCTGGGTCGAGGTGTGCAGTGGCAGCTCAGCGTGCAGGCGCTCACCGGGCAGGATGTAGGTCTTGGGCAGATTCACCGAACGGGTGCCCGGCAAAGGCACAATGGTTTTCGCCAGTCGGACCACATAGGGGCTCGGATTGACGACCTGCACACCCGAGGCGTCCATTGACCAGGTCAACCGTTTCCATGGCTCGCGCTCGATCGGCAAACCGGCAGGACGCAGAATCACCGGCAGGTTCTGGCGTACACCGAGAGCAACCCGCGCTCCGGCGGCGTCACTGGTCGGGCTGATCCCCTCGAAGATCACCCGCTTCAGGCGTTCGGTCTTCAACGGTTGCCGGTTTTGCAGAATGAATCGCACTTGCTGAATGCCGCCCGGCTCGACCCGGGCAATGGGCGGGGTGAAGATCAGCAGTACGTCGTCACTGTCTTCGATGTTTTCAACGGTGGTGTGCAGCAATGCGGGATGCGTGTCGGTATTGCGCACGTTCATCACCGCTTCACCCATGCCCTCCTCCACCAGCAGCACCGGCGTCTGCGGAACCATTCCGGCGGCATGGGCCAGCGGCATTGAAAACCATGCGGACAGGCACAGCAGTGCCGTCTTCAGAGCAGACTTGAAAGAAATGAGCATCGGGATAATCCGTGAAATCCTGAATGCGATCCGGCAGGCGCCGGATCGCGCTCGCGTGTACCCGCCAGTCCCGGTGCCTGAGGGACGCCGGGACGCGGCCGTCAGAGGTAGAACATGTCGAACGTCACGGAGCCGTCCAGCGGGATTTCGTTGGCAATCGGCAGGGCGTTGCTTGGGCCGATGATCGGCAGCAGATGCATCGGGAAACCGTGGTGGCGGGCAGCGACCGGACCGGTCGCGGCACTGGCGCCCCACGAGTACAACTGCGGCGCATTGCTGACCAGCGTACTGTTCGGCACACGCCATGCCGGGGCCGCCAGCGTCCGGGTCAGCAATGTCTGGGCATTGCCGTCGGTCTCTGGAATACCGTGACGCAAGGCGAAACCACCAATACGCGTACCGCCGATTTCGCCCAGCCCGTAAAACAGCGCCGGATCGCTCTGGCCAGTACCATCACTGATGCCCGGCAGTTTGGTGCCGGCGCGGTTGTCACGCACAGACACTTCCACGGGCGCCGGCGCATCGCAATTGATGTGCAGGGACACATCGCGACCGGGCAACAGGGTCTGGGTGGTCGGATTCAGCGTCGCCGCCGAAATCTTGCGCAGGTCCACCGTGCTGCCACCGGCAAATGCCGGAATGCAGGAGGTCGGGATAATGGTGCCGATGACATTCAGGTCAACGCTTTCTGCCATTGCGATTGTTGGCAGCAGCGCCGCCGCCAGTACTGCAAGACGGTATGTCTTTTTCATAAGCCGTAATCTTCCATTTGATTGACAGTTCAGTCCCTGCAAACCAGGTATGTAATTAAGCGGGATGATGATTGCGGCTTATGAGAGATAAATCTGTAGGAAACGGGAGCGCTCAAATAGTGAAATTACGACTGGTTGAATAGGCAATTTGTACTCAGTGGCGGAATCCTACATTTCTGTGGCGAGATGCTTCGTACCGCCATGCCTCCCGAGTCCGGGTTTCAGTACGCGTTAAAGCGCACATCGATCTCGAACCGGGTCAGATCGGCAACCCGGGTCTGCGCTGACCCGACCCGCCCTTCAAGTTCCACTTCAACGTCCATGCGCTGACCTTCCAGTGCAACCCCCGCCCGCGCTGGAATCAGGCTTTGCCCGGCGGGCCAGACGGCCACTCCGGAGGCGACACCCGGTTCAAAGCCAAGCCACTGCACGGCTTTGCCATCCACCCGAACAGCCAGCACATGGACCCTCAACGTCCCTGCGCCAAACCGATAGTCCACGGCATCCGCTGCCGGCGCCGCCAGATCGAGTCGCAGCGCAGCTGGCCGTTCACATTGAACGGTGATCTGCACCCGCCGGCGCCCGAAACTCAACAGGTCATTTTCCAGGGGCTGTTGCAGCAACTGGCCGCGCGTCATCGCACCAAAATCGATGGAAGGCTGCCCCAGCCTGACTGCACAGCCCGACTGCGCCTGTGCCGGCTCGGCGGTGAACACGGTACTCAGCAACGCCAGACCTATCGTGGCTTTATTCAAACGATGCATGGTGACTGACTCCTTAAACCGCGTGGCAGGTGGCATGCGCTGTTTCGTACAGTGCTTGCGTATCGGGTTGTTCGCCGAGGCTGTAGGCCAACCGGCAGCGACTGCCATCGGGCAGCACCACGTGCAAAATCGTGTCTGGCCGGGCATCGGGCAGAAAGATCGTGCCGGCCTCCAATACGTTGGTGATGTACTGCCCCTGCGCGTCGAAAACAGCTCCGCCCTTGCGCAAAAGAACGTTATCGGCGGTGCGCGCCTGCAACAGCAGACGACGTGCGGTGACCATGTCGAACGCCAGATACGCCACCGCGCCACGTCCGGCTTCGACTTCCTGAAAAGCGTTGTGCACATCGATGTTGCGCCCCAGGCTGGCCGTGTCGAGCTCGACGCGGCCTCTGCTGTATGCCGGCAGACTGGCCGCCACGGCGTGCCCGGAATAGTCGGTCCAGACCGGGCCGCGCGGGGTGTTCAACTTGACGCCCGCGCTGTCACCGGCCTTGAGCAAGGCGAAGGTTTCGCGCAGCGGATAAGGCGACAAAGTCACGCCGTCACTGTGTACCAGCGCACCGCCGCGAAGGCCGATGTCATAGTTCCGGTTGCCGGCGCCGCTGCGGGAATAGCCCATGTCCATCTGACTGTAACGGGGCAAAAGGTTGACCCGCCCGTTGAACCCGGCGCTGCCGTCATCCGGTCGCTCGGCTCCGATGCTGTAGGCCAGGGTGTCGCTGAGTTGTTCATTGAAGCGCAGACCGCTACGCGTACCGCTCACGTCGTCGTTGCGCACATAACCGTGCAACGTCTGGCGCCCGCCCAACGGCAGACTGACACTCAGATAGGCCGCGGTGCCACGAGCATCGTTGGAGGCCCCGGCGACATCCCGTTCAACCGTAAATGTCACATTGGTCCGCCGAATGCTCTGCGACCAGGCCAGGGCGACTCTGGAAGTGGCCGTCCCGTCGAACATGGAAAACCGCGAGTAACTGGTGGAAAAGCCTCCGTACAGCGGACTGCTGGTGCTGAGGTTTGCCGTCAGTTGATTGCGTACTCGCTGGAACGGTCGCTCATTGCGCGAATCCCAAGTGGTGTCCGACAGTGTGCGGAAACCCCGTGTTTGTCGGGTCAGCGCAACACTTGTCGACAACCTTTCATTCAACCGACCGCTGGCGGTCCACTGCAATTGCGTGCCGGACACAGCCTCATCCTGTGCCCGGGAAATCACCTGCCGGCCACCGAGTACCCAGCGATCGCCGACGCCGCCCTGCAATGCCCAGCCCAGCGACTCATAACCCGTACCGAACATGGCGCCGGCCGTGATCTGCCCGCGCGCCCCCCACAGCCAGTCCTTGCTGGCTGCGACGAAGGACGGCGCATCACGCTCGTCACCGGCATAGCGCCGCACCTGCCCGGCGGCCAGCGCATAACCTGCCGCCCTGCCCGTCATTGCACCTCGCAACTGCGTCGCCGGCACAATGAAACGCCGTTGCTGACCGTCCTCTTCATGCACCGTCACTTCCAGATCCACGCTCTGGCTGAGCAAGGGCAATCCCACCAGCGTGAACGGCCCACCAGGCACCACGGTGGTGTAGATCAGCGCACCGTTCTGGGTCACTTCGATCCGCGCGGCGGAATAGGCGATGCCTTCAACCCGCGCACCGGCGCTGTCATCGTCCAGCGCCATCAGGGCCAATTCCGGTTGCACCTGCAACCCGTTGAACGCCTCACCGGAAAACAGCGGCGAGACCATGTTCAACTGACCCAGTTGCAGATTGGCCCGGTAGCGTTCCGAGGTGTGCGAGGCGTAGGCATACAAATGCTCGAGACGATCCTGTCCGTCGAACTCGCTGTATACCTGGCGGCTGCGAAACGACCAGTCCGCCGTATTCAGGCCCAGCTCGGCATTCAGATTGCGAAATTGCGAAGACTGACCGGCAAAACGACTGTCCAGCAGCAAGGCGTCGTAGTTGAACAGGCCTGCCGTGCCACCGTTGAGGAAACTGCGACCGGCCGGGCGATCAGGCACCAGCGCATCGGTGGGCAACAGCAATGCGATGTGCTCCTGCGTCGGATCGACCTGCACCACCGCGTCCGGAAAATACCGGGCGAACAGCTCGCATCCCGATCCGCCCGCCGGTTCGAGGCGATGCGCCAACCGGATGCCGCCCCGCTCCAGAAGGGACGGCGTGAAACACAACTCGCCTTCGGCATCGAACGCCACCTGCACCCGCCCCTTCGCAACCCCATTGACCGACAGCGCGACGGCCTGCACGCCCTCGCGAAAACGCGGTGCCTGGCTGAAATATTCGGCCAGACGCGGATCCAGCCCACGGGACTTGAGCACGTCCTGGTTGAACTGCACGGGCAGCCCCTCGGCACTTCTGGCGACAGTGGCGGTACCGAGAGCGATGATCAACGCCGCACCGGCCAGACAACCTCGATGCATTAATTGGTCACCAAAGGAGCATCGAAGTGCGCAATGGCGAAACCGTAGGTGGTCACTGGAAACAGCCGCACCTGAAGTGGCGCATGACTCGGATCAGGCGATCCGCTCAAGGTCAGTTGCTCGCCGGGCAGCACATAGGTGCGACCCAGATCCATTTCCTTCCGGCCCGGCAGCAGCGTCACCGAATGGCCCAGCCGCACCACGTACGGGCTGGGATTGCGCACCTGGATGTCTGCGCCTTGTCGCGACCACACCAGATGCTTCCAGGGCTCGCGGTCGACCGGCAGATTCGCCGGACGCAGAATCACCGGAATGTTCTGCCGCACGCTCAGACTCACTTGCGCCTTGCCCGTCGAGTCCTGCGGCGCGATGCCCTCGAAGATCACGCGCTTCAGACGCTCAGTCTTCAAGGGTTGCGCGCTGCGCAGAATGAAACGCACACGTTGCGTCGCACCAGCCTCGACCCGTGCGACCGGCGGGGTCAGCAACAGCAATGACTCGGTGTCTTGCGGCACGTCTTCGACAGACGTGTGCAGCAGCGCGGGATGCGACTCGCTGTTGAACACATTGATGCCGGCCTCACCCACACCTTCGTCGAGCACGACGACAGGCGTCTCGGGAACCATTCCCGCCGCCCGGATCGAGCCGGGCACCCACAAGGAAACCAGCAGCACACTGGCGATGGCTTTTCGCAAAAAGGCGTTCATGACGTTGTCCACGGGCGAGCGCGCAGCCGGCATCCATGCCGGGCCACAGGCCAGCCGATTACATTGATTGGAACGGACAGGCCCGGAAGCGACCGGTGCCTGTCGATTAGTTGCGCGTTGCGCGCGGTGTCAGAGGTAGAGCAGCTCGAACGTTGCCGAGCCATTGAGCGCGATGTCAGAAGTGATCGGCAGGTTCACCGACGGGCCGATGACCGGCACCAGCGTCATGGGAAAGGTGTGCACGACGCCCGGCGTCGGGCCTGCGGCCAGGGATGCGCCCCACGAATAACGAAGATTGCCGCCCTCGGCATTCTTTCCCACCAGCGTTGCGGTATCCGGAGAGTCCCAGTTGGTCATGCCCCCTTGCTTGTACATGATCATCGACGGCTTGCCATCGACTGTGGGGGTACCGTATCGCAGGCCGTAACCACCGATCTTGGTGCCTGCCACCTCGCCGATTCCGTAGATGTACAACGCCCAATCGGTGCCATCGATGACGATACCTTGCAGTTGGGTATGGGCCTGATTGTCATGCACCTTGATGGCCATGGGCGCGGAGGCCGAGCAACTTACATTCAGCGTGACATTGTGGTTGGTCAGTTCGGTCTGACTGTCGCGGTTCAGTGCCGCGGCGGAAATATTCCCCAGATCCACCGTGTTACCGCCGGTGAAGGCCGGCGTACACGTGGTCGGGATGATTTTGCCGGTGATGGTCAGGTCTGCACCGGCGGCCATGGCCAGTGCCGGACTCAGGGCACTGGCGACAGCGATTGCACGAAAGGTCTTGCGCATGAAAATTCTCACTCCATAAGAATCGAAAGATGACGGCCAGCTGCGCTTCTTCTGCTGAAAAACAGGAAATTTCCTGCCTCAGAATCAGCGCCGCCATTATTCAGATTGCTTCCTGACAGCGATGTAAGGCGAGGGAGTAATGCGCGCTGGAAAAATCGCTGTGGGGTGTAGCTGATGTGAGCCGGAAAAATCCTCAAATTGTTTAAGAAAAGGCGTCCTGCCGACAGTCATAAGCTACAAGCCGCTCTGTTTCAGGGATCGGATTAACTGCCCTCTCGAACAGGCAACAGGCGGCGTGCACCGTGCCATACTCCAGACCTCGCCCACACCCGGAACCATCCGACTTGAGCTCCAGACACTTCCTGCCGCTTGTACTGCTGCCCGCCCTGGTTCTCGCCGGGTGCGCCTCACTGGATGTCCCGCGCGAACCGAGCCAGGCATTGCCCGCCTCCGACTCCGCGTTCGGCCGTTCGATACAGGCTCAGGCTGCGCCCTACAAGGGCCAGTCCGGCTTTCGCCTGCTGTCCAACAGCACCGAAGCCTTCACCGCCCGCGCCGAGCTGATCCGCAACGCTCAACGCAGCCTCGACTTGCAGTACTACATCGTCCATGACGGCATCAGCACCCGCATGCTGGTGGAAGAAGTGCTGAAGGCTGCCGACCGTGGCGTGCGGGTGCGAATCCTGCTGGACGACACCACCAGCGACGGCCTCGACCTGATCATTGCGACTCTGGCAGCGCATCCGCAGATCCAGATCCGCCTGTTCAATCCGCTGCACCTGGGGCGCAGCACCGGCGTGACCCGGGCGGCGGGACGCCTGTTCAACCTGTCGCTGCAACACCGGCGGATGCACAACAAGTTGTGGCTGGCGGACAACAGCGCGGCCATCGTCGGCGGGCGCAATCTGGGCGACGAATACTTCGATGCCGAGCCCAACCTGAACTTCACCGATATCGACATGCTCAGTGTCGGGCCGGTCGCCGAGCAGCTCGGGCACAGTTTCGACCAGTACTGGAACAGCGCCCTGAGCAAGCCGATCGACGAGTTCCTCTCCAGCAAACCATCAGCCAAAGACCTGCAGAACACCCGCACGCGCCTGGAAGAATCCCTGGAAGAAACCCGCAAACAGAATCATGCGCTGTATCAGCAGTTGATGACCTACCGCACCGACCCGCGCATGGATATCTGGCGCAAAGAGCTGATCTGGGCCTGGAACCAGGCGCTGTGGGACGCGCCGAGCAAGGTGCTGGCCAAGGATGAACCCGATCCGCAATTGCTGCTGACGACCCAACTGGCACCGGAGCTGACGGGTGTCAGCAAAGAACTGATGATGATTTCCGCCTATTTCGTGCCGGGGCAGCCAGGGCTGGTTTACCTGACCGGCCGCGCCGATGCCGGCGTAGCGGTGAGCCTCTTGACCAATTCGCTGGAAGCCACCGACGTGCCGGCGGTGCACGGCGGTTATGCGCCCTATCGCAAGGCGCTGCTGGAACATGGCGTGAAGCTCTTTGAGCTGCGGCGCCAGCCTGGGGATAACTACGGCAGCGGCCCGCACCTGTTTTACAGCAAGTCCTATCGCGGCTCGGATTCGAGTCTGCACAGCAAGGCGATGATCTTCGACGGCAAAAAATCGTTCATCGGCTCGTTCAATTTCGACCCGCGCTCGGTACTGTGGAATACAGAGGTCGGTGTGCTGGTGGACAGCCCCGAACTGGCGGCTCACGTGCGCGAGCTGGCCTTGCAGGGCATGGCGCCAGCACTGAGTTACGAAGCCAAACTGCAGGACGGAAAAGTGGTGTGGGTCACCGAGGACAACGGCCAGATGCACACGCTGACCAAGGAACCGGGCAGTTGGTGGCGACGCTTCAATGCGTGGTTCAGCACCACCGTGGGACTGGAGCGGATGCTGTAGCAGCCCGCTCCAACCGGCACATCAAGCGGGCTCCGGCACCTTGCCGAACGCCCCTTGCCGCGACAACAGAATCACCAGCCCGAACGCCCCGGCCGCCATCAGCCAGGGCAACGCGTGACCGCTGATCCACTGGCTGCCCGCGCCCGCCATCAACGGCCCGATCAGGCAACCGACGCCCCACAGCTGCGCGACATGCGCATTGGCGCGCACCAGCGCATCGTCGCGGTAGCGCTCGCCGATCAGGATCAGCGACAGGGTGAACAAGCCACCGGCACTGGCGCCGAACAGCACCCACAGCGGCCAGATCAGCAAAGTGTCGAGCAGCATCGGGATCGCCAGACTCGACAGCATCAGCACCACGGCGCAGCCGGTGAACAAAGTCCGGCGCGACAGGTAGTCGGCCAACGCACCGATGGGCAATTGCAGGAGCGCATCGCCCACCACCACGGTGCTGACCATCGCCAGCGCAATCTCTGCGGTGAAACCCTGTTGCAGGCAATACACCGGCAACAGCGTCAGGATCATCGCTTCGAACGCGGCGAACAGCGACACCGCCCAGGCGATCGCCGGCAGTTCACGAGCGAAACCCCACAGATCGCCGAAGGTCACGCTGCTGGCCTCGCTGCTTGGTGCGCCGCTGCGGCCCAGCAGCAGAAACGGCGAAGCGATCAGCAGACCGACACCCACCCAGAAACCGTAATCGTGATCGGTGCCGAGTGCGCCCAACAGCAACGGACCGGACAGTTGGCTCAACGCGTAACTGCTGCCATACAGCGCGACCAATCGCCCGCGCCAGTGCTCGACCACCAGTTGATTGATCCAGCTCTCGCCGAGAATAAACACGATGGTCAGGGCCACGCCGATCATCAGCCGCAGCACCAGCCAGATCGGGTAGCTCGGCAGCAACGCCAGCAGGCCGATGGACAGCGCCCCGGCCCACAGACACAGGCGCATCAGGTTCGCCGTACCGAAGCGCGCCGCCAGATGACTGGAGATCTTCGCCCCCAGCAACACACCGATGGCCGGCATCGCCGCCATCACGCCGATGGCGAACGAGCCGTAGCCCCAACCCTCCAGACGCAACGACACCAGCGGCATGCTGACGCCGAGGGCCAGGCCAACACTCAAGACAGACGCCAACACGGCGAAATACGTCGCCCAACGCATGGTCCACGCTCCTGTGGATAATTTTTATGTGCACCCCAAAACACTGTGGGAGCGAGCTTGCTCGCGATAACGGTTTCACATTCAGCAAATGTGCTGACTGATACACCGCTTTCGCGAGCAAGCTCACTCCCACAGGGATCTTTGTATCGTTCGGGGCCCGCCTGAGCAGGCTCCGTCAACGGTTTACAGCTTGATCCAGGTTGCCTTCAGCTCGGTGTATTTGTCGAACGCGTGCAGCGACTTGTCGCGACCGTTGCCCGACTGCTTGAAGCCGCCGAACGGTGCGGTCATGTCGCCGCCATCGTACTGGTTGACCCACACGCTACCGGCACGCAGGGCCTTGGCGGTCAGGTGCGCCTTGGAAATGTCCTGAGTCCAGACCGCTGCCGCCAAACCGTAAGGCGTGTCGTTGGCGATGTTGATCGCTTCCTCGGCGGTATCGAAGGCAATGACCGACAGCACCGGGCCGAAGATCTCTTCCTGGGCAATCTTCATCGCGTTGCTTACGCCGTCGAAGATCGTCGGCTCGACGTAGGTGCCACCGGTTTCCTGAAGGATGCGCTTGCCGCCGGCCACCAGTTTGGCGCCGTCGGTGTGTCCCGACTCTATGTAGGACAGCACGGTGTTCATCTGCTGGGTGTCAACCAGCGCACCCACGTTGGTGGCCGGATCCAGCGGGTTGCCCGGTTTCCAGGCTTTCAGCGCCTCGATCACCATCGGCAGGAATTTGTCCTTGATCGAACGCTCGACCAGCAGACGCGAACCTGCGGTGCAGACTTCGCCCTGGTTGAAGGCGATGGCGCTGGCGGCGGATTCGGCGGCGGCTTGCAGGTCCGGCGCATCGGCGAACACGATGTTCGGGCTCTTGCCGCCGGCTTCCAGCCAAACGCGTTTCATGTTCGATTCGCCGGAATAGATCATCAGTTGCTTGGCGATCTTGGTCGAACCGGTGAACACCAGGGTGTCGACATCGTTATGCAGCGCGAGCGCCTTGCCGACGGTGTGTCCGTAGCCCGGCAGAACGTTCAGCACGCCTTTCGGAATACCGGCTTCAACGGCCAGTTCGGCGATGCGGATGGCGGTCAGCGGGGATTTTTCCGACGGCTTGAGGATCACCGAGTTACCGGTCGACAGGGCCGGGCCGAGTTTCCAGCAGGCCATCATCAGCGGGAAGTTCCACGGCACGATGGCACCGACTACGCCCACAGGCTCGCGGGTTACCAGACCCAGTTGGTCGTGTGGGGTGGCGGCGACTTCGTCGTAGATCTTGTCGATCGCTTCACCGCTCCAGCTCAGGGCTTGGGCGGCACCCGGTACGTCGATGTACAGCGAATCGCTGATCGGCTTGCCCATGTCGAGGGTTTCGAGCAGGGCCAGTTCTTCGGCGTGCTGCTTGAGCAGGCCGGCGAAACGGATCATGGCGGCTTTGCGTTTGGTCGGCGCCAGGCGCGACCAGACGCCGGAATTGAAAGTGGCGCGGGCGTTTTCCACGGCACGCTGGGCGTCGGCGGCGTCACAGCTGGCAATCTTGCCCAGCAGACGGCCATCGACCGGGCTGATGCACTCGAAGGTCTCGCCGGAGACGGCATCGGTGTACTCGCCATTGAGGTAGGCGCGGCCTTCGATCTTCAGGTCGCGGGCGCGTTGTTCCCAGTCGGCACGAGTCAGGGTGGTCATTCGAGTGTCCTCCTCTTGTTCAATACGAGCGCCGCGATCGTCGCGGTCGTCCTCAGGAATACTGCCCGGCCAGCCTGCTTTTCGGCCCAAGGCATCCGCCACCCTAAACCAGCGGCCGGGGTTGTTTCAATATATTTGACATAAGGCAGTTATACAGCCTTGCGGCGTTCAATTTAATCAACATAGACTTTGACCCTTTCACGCCACCGCGCCGTCATCACGGGAGAAAACAACAATGAACATCCAGAACGTCGTCGACATCAGCCTGACCATGGACCAGGCCGAACGCTATCGCCCGGATCCGGCCAAAGTGCTCAAGGGTGATCCCGAGCAAGCGGTGTTCAATCAGTACGACAGCCCCTGCGGGCAAATGGGCGTTGGCGTGTGGGAAGGTGCGGTGGGTCAGTGGACGGTGAACTACACCGAGCACGAATACTGCGAAATCCTGCAAGGCGTTTCGGTGCTGCGTGACGGCGAAGGCAATGCCAAGACTCTGCGTGTCGGCGACCGCTTCGTGATTCCGGCCGGTTTCCGTGGCACCTGGGAAGTGCTGGAGGCGTGCCGCAAGATTTATGTGATTTTTGAAGACAAAAAATAAATAAATATCGCACGGAGTGCCGGAGGAGAGTGAAAAATCCTGACGTCCACAAAGGACATTCAATCATAAGGATATGAAAACATGACTCAGGAAAACGCATTTCAACTGATCAGCCACCTGATCGGTACTCCCTTTGTACCGGCCGTCAGGGCCTACATCAAAGAACTCACCGGCTACTCCGTCAAAGATCCAGACGAACAGGAACAGGAAAAGGAAGATCTTGAAAACGTCGAGACCCTGATCGTCGACCTCAACCCCATGCGTGGAATTATCTGGTTCAATCTGAACCGAAAATGATCCGACGGATTTGAAACTCCCCCTCTCAAGAAGGCCTGCACCGAAAGGTGCAGGCCTTTTTTGTGGATCAGGATCACGGCAGCGACGACTTTTCGGCAACAAAAAAGGCCCGTATCGTGAGATACGGGCCTTTTTCGTAAGTCGGGAAAAATCAATTACTTGATTTTGCCTTCCTTGTAGATCACGTGCTTGCGAACAACCGGATCATATTTCTTGATCTCGATTTTGTCCGGGGTAGTACGCTTGTTCTTGTCGGTAGTGTAGAAGTGACCAGTACCGGCGCTCGAGATCAAACGAATCAATTCACGCATGATTAGCTCCCTTAAACCTTGCCGTCGCGACGCAGCTCGGCCAGCACAACGCTGATGCCACGCTTGTCGATGATACGCATGCCTTTGGCGGAAACGCGCAGGCGTACGAAACGTTTCTCTTCTTCAACCCAGAAGCGGTGATGCTGCAGGTTCGGCAGGAAACGACGACGGGTTTTGTTGTTTGCGTGGGAAATGTTATTCCCGGTTACCGGACCCTTACCGGTAACTTGACATACTCTAGACATGCCTCAGCCCTCTAAAACCACATGCCCAACCCGGCATGGGTTGGCCGCTTAATCTCTAGTCATTGTGGCGCCAGGCGCCGCGATTCTTTAGAGGTCTTACCGGCTACACCTACAAGCGAAGGAACCGGGCCCCTAGAAAAGAGCGCTGCTTTATACCAGAAAGACCACGGAGCAACAACTTTCCGTGTGCAAAGAATGGTCAAAAAGCCGCTTTTTCTGCCTGCAGGCGCCTTGGATAAAGGCTGCCGGCAATTTTTACCATTCGTCGAAGAAAATCGATCATACCCGCTGTCGAGACTTTTCCTGCCGTCTCTTCCGACAAATCCTCAGCCGCGAAGCCGCGAAAATGCAAAAAGGGGATAGTCATTTGCAATCGCGACCACTAGGGTAGGCCTTTTCCAGACTGCACTTGCAGATGGGCCTTCGATCTGTAAAGGAAGCCGACCATGCGCCTCGCTGCCCTCCCCCTGCTCTTCGCCCCGCTGTTACTGAGTCCACTGGCCCAGGCCGCCGCCCTGAGCGTCTGCACCGAGGCCAGTCCCGAAGGGTTCGACGTGGTGCAGTACAACTCGCTGACCACCACCAACGCCTCGGCCGATGTGCTGATGAACCGCCTGGTGGACTTCGACACCGCCAGCGGCAAGGTCGTCCCGAGCCTGGCCGACAGCTGGGAAGTCAGCACCGATGGCCTGACTTATGTCTTCAAGCTGCACCCGCAGGTGAAGTTCCACAGCACCGAGTACTTCAAGCCGACTCGCGAACTGACCGCCGAAGACGTCAAGTTCAGCTTCGACCGCATGCTCGACCCGGCCAACCCGTGGCACAAAGTCGCCCAGAGCGGTTTCCCTCATGCCCAGTCAATGCAACTGCCAACGCTGATCAAAAAGATCGACGCACTGGATCCGCTGACCGTGCGCTTCACCCTCGATCACCCGGACTCGACGTTCCTCGCGACCCTGAGCATGGGTTTCGCCTCCATTTATTCTGCTGAATATGCCGACAAGCTGCTGAAGGCTGGCGCAACCGACAAGTTGAACAGCCAGCCGATCGGCACCGGCCCGTTCGTGTTCAACCGGTTCCAGAAAGACGCTTCGATCCGCTACAAGGCCAACCCGGACTACTTCCGCGGCAAACCGGCAGTGGATCCGCTGATCTTCGCCATCACCCCGGACGCCAACGTGCGCCTGCAAAAGTTGCGGCGTAATGAGTGCCAGATTGCCCTGTCACCCAAGCCATTGGACGTACAGGCCGCAAAAGAAGAACCGACGCTGAAAGTCGAAAAGACTGACGCGTTCATGACCGCATTCGTCGGCATCAACAGTCAGCATCCGCCGCTGGACAAGCCGGAAGTGCGCCAGGCGATCAACCTCGCTTTCGACAAGGCCAACTACCTTAAAGCCGTGTTCGAAGACACCGCCGAAGCCGCCAACGGCCCATATCCGCCGAACACCTGGAGCTACGCGAAGAACCTGCCGGGTTACCCGCACGACGTGGACAAGGCCAAGGCATTGCTGGCCAAGGCCGGGTTGAAGGACGGTTTCCAGACCACCATCTGGACGCGCCCGTCCGGCAGCCTGCTCAACCCGAACCCGAGCCTCGGCGCACAACTGCTGCAATCGGATCTGGCGGAAATCGGCATTCAGGCGGAAATCCGCGTGATCGAATGGGGCGAGCTGATCCGTCGTGCCAAGGCTGGCGAGCATGACCTGCTGTTCATGGGCTGGGCCGGTGACAACGGTGATCCGGACAACTTCCTCACCCCGCAGTTTTCCTGCGCGGCGGTCAAATCCGGCACCAACTTCGCCCGCTACTGCAATGCCGATCTGGACAAACTGATCAGCGCCGGCAAGACCACCAGCGAACAAGGTGTGCGCACCAAGCTGTATGAGCAGGCGCAGGCGCAGATCCAGCAGCAGGCGCTGTGGCTGCCGCTGGCGCATCCGACGGCGTATGCGCTGACGCGCAAGGATGTGCAGGGTTATTCGGTGAGCCCGTTCGGTCGGCAGGATTACTCCAAGGTCACCCTCAAGTAATCCGCCCCGGCTTGCAGCGACTGCAGTCGCTGCAAGCTACATCCAGCCACACTCCGCCATCGACAGTGGTTCCCCGTCACCAACGATGAAGTGATCGAGCACCCGCACGTCGATCAGCTCCAAAGCTTTCTGCAAGCGTTTGGTCAATAATCGGTCAGCCTGGCTGGGATCGGTGTTACCTGACGGATGGTTATGGCACAGGATCAGGGCCGCCGCGTTATTGGCCAACGAGCGCTTCACCACTTCGCGGGGATGCACCGCCGTATTGTCGATCGAGCCGCGAAACAGCGTCTCGAAGGTCAGCACTTGATGTTTGGAGTCGAGAAACAGGCAACCGAACACTTCGTGCGGCTCGTGGCGCAGCATCGCCTTGAGGTAATCGCGGACCACCTGTGGATTCTCCAGCGCCGTTTTCTGCCGCATGCGCTCGGCCAGATGTCGCCGCCCCATCTCCAGCACAGCCTGCAGTTGGGCAAACTTCGCCGGCCCCAGGCCCAATTGCTCGCTGAACGCCCCGAGATCAGCCTCCAGCAACGCCCGCAGGCTGCCGAACTGATTCAACAAGTGTCGCGCCAGATCCACCGCGCTTTTACCGGATACGCCGGTTCGGAGAAAAATCGCCAGCAATTCGGCATCGGAAAGACTTCCCGAGCCCTGTTCCAACAGCTTCTCCCGCGGCCTTTCCGCCGCCGGCCAATCGCGAATACTCATACACGTTCCTTGTCTGTGGGCGCCGCTGTTCCATAGCAGTCGCTGTGATATCGTAGCCCATCTTTTTTGCGGGCGAATTCACCCTGGGGAGGGGGTTTCGCCACGCATGTCACCAACGAAATGAAAGGCAGACCTATGCAGCGGCTGTATCGGAAACGCATCGTTCTGGGCGTCGGCGGCGGCATTGCTGCCTACAAGAGCGCCGACCTTGTGCGCCGCCTGATCGATCAGGGCGCCGAAGTGCGCGTGGTCATGACCCGTGGCGGCAGCGAATTCATCACCCCGCTGACCATGCAGGCCCTGTCCGGCCACCCGGTTCACCTGGATCTGCTCGACCCGGCCGCCGAAGCGGCGATGGGCCACATCGAACTGGCCAAGTGGGCCGATCTGGTGCTGATCGCCCCGGCCACCGCCGACCTGCTGGCCCGTCTGGCTCAAGGCATTGCCAATGATTTGCTGACCACGCTGGTGCTGGCCACCGACGCCGTTGTCGCGGTCGCTCCAGCGATGAACCAGGCCATGTGGCGCGACCCGGCGACCCAGGCCAACCTGCAACTCCTTGAAAGCCGTGGCCTGAAGACCTTCGGCCCGGCCTCCGGCAGCCAGGCCTGCGGCGACGTCGGCATGGGCCGCATGATGGAAGCCACCGATCTGGCCCAGCTCGCGGCGGACTGCTTCCAGCGTCAGGCACTGACCGGCAAGCATGTGGTCATCACCGCCGGCCCGACCCAGGAAAACATCGACCCGGTGCGCTACATCACCAACCACAGCTCCGGCAAAATGGGCTTCGCCCTGGCGGAAGCGGCGGTGGAAGCCGGCGCCCGCGTCACGCTGATCAGCGGCCCGGTGCACCTGCCGACGCCGGATCGCGTCACCCGTATCGACGTGGTCAGCGCCCGCGACATGCTCGCCGCGTGCGAAGCCGCGATCCCTTGCGACATCTTTATCGCCTCGGCGGCGGTCGCGGACTACCGTCCGGAAGTCGTCGCCCCACAAAAATTGAAAAAAGATCCTACGAGCGGTGACGGCTTCGTCCTGCAAATGGTGCGCAACCCGGACATCCTGGCCACCATCGCGACCCGTTCCGACCGTCCGTTCAGTGTCGGCTTCGCCGCCGAGACCGAACACCTGCTCGACTACGCTGCACGCAAGCTGAAGGACAAGAATCTCGACCTGATCGTCGCCAACGACGTCGCCAACCCGAGCATCGGTTTCAACAGCGAAGAAAACGCCTGCAGCGTCATCGACCGTGGGCTGCACGCCACGGTTTTCGCCCAGACCAGCAAGAGCAAGATCGCTCGCCAGCTCGTCACCTTTATCGCCGAACGTCTGAACCAGGTTTAATTTACATGCACGCTTTGCAAGCCAAGATCCTCGACCCACGCATCGGTACCGAATTCCCGCTGCCGCAATACGCCACACCGGGCTCCGCCGGCCTCGACCTGCGCGCCATGCTGCAAGAGGACATCGTGATCAAACCGGGTGAAACCGTGCTGATCCCTACCGGGCTGTCGGTGTACATCGGCGATCCGAACCTCGCCGCGTTGATCCTGCCGCGCTCGGGCATGGGCCATAAGCACGGCATCGTGCTGGGCAATCTGGTCGGCCTGATCGACTCCGACTACCAGGGTCCGCTGATGGTGTCCTGCTGGAACCGTGGCCAGACCGAATTCACCATGCCGGTCGGCGAGCGTCTGGCGCAGCTGGTGTTGGTGCCGGTGGTGCAGGCGCACTTCGAAATGGTCGAAGAGTTCGTCGAAACCGAGCGTGGCGCTGGCGGTTTCGGCCATTCCGGCACCAAGTGATCGATTAGAAATCCATCGTGGCGAGTGCGTGTTGCTTGCCACGAAATTCAAAATGTCATCTGCAAGGTTTAGCGCCGAAAATCAAGGCATTGGCAGGCCAAAGCCACGCCGGACAAGGCGTCATGGCCCTTTCACACCACGAACTCTCTGTGAAAACCGCCGTCATACCCTTCAGTTTGAGCTTGCCGTCGAATGAATCGCCGGCGTGTCCAGCCACTTTCGAGATGGAGCATTTTCGCAGATGAGCACCCCCGCCCAAGTCGCCCCGAAGCTTCCCGACAGCATCTTCCGCGCCTACGACATTCGCGGCACCGTGCCGGAATTCCTCAATGCCGAAACCGCCTACTGGATCGGCCGCGCCATTGGCTCCCAAAGCCTGGCCCAGGGCGAACCGAACGTATCCGTCGGCCGTGACGGCCGCCTGTCCGGCCCCGAACTGGTGGCAGAACTGATTCGCGGTATCGCCGAAAGCGGCTGCCATGTCAGCGACGTCGGCCTGGTGCCGACCCCGGCGCTGTACTACGCCGCCAACGTGCTGGCCGGCAAATCCGGCGTGATGCTCACCGGCAGCCATAACCCGTCGAACTACAACGGCTTCAAGATCGTGATTGCCGGCGACACTCTCGCCAATGAGCAGATCCAGGCCCTGCACGAGCGTCTCAAGACCGGCAACCTGAGCAGCGGCACGGGCAGCGTGACCCAGGTCGAAATTCTCGACCGCTACACCACCGAAATCGTCCAGGACATCAAACTGGCCCGGCGCCTGAAAGTCGTGGTCGACTGCGGCAACGGCGCGGCCGGCGTGATCGCCCCGCAACTGATCGAAGCGCTGAACTGCGAAGTCATCCCGCTGTTCTGCGAAGTCGACGGCAACTTCCCGAACCACCACCCGGACCCGGGCAAGCCTGAGAACCTCGTCGACCTGATCGCCAAGGTCAAGGAAACCAAGGCTGACATCGGCTTGGCCTTCGACGGCGACGGCGACCGCGTCGGCGTGGTGACCAACACCGGCACCATCGTGTTCCCGGATCGCCTGCTGATGCTGTTTGCCCGTGACGTGGTGGCGCGCAACCAGGACGCGGAAATCATCTTCGACGTCAAATGCACCCGCCGTCTGATCCCGCTGATCAAGGAATATGGCGGCCGGCCGCTAATGTGGAAGACCGGTCACTCGTTGATCAAAAAGAAAATGAAACAATCCGGCGCGCTGTTGGCCGGCGAAATGAGCGGGCACATTTTCTTCAAGGAGCGCTGGTTCGGTTTCGATGACGGCATTTACAGTGCCGCACGGCTGCTGGAAATCCTCAGCAAGGAAAAATCTTCGGCCGAGGAGCTGTTCGCGACCTTCCCGAATGATATTTCCACGCCGGAAATCAATATCCATGTGACCGAAGAGAGCAAATTCAGCATCATTGATGCACTGCACGATGCGCAGTGGGGCCCAGGCGCCGACCTGACCACCATTGACGGCGTGCGGGTCGACTACGCCAAAGGCTGGGGCCTGGTGCGCGCGTCCAACACCACACCGGTGCTGGTGCTGCGCTTCGAGGCCGATGACGAGGCGGAACTGCAGCGCATCAAGGCTGTGTTCCATGCCCAACTGAAACGCGTTGCACCTGATCTCCAACTACCGTTCTGATTGCTGATTCACCCGGAGCCCTGAATGACCCTCGAACGCGATGCCGCCGCCAACACTGCCAAGGTCCTGTCCGAAGCGCTGCCTTACATCCGCCGATACGTCGGCAAGACGCTGGTGATCAAATACGGCGGCAACGCGATGGAAAGCGAGGAGCTGAAAACCGGCTTCGCCCGCGACATCGTGCTGATGAAGGCCGTGGGCATCAACCCGGTCGTGGTTCACGGCGGCGGCCCGCAGATCGGTGATCTGCTCAAGCGCCTGTCGATCGAAAGCCATTTCGTCGACGGCATGCGTGTCACCGACGCCGCAACCATGGACGTGGTGGAAATGGTCCTCGGCGGCCAGGTCAACAAAAGCATCGTCAACCTGATCAACCGTCACGGCGGCAGCGCCATCGGCCTGACCGGTAAAGACGCCGGGCTGATTCGTGCGAAGAAGCTCACCGTCACCCGCCAGACCCCGGAGATGACCCAGCCGGAAATCATCGACATTGGCCATGTGGGCGAAGTGGTCGGGATCAACACCGAACTGCTGAACCTGCTGGTCAAGGGCAACTTCATCCCGGTGATCGCGCCGATCGGCGTGGGTGAAAACGGCGAGTCGTACAACATCAACGCCGACCTGGTGGCCGGCAAGGTTGCCGAAGCACTGAAAGCCGAGAAGCTGATGCTGCTGACCAACATCGCCGGCCTGATGGACAAGTCGGGCACCGTACTGACTGGCCTGAGCACTCAGCAGGTCGACGACCTGATCGCCGACGGCACCATCTACGGCGGCATGCTGCCGAAAATCCGCTGCGCGCTGGAAGCGGTTCAGGGCGGTGTCGGCAGCTCGCTGATCATCGATGGCCGCGTACCAAACGCGATCCTGCTGGAAATCTTCACCGACACCGGTGTGGGCACGCTGATCAGTAATCGCAAGCGTCCCTGATCGCTGAAAGATAAAAGATAAAAGATAAAAGATAAAAGATAAAAGATCGCAGCCTGCGGCAATTCCTGCAAAAACGAATTTCGCGTGTATGAAATTTCTGCAGGAGATGACGAAGTCTGCGATTTTTTTGTGCGCGAAAGAAATATCCGACGCTCATCAGCGAAGCGTCCTACATCGCGAAAGCAGCAATCTTCATAGGATCTTCCCTGAATTCACAGGAGATCTTCCCCATGCAAAAAAACCACGTACCGTATGGCAGTGACGTTTCAGCAGGCACCTACAAATGTGCAGATTGTGGACGCCGGTACTCCAATCAATCGAAAACCTCGCTTCCGCCCTGCCCTGACTACCAACCCAGCACCCACGTGCTCAATGGCTGGAACATCTTGAGCGGTCAGGGCGATGCAGTGGCAGATCCGTATCCGGATCAGTCCTCCAAATAATCGTGGAGAACTGAATCATGCAGATCTCATTCACGATCGACGCCGACGCTTTCGAGCAGGAGTAAAAGGAACCGGTCAAAAAAACCCTGCGCATCGGCGACGCGGAAATTGCCCACGCTCTTCAGCGTATCGCCAAGGCCAGCCTGACCGAGTACCTGAAAATGCTGGTCGAGGGCGGCATGCCCAGCCGGGCCGACGAAGCCAGGCAGGATCGTCTCCTTTACCTGATTCAAAGCTACTTCGGGCAGACATTACCGACCGAATCGCAAATCTCGACCATTTTTCAACTGACCCAGAGTCAGAGCAAAACCTTGCTGAAGAACACCGTATCGCGCTTTCGCAATCAGCTCGATGACATCCTGCAGCAGAGCATGCGCGCAGTCGCCAGAAGATCAAAAACGCCTTTTACTGGCGTGCGCTACCACTGACGTGCGCCTTTGTGGCGCTGTTTTACGTCAATCTGCCAGCCGCCGTGCGCATTATCGACAGCAGCACACTGGATCTGTGGGACTTCGATGTTGATCGCACGCTGTACGTGATGGTGGTTGGGGCGCTGCTGGCATTTGCGTTGAACAATACGATCCTGACGCTGAAATTGCTTAAAAAATGGCGCATGCTGCGTTAGCTGAAAACCAAAAGACCCCGCTCAGCCTGACTGAGCGGGGTCTTTTTTTGCCTGGAAGAAGCGATCAGACGCCGAACTGGGCGCGATAGGCTTCAACGGCTGGCAGGTGCTGCTTGAGCTGCGGATCGTCAGCCAGGAATTCCAGCACCTGATTCAGCGAAACGATGCTGATGACCGGGATGCCGAAATCACGCTCGACTTCCTGGATTGCCGATAGCTCACCGTTGCCGCGCTCCTGACGGTTCAGGGCGATCAGCACGCCGGCAGCCTTGGCGCCGTCCTGGGAAGCAATGATCTGCATCACTTCACGGATCGCGGTGCCGGCAGTGATCACGTCGTCGATGATCAGCACCTCACCGGTCAGTGGTGCACCGACCAGGCTGCCGCCTTCGCCGTGAGCCTTGGCTTCCTTGCGGTTGAAGCACCATGGCAGATCACGGTTGTGGTGTTCGGCCAACGCCACGGCAGTGGTTGCCGCCAACGGGATGCCTTTGTAGGCCGGGCCGAACAGCACGTCGAACGGAATACCGCTCTCGGCGATGGCTGCGGCGTAGAAACGGCCCAGCTGTGCCAGCGCGGAGCCCGAGTTGAACAGGCCGGCATTGAAGAAGTAAGGACTGGTGCGCCCGGACTTCAGGGTGAACTCACCGAAGCGCAAAACGCCGCGATCGATGGCAAAACGAATGAAATCGCGCTGATACGCTTGCATGAAAAAAACCCCAAATACCACGGATTTAGCTAATTAGCTTGACGCCGTGTATCATACACGCACGCGATTTTTGGGGCCATTTATGCGGATCATCAGTGTGAACGTCAATGGTATTCAGGCTGCAGTCGAGCGCGGTTTGCTCAGTTGGCTGCAGGCACAGAATGCCGACGTCATCTGCCTGCAGGACACCCGTGCCTCCGCCTTTGAACTGGACGACCCAGCCTTCCAACTGGACGGCTACTTCCTTTATGCCTGCGATGCTGAAGTCCCTGCCCAAGGCGGCGTGGCTTTGTATTCGCGGTTGCAACCGAAGGCTGTCATCAGCGGTCTCGGCTTCGAGACGGCCGACCGCTACGGGCGCTACCTGCAAGCAGATTTCGACAAAGTCAGTATTGCCACCTTGCTGCTTCCTTCGGGGATGAACGGCGATGAAGACTTGAACCAGAAGTTCAAGCTCATGGACGACTTCGGCAAGTACCTGGACAAACAGCGGCGCAAACGTCGCGAGTACATTTATTGTGGCTCGCTGTACGTCGCGCAGCAGAAGCTCGACATCAAGAACTGGCGCGACAGCCAGCAATCTCCGGGCTTCCTGGCGCCAGAACGCGCCTGGATGGACGAGATTGTCGGCAACATGGGCTATGTAGACGCCCTGCGCGAAGTCAGCCGCGAAGGCGACCAGTACAGCTGGTGGCCGGACAACGAACAGGCCGAGATGCTGAATCTGGGCTGGCGTTTCGACTACCAGATCCTGACCCCGGGCCTGCGGCGCTTCGTGCGCAGCGCACGCCTGCCGCGTCAGCCACGGTTCTCGCAGCACGCGCCGCTGATCGTCGACTACGACTGGACGCTGACCATCTAAGCTTCGTTTCGCAGTAGAAAAAATGCCCGTATCGCAGGATACGGGCATTTTTTTGCGTCAAACCCAGGCTGGAACGCGCGTCAGACCGCGGCGAAGAACGGCAGCGCCAGATACAACTTGATCACTATGACGTTGATGATATCGATGAAAAATGCACCCACCATCGGTACGACCAGAAACGCGATCTGCGAAGGACCGTAACGCTGCGTCACCGCTTGCATGTTGGCGATGGCGGTAGGCGTCGCACCGAGGCCGAAACCGCAATGCCCGGCCGCCAGCACTGCCGCGTCGTAATTGCGGCCCATGATCCTGAACGTCACGAACACCGCGAACAGCGCCATGACCAGCGTCTGCACGGCCAGGATAATGAAGATCGGCAACGCCAGGGCTGCCAGATCCCACAACTTGAGCGACATCAGCGCAATGGCCAGAAACAGCGACAGACTGACGTTGCCCAGCACCGAGACTTCCCGCTCGAATACCTGATACAGGCCCAACGCCGAGAGGCCGTTACGCAACACGACGCCCACAAACAAGACACAAACGAATGTCGGCAACTCGAATGCCGTGCCGTGCAGCAGCCCGTTCAGGAGATTGCCCACCAGCAGGCTGACCGCGATCAGCGCCAGTGTTTCGATGAACGAGAACGGCGTGATCGAGCGCTCCCTGTTCGGCTGCTCGAACCCCTTTGGCAGACGCGGCGCCTCCTGCGCATGACAACCAGGCACCTCGACACGTTTGATAAGCAGACGGGCAACCGGCCCACCGATCAGTCCACCCAGTACAAGACCGAATGTCGCCGAGGCCATCGCCAGCTCGGAGGCGGAGGCCAGACCGTATTTCTCGCTGAATACCGTTCCCCACGCGGCACCGGTTCCATGACCACCGGCCAGTGTGATGGAACCCGTCAACAGCCCCATCAGCGGGTCAAGCCCCAGCAATGTGGCGAGTCCGATGCCCATGGCGTTCTGCAGGATCAGGAGACCGGCGACCGCTAATATAAATATCCCTACTACGCGACCGCCCTTTTTGAGGCTGGCGAAGTCCGCACTCAGACCGATAGTGGCAAAAAACGCCAGCATGAGCGGTGCCTGCAGCGAGGTATCGAATCGGACTTCTATATCGAGCGCTCGCAATACCAGAAGAACCACAGCAACCAACAGGCCACCCGCAACCGGTTCGGGAATATTGAAATTGCGCAGTACACCAACACGGGTAACAAGACCACGTCCCAGCAGAAGTACAAGAGAAGCGGCCACGAGCGTGCCGTAGAAATCGAGCTGAATCATCTGGTTTATTCTTGGCTATATATTCGCAGGCGAACTTTTCCCTGGTTACGCCTCACGAATCGGCTGGCTGTTTCAACACTGGAAACACTGAAATTCAAGAGCCTTCGATGGTCTGAATATATCGAAATATTTCTGAAGGAATATGACGTGCGGCAACCTTAACAAGCGCAAAGTCATGCTGCCAATGCCCATTGGCCGCATCGAGGCATTACAGTTGTGACTAAAAATGTAAGAGCGATGAATATATAAAATTTCTTTTGCCATTCATCGCAGACAGATTATTCCTACAAGGAACTCAGGTTTATTAAGTTGCAAAAAAAGCCCTGACAGGCCAGGGCTTTTTAAATATGCAGAATTGATTATTCCAACATGCACCTTTCGGTTGAATGCTATTTGATCAAGCGCCAGGTAAACGGATAACGGTACGGAAAACCTTCATTGGCTTTTACGCCACCGATGATTGTCAGCACCAGCGCCGCAATGGCCAGCAGGCCGAACAGCACGAACCCGATGATCACCAGCATCAGTACGAAGCAGATCATTGAAGCAATCGCCACGGTGATCTGGAAATTCAGCGCTTCCTTGCCCTGGGCGTCGATGAACGGATCGGTCTCGCGCTTCATCTGCCACAGGACCAGTGGCCCGATCAGCGTTCCGAACGGAATCCAGATCCCCAGCAAGGCGGACAAGTGACAAAACATCGCCCATTGGCGAACCTCCTGGCTCGGCTTGGGCAACAACTCTTGCTCATCACTCATCTCGTCCTCCTTGCGGGTTGCGAACCTGCTCAGTCGGCCAGTGCAGCCTTTTGCAGTTCGAAGATCTCGTTCATGCCTTTCTTGGCCAGTTCCAGCATCGCGTTCAGCTCTTCAGGCTGGAACGGTGCGCCTTCAGCGGTGCCCTGCACTTCGATGAAACCACCGGTGCTGGTCATCACCACATTGAGGTCGGTCTCGGCGGCGGAATCCTCAAGATAGTCCAGATCCAGCACTGGCTCGCCCTGGTACATGCCAACAGATACGGCACCGATCATTTGCTTGAGCGGGTCGCCACCTTTCAGGCCGCCACGCTTCTTGATCACTTTCAGTGCATCGACCAGCGCAACCATGGCGCCGGTGATCGACGCGGTACGGGTGCCACCGTCGGCCTGGATCACGTCGCAGTCGACATACAGGGTGACGTCGCCCAGCTTGGACATGTCCAGTGCAGCGCGCAGGGAACGGCCGATCAGGCGCTGGATTTCCAGGGTGCGACCGCCCTGCTTGCCACGGCTCGCTTCACGCTGGTTACGTTCACCGGTAGCACGCGGCAGCATGCCGTATTCGGCGGTCAGCCAGCCCTGGCCCTGACCTTTAAGGAAACGCGGCACGCCATTTTCAACGCTGACGGTGCAGATGACTTTGGTATCACCGAATTCGACCAGTACGGATCCCTCGGCGTGTTTGGTGTAGTTGCGGGTAATGCGGATCGAGCGGAGCTGATCGGCAGCGCGACCACTTGGACGTTTCATAGGAGATACCTGTACTGGGGACGGAAAACTGCGGAGCATTATAGAGCCGCACGCCGCGCCTGGGCACTCGTTAAAAAATCCCGCCGACGACCGAAGGCCCTGAAACGCGCTTCGCCGACGGCCTGCAGCCCTTTGTCACACCGTGTGTTTGGGCGCATCTGCCGCACTGCGCTACAATCCTGCGCCTTTGCTGCCAGTCGGCTTAAATTCATTGATATCGAGCTGCGGAGCTTCAATTCGCGCCGATCTGTATCGCGAGGTCACCCCATGGTGCACAGCATGACCGCCTTCGCCCGCGTCGAAAAAGCCGGCGTTCAGGGCACCCTGAGCTGGGAGCTGCGCTCGGTCAACAGCCGCTACCTGGAACCCCATCTACGTCTGCCGGAATCGTTTCGCGACCTCGAAGGCGCCGTCCGCGAAGCCCTGCGCCAGGGCCTGTCGCGCGGCAAACTGGAGTGCACCCTGCGCTTCACCGAAGAAAGCGCCGGCAAGCCGCTGCAAGTGGATCGCGAGCGCGCCGCGCAACTGGTCGCTGCGGCCGAAACCGTCGCCAGCCTGATCAAGAACCCGGCGGCGCTGAACCCGCTGGAAGTGCTGGCCTGGCCGGGCGTACTGGTCGCAGACGCCACCGACCCGCAAGCGCTGAACGCCGAGGCGCTGGCCTTGTTCAATCAAGGCCTGAAAGACCTCAAGGCCGGCCGCGAGCGCGAAGGCGCAGAGCTGGCACGCCTGATCAACGATCGCCTGACCGCCATCGAAGAAGATGTGGTGACCCTGCGCGAACTGGTTCCGCAGATGCTTGCCACCCAGCGCCAGAAAGTCCTCGACCGTTTCGCCGACATGAAGGCCGAACTGGACCCGCAGCGCCTGGAACAGGAAATGGTCATCCTCGCGCAAAAAAGCGACGTGGCCGAAGAACTGGATCGCCTGAGTACTCACATCATCGAAGTTCGCCGGGTGCTGAAATCCGGCGGTGCCGCCGGCCGGCGCCTGGACTTCCTGATGCAGGAGCTCAACCGCGAAGCCAACACACTGGGCTCCAAGGCCTTCGACCCGCGCAGCACCCAGGCGGCGGTCAACCTCAAGGTGTTGATCGAGCAGATGCGCGAACAAGTGCAGAATATTGAGTAAGGCTATCTCCGACATGACCCACAGTACCGGCACCCTGTACATCATTTCCGCCCCCTCGGGCGCGGGCAAAAGCAGTCTGGTCAAGGCCCTGACCGACGCCAAACCGGAAATCCGCGTCTCGATTTCCCACACTACCCGCGCCATGCGCCCGGGCGAAGTGGACGGCGTGAACTACCACTTCGTGACCCGCGAAGAGTTCGTGAAGATGGGCGAGCACGGCGATTTCCTGGAACGCGCCGAAGTCTTCGGCAACTTCTACGGCACCTCGCAAAGCCGCCTGCAGCAGACCCTGGACGAAGGCCATGACCTGATTCTGGAAATCGACTGGCAAGGCGCGGAACAAGTGCGCAAGCTGATGCCGCAGGCCCGCTCGATCTTCATTCTGCCGCCATCGCTGCAGGCCCTGCACCAGCGCCTGACCAACCGTGGCCAGGACAGCGACGAGATCATCGACGGCCGGATGCGCGAAGCGGTCAGCGAGATGAGCCACTACGTCGAATACGACTACCTGATCATCAACGACGATTTCGCCCACGCGCTGGATGATCTGAAGGCGATTTTCCGCGCCAACCAGCTGCAACAGAAACGCCAGCAAGTGCGTTTTGGCAAATTGCTGGCTGAATTGCTGGGCTGAAACAGCACTTCACAAAACCGCTGCAAGAGCTTTACATTGGTGCTTGCAGCGCGTTGAAGAGTCTGGTCAAAAAATCAGCGCTTCCCTAATCGCTGGTGTTTTTTTAAACTGCCGAGTCCGCTCGCCCAACCGGGCAGCGCGCATATTGCATTCGCTCCGAGGAATACCATGGCCCGCGTAACCGTTGAAGACTGCCTAGAACACGTGGATAACCGCTTTGAGCTGGTCATGCTCTCTACCAAGCGTGCCCGTCAACTGGCCACCGGCGGCAAAGAGCCGAAAGTGGCATGGGAAAACGACAAGCCTACCGTCGTCGCCCTGCGCGAAATCGCTGAAGGTATCGTGACTCCCGAATTCATCGCCGCCGAAGAAATTGTCACCGAAGACCCGGTCTTCGCTGCCTTTGCTCCAGAGGACGAGTCCAACGAGGCCGTTTAAGCCTATGCCTGGTCGACGTAGCAAGGCGCGGGATCACAGCTTGCGGCAGGAGTCATCATGCCGAGCATAGACGCCCTCGCCGATCGAATATCGACCTACCTCGGTCAGGACCAGGTCAATCTGGTCCGCCGAGCGTATTTCTACGCCGAACAAGCCCACGACGGCCAACGCCGCCGCAGCGGCGAGGCGTATGTCACGCATCCTCTTGCCGTGGCGAACATTCTTGCCGACATGCACATGGACCATCAGAGCCTGATGGCCGCGATGCTGCATGACGTGATCGAAGACACCGGTATCGCCAAGGAAGCGCTGCAAGCGCAGTTCGGCGAGACCGTGGCCGAACTGGTCGACGGGGTCAGCAAACTGACCCAGATGAACTTCGAGACCAAGGCCGAAGCCCAGGCGGAAAACTTCCAGAAAATGGCCATGGCCATGGCGCGCGACATTCGCGTGATCCTGGTCAAGCTCGCCGACCGTCTGCACAACATGCGCACCCTGGAAGTGCTGTCCGGTGAAAAGCGCCGGCGCATCGCCAAGGAAACCCTTGAAATCTATGCCCCCATCGCCAACCGGCTGGGCATGCATTCGGTACGCATCGAGTTCGAAGACCTCGGCTTCAAGGCCATGCACCCGATGCGTTCCGCGCGGATTTACCAGGCGGTCAAACGCGCCCGCGGCAACCGCAAGGAAATCGTCAACAAGATCGAAGAGTCCCTCGGCCATTGCCTCGCCATCGACGGCATCCAGGGCGAAGTCAGCGGTCGCCAGAAACACCTCTACGGCATCTACAAGAAAATGCGCGGCAAGCGTCGGGCCTTCAACGAGATCATGGACGTCTACGCGTTCCGGATCATCGTCGACAAGGTCGACACCTGCTACCGCGTACTGGGTGCCGTGCATAATCTGTACAAACCGTTGCCGGGCCGCTTCAAGGATTACATCGCGATTCCCAAGGCCAACGGCTATCAGTCGCTGCACACCACGCTGTTCGGCATGCACGGTGTACCGATCGAGATCCAGATCCGTACCCGCGAAATGGAAGAGATGGCCAACAACGGCATCGCCGCCCATTGGCTGTACAAATCCAGCGGCGACGAGCAGCCGAAAGGCACTCACGCCCGAGCCCGTCAGTGGGTCAAAGGCGTGCTGGAAATGCAGCAACGTGCCGGCAACTCGCTGGAATTCATCGAAAGCGTGAAGATCGACCTGTTCCCGGACGAGGTCTACGTGTTCACGCCCAAAGGCCGGATCATGGAGTTGCCCAAAGGCTCCACGGCGGTCGACTTCGCCTACGCGGTGCACACCGACGTCGGCAACAGCTGCATCGCCTGCCGGATCAACCGTCGTCTCGCACCGCTGTCCGAACCGCTGCAAAGCGGTTCCACGGTCGAGATCGTCAGTGCCCCCGGCGCGCGGCCGAACCCGGCGTGGCTCAACTTCGTGGTCACCGGCAAGGCGCGAACCCACATCCGCCATGCGCTGAAACTGCAACGCCGCTCCGAATCCATCAGCCTCGGCGAGCGCCTGTTGAACAAGGTGCTCAACGGCTTCGACAGCGCGCTGGAACAGATTCCGGCCGAGCGCGTGAAGGCGATGCTCACCGAATACCGCCTCGAACTGATCGAAGACCTGCTCGAAGACATCGGCCTGGGCAACCGCATGGCCTATGTCGTGGCACGCCGCCTGCTCGGCGAAGGCGAGCAATTGCCAAGTCCGGAAGGCCCGCTGGCGATTCGCGGCACCGAAGGTCTGGTCCTCAGCTATGCCAAATGTTGCACGCCGATCCCGGGCGACCCGATTGTCGGCCACCTGTCGGCGGGCAAAGGCATGGTCGTGCACCTGGAAAACTGCCGCAACATCAGCGAAATCCGCCACAACCCGGAAAAATGCATCCAGCTTTCGTGGGCCAAGGATGTCACCGGCGAATTCAACGTCGAACTGCGCGTCGAGCTGGAGCACCAGCGCGGCCTGATCGCCCTGCTGGCCAGCAGCGTCAACGCAGCCGACGGCAATATCGAGAAAATCAGCATGGACGAACGCGATGGTCGCATCAGCGTCGTCCAGTTGGTGGTCAGCGTCCACGACCGTGTGCACCTGGCCCGCGTGATCAAGAAACTGCGCGCCCTGACCGGGGTGATCCGCATCACCCGCATGCGCGCATAACTCAAACAATACAAGGAGTCATACATGACCAAGACTGTTATCAGCAGCGACAAGGCCCCGGCCGCCATCGGTACTTATTCCCAGGCGATCAAGGCCGGCAATACCGTTTACATGTCGGGTCAGATTCCCCTCGATCCAAAAACCATGGAACTGGTCGAAGGCTTCGAAGCCCAGACCGTCCAGGTGTTCGAGAACCTGAAAGCCGTGGCCGAAGCCGCCGGCGGTTCGTTCAAGGACATCGTCAAGCTGAACATCTTCCTCACCGACCTGAGCCACTTCGCCAAGGTCAACGAGATCATGGGCAAGTACTTCGACCAGCCTTACCCGGCTCGCGCCGCCATCGGCGTGGCAGCCCTGCCGAAGGGTTCGCAGGTTGAAATGGATGCCATTCTGGTCATCGAGTAATGCGCCATGGCGCGGTCCAACACACCGCGCCGACCGCTCTGCGGTAAAGAAAAGGTTTTGAAAGGATTCCACCATGCGCAAAGCGCTTGCTCTCTCGCTGCTCGCCATTTTCCTCGGCGGTTGCGCCAGCAACCCTGCCGACCGTGACATCAGCGGCACCTGGATCAATCAGGTCGCCATCGATGCCGCTGCCAAGGGCGGCCCCCTGCGCGAAGCGCTTCAGGCTTACGGCCCGAATCTGGAGTGGGACGTCAACACCAAGGCCGGCCAGGCCCGCTATACCAACGGTTTCGAAAACGTCGAAGGTCGCTTGCTCGGCGAACAGTCCGGCGTCTGGAAAGTCGACTTCTATGGCAGCTCCGCCAGCGAGCTGAAACGTGATGGTGGCCAACTGCAACAAGCCGCCAACGAAAACGAACCGGAACAAGTCTTCGACCGCGCGCAAATTCCAGTGCCGGACGGCGCACCGATCGGCGCCAGCTTCGAACGCGCGCTGTATTCCGCTTATCTGGGCGGCAACTGGACGATCACCAGCGGCCAGGGCGAAGGCGCCACCGTGCAGTTTCAGGCTGACGGCCAAGTCTCCGGTCTGCCGGGTGCCGACCGCTATGCCCTGTGCCTCGCGGGCGATTGCGCGTCGATGAGCAGCGGCAACGACAGCATGTGGTTGCAGCAGAACGGCCAGGGCAACAACTGGATCTTTGTGCGCAAGGGCAAAGAGCTGGAAATCCTGCAGGCCGTGAATACGGCGCTGGCGGACGAACAACCGCAGTTCACCCCGGGTGAGCGCAAGTGGTTGCTTGAGAAGCAGTGATCTGCGCTTGAGACAAGAAAGGCGGAAGCAAGCCATTGCTCCCGCCTTTTTTATGTCCGCAAGTCAGCAGCGACCTTCAAGAATCGCGGCATACCCCTCGCGATAACTCGGATACTTCGGCACCCAGCCCAACGCCTTGGCCCGTGCATTGCTGCAACGCTTGCTGCCGGTACGACGCACACTCTCGTCTTCCGACCATTCGGTGACGCCCAGATACTCGCGCAGCCACGCCACCACCTCGGCGAGCGGCGCCGGCGCATCGTCCACGCCGATGTAGATGTCATCCAGCGCCACGCCCTTGCGATCCGCGTCCAGCAGATAAGCCATCAACCCCGCCGCATCATCGGCATGGATGCGATTGCCATACAGCGGTGGGTCAACCGCCACACGATAACCACGGCGTACCTGGGTCAGCAGCCATTCACGTCCCGGGCCATAAATGCCGGTCAGGCGCACGATGCTCGCGGGAATGCCGCTGTTGAGCGCAACCTGCTCGGCCTCCAGCATCAACCGACCGGAATAACCCGCGGCAACGGTTTCGGATTTTTCATCAACCCATTCGCCGTTCTGCTGCCCGTAAACACTGCTACTGGAAACGAACAGCAACCGATCAGGCTCTTGCCCGTAATCGTTCAGCCAACCCAGCACATGCTGCAAACCCTGCACATACGCCGCGCGATAACCGGCCTCATCGTGATCGGTGGCCGCCGCGCTATACACCAGGTAATCGATAGCGCCCACCGGCCAGGTCGCCGGGCAATCCTCATTGAACAAGTCACCGGCCACACCGATAACGCCCTCCGGCAAACGTGAAACATCCCGGCGCAGGCCGTATACCTGGAAGCCGGCAGCCAGCAATTGCGTGGCCAGACGGCTGCCGACATCACCGCAACCGGCGATCAAAACAGAAGGCGCGGACATCAAAAATCTCCCATCGGAAAGCGACAGACTAGCCTCGGCAAGGGACGAGCGGCTAGCAATGAAGGAAAAAAAGCAACTCTATTACTTTTGTTAACAAGAATTACTTGCAATAATGCACGCCACTTTTGTTCTCGGCCTCACGAGGCCTGGAAGAGCATCACCGTTTTTCTATCTCAGGTCCGGCCAGCATGACACGCATTCAAAACTCCGCTTCGCCAACCAACCGACCTCGCGCCTGGAGCGCCGTGGCTGCTCTGCTGCTCAGCCTGATGCTGGCACCAGTTGCTGCATTCGCTGACGCACAAGTCCCGGCCGCGCCAGCCGCCACCGAGCAGAGCGCTCCGGCCGCCGCACCTGCCGCGACCGATCCGGTGCAGGCCGCAGAGGCCAGCGCCGCCGATGCACCGGAAGTCCTCGAAGCCGACAACAGCCTGGGCATGGCCCACGACCTGTCGCCATGGGGCATGTACCAGAACGCCGACGTCATCGTTAAAGCCGTGATGATCGGCCTGGCCATCGCCTCGATCATCACCTGGACCATCTGGATCGCCAAGGGCTTCGAGCTGATGGGCGCCAAACGCCGGCTGCGCGGTGAAATCGCCAACCTGAAAAAAGCTGCCTCCCTCAAGGAAGCCAGCGCTAGCGCGGCGAAAGAAGGCACGCTGGCCAACCTGCTGGTACACGACGCCCTGGAAGAAATGCGCCTGTCGGCCAACGCCCGCGAGAAAGAAGGCATCAAGGAGCGCGTCAGCTTCCGCCTCGAGCGTCTGGTCGCCGCCTGTGGCCGCAACATGAGCAGCGGCACCGGCGTCCTCGCCACCATCGGCTCCACTGCGCCGTTCGTCGGCCTGTTCGGTACCGTGTGGGGCATCATGAACAGCTTCATCGGCATCGCCAAAACCCAGACCACCAACCTTGCCGTCGTAGCACCGGGCATCGCTGAAGCGCTGCTGGCTACCGCACTGGGTCTGGTTGCCGCGATTCCTGCCGTGGTCATCTACAACGTCTTCGCCCGCTCCATCGCCGGTTACAAGGCTCAGGTGTCCGATGCGTCGGCTCAGGTTCTGTTGCTGGTCAGCCGCGACCTCGACCACCAGCCTGAGCGCAACAGCTCGCAACCGCACATGGTGAAAGTGGGGTAATCGGCCATGGGCCTGCATTTGAAAGAAGGCGCAGACGACGATCTGGCCGAGAACCACGAAATCAACGTCACGCCGTTCATCGACGTGATGCTGGTGCTGTTGATCATCTTCATGGTGGCCGCTCCGCTGGCCACCGTGGACATCAAGGTTGACCTGCCTGCCTCCACCGCCAAACCGGCACCGCGGCCGGAGAAACCGGTATTCCTCAGCGTGAAGGCTGACCAGCGCCTGTTCATCGGCGATGACGAAGTGAAAGCCGAAACCCTCGGCGCCGCACTCGACGCCAAGACCC
This sequence comes from Pseudomonas sp. B26(2017), assembly GCF_002113045.1. Classification (NCBI taxonomy): domain Bacteria; kingdom Pseudomonadati; phylum Pseudomonadota; class Gammaproteobacteria; order Pseudomonadales; family Pseudomonadaceae; genus Pseudomonas; species Pseudomonas sp. B26(2017). The sequence continues at coordinate 297,186 of NZ_NEJJ01000002.1, read as the reverse complement.
AGGGCAAGAAAGACACGACGATCTTCTTCCAGGCCGACAAAGGCGTGGATTACGGCGACTTGATGAGCGTGATGGATAACCTGCGCGCCGCCGGTTACCTGAAGGTCGGTCTGGTCGGACTCGAGAGCGCAGTCAAGAAATGATCACGACGCGCCATAAGCTGACGCGTTACAGCGGTAGCCTGGCCGTGGTGCTGGGTGTTCACGCGCTGGCCATTGCGCTGGCGCTGAACTGGAACGCCCGCCCGCCCATCGAATTGCCGCCGCAGGCAATGATGGTCGAGCTGGCACCGGTTCCGGCCCCGCCACCGCCCGCACCGCCGAAAGTCGTCACGCCACCGCAGCCACCGGCTCCGGTCGAAGAACTGCCGATCCCGAAACTGGCCGAAGCCCCCAAGGCAGAGATTGCCGTACCCAAGCCGAAGCCAAAACCCAAGCCAAAACCGCAACCGCCAAAACCGGTTGAGAAGAAACCGGAGCCTGTGAAGGAAAAACCTTCCGAGGAAAAACCGGCGGAGCCTCAGCAGACCCAGGCACCGACGGAGAAATCCGCCCAGCCGGCACCGGGCCCGTCGCCTGCACAACTGGCGGCCAAGGCCAGTTGGCAAGGTACCCTGCTTGCGCATCTGGCCAAGTACAAAAAGTACCCGGCCAGCGCTCAGGCACGGGGCAAGGAAGGTTTGAACCGGTTGCGTTTCGTGGTTGATGGCGAAGGCAACGTGCTGTCGTTCGAACTGGTGGGCCGTTCCGGCAACGCCGATCTGGACCGGGCCACCCTGGAAATGATCCGCCGCGCCCAGCCGCTGCCCAAGCCACCGGCCGACATGCTGACCAATGGTGCGATCGAAATCGTTGCGCCGTTTGTTTACTCGCTGGAACGCCGCCGCTAGAAGACACCGCAAAACCTGTGGGAGCGAAGAGGCCTGTCAGGCAAGGCGGCTTCGTCTGATACACCGCTTTCGCGAGCAATCTCGCTCCCACAGGGTTCTGCGACAACCGGACGAACCCGACACAAAGGCACCCAAAGGTGCCTTTGTCATATCTACCAACGGCAAACCGGCATTGCCCGGTGTCGCATTCATCACTCAGTCTGATAACGTGCGTCTATCGATTGCAGCCGGTATGCTTGGCCCGCATCTTCATGGACGCTTGCTATGACTCTCACAGAATTACGCTACATCGTTACCCTCGCCCAAGAGCAGCATTTCGGCCACGCGGCCGAGCGTTGCCACGTCAGCCAGCCGACCCTGTCGGTGGGCGTGAAAAAGCTTGAAGACGAACTCGGTGTGCTGATTTTCGAGCGCAGCAAAAGCGCCGTGCGCCTGACCCCTGTCGGCGAAGGCATCGTCGCTCAGGCGCAGAAAGTGCTGGAGCAGGCCCAGGGCATCCGCGAACTGGCCCAGGCCGGCAAGAACCAGCTGACCGCCCCGCTGAAAGTCGGCGCGATCTACACCGTCGGCCCGTACCTGTTCCCGCACCTGATTCCGCAACTGCACCGGGTCGCCCCGCAGATGCCGTTGTACATCGAAGAAAACTTCACCCACGTGCTGCGCGACAAACTGCGCAACGGCGAACTGGACGCGATCATCATCGCCCTGCCGTTCAACGAAGCCGACGTGCTGACCCTGCCGCTCTATGACGAACCGTTCTACGTCCTGATGCCGGCCCAGCACCCGTGGACGCAAAAAGAATCCATCGACGCCGCCCTGCTCAATGACAAGAGCCTGCTGCTGCTCGGCGAAGGCCACTGCTTCCGCGATCAGGTACTGGAAGCCTGCCCGACCCTGACCAAGGGCAACGACGGCGCCAAGCACACCACGGTCGAATCCAGCTCGCTGGAAACCATTCGCCACATGGTCGCCTCCGGCCTGGGCATCTCGATCCTGCCGCTGTCGGCGGTGGACAGCCATCACTACGCCCCGGGCGTGATCGAAGTGCGTCCACTGTCGGCACCGGTGCCGTTCCGCACCGTGGCCATCGCCTGGCGCGCCAGTTTCCCTCGCCCGAAAGCCATCGAGATCCTCGCCGACTCCATTCGCCTGTGCTCGGTCGCCAAACCTGCCGCGCCGGTCACGGCCGGTTAAGCCAGAGTCATGACTGAGCTGTCGCAGGTCTCGGTCACCGCACTCAAGGGTGTCGGTGAAGCCATGGCCGAGAAACTGGCCAAGGTCGGCCTGGAGAACCTTCAGGATGTGCTGTTCCACCTGCCGCTGCGTTATCAGGATCGCACCCGCGTGGTGCCGATCGGCGCGCTGCGGCCGGGACAGGACGCTGTGGTCGAAGGCACCGTCAGCGGTGCCGACGTGGTCATGGGCCGGCGTCGCAGCCTCGTCGTGCGTTTGCAGGACGGCACCGGCGGCCTGAGCCTGCGCTTCTATCACTTCAGCAACGCGCAGAAAGAAGGCCTCAAGCGCGGCACGCGGATTCGCTGCTACGGCGAAGCCCGGCCCGGTGCCTCGGGGCTGGAGATCTACCACCCGGAATACCGCGCCATTAACGGCGACGAGCCGCCGCCGGTGGATGAAACCCTGACCCCGGTCTACCCGCTGACCGAAGGCCTGACCCAGGCGCGCCTGCGCCAGTTGTGCATGCAGACGTTGACCCTGCTCAAACCGGCCACCCTGCCCGACTGGCTGCCGACGGAACTTGCCCGCGACTACCAACTGGCGCCGCTGGCCGATGCGATCCGCTACCTGCACAACCCGCCCGCCGATGCCGACGTCGAAGAACTCGCCCTCGGTCATCACTGGGCCCAGCATCGCCTGGCCTTCGAAGAACTGCTGACCCATCAGCTATCGCAGCAGCGCCTGCGCGAAAGCATGCGCTCCCTGCGCGCGCCGGCGATGCCGAAAGCCACCAGACTGCCGGCGAAATACCTGGCCAACCTCGGCTTCAACCCGACCGGCGCTCAGCAACGAGTCGGCAACGAAATCGCCTACGACCTCAGTCAGCACGAACCAATGCTGCGGCTGATTCAGGGCGACGTTGGTGCGGGCAAAACCGTGGTCGCCGCCCTCGCTGCGCTGCAAGCGCTGGAGGCCGGTTATCAGGTAGCTCTGATGGCGCCGACCGAGATCCTTGCCGAGCAGCACTTCATCACCTTCAAGCGCTGGCTCGAACCATTGGGCATCGAGGTGGCGTGGCTGGCCGGCAAGCTCAAGGGCAAGAACCGCGTGGCCGCGCTGGAACAGATTGCCGGCGGCACGCCGATGGTGGTCGGCACCCACGCGCTGTTTCAGGACGAAGTGCAGTTCAAGAACCTCGCGCTGGTGATCATCGACGAACAACACCGCTTCGGTGTGCAGCAACGTCTGGCGCTGCGGCAGAAAGGCGTCGGCGGGCGCATGTGCCCGCATCAACTGATCATGACCGCCACGCCGATTCCACGGACGCTGGCGATGAGCGCCTACGCCGACCTTGACACCTCGATCCTCGACGAACTGCCGCCCGGGCGAACCCCGGTCAACACCGTGCTGGTCACCGATACCCGCCGCGTCGAAGTCATCGAGCGGGTGCGCAGCGCCTGCGCCGAGGGCCGTCAGGCCTATTGGGTGTGCACGCTGATCGAAGAGTCCGAAGAGCTGACCTGCCAGGCCGCCGAAACCACTTTCGAAGACCTGACCGCCGCCCTCGGCGAGTTGAAGGTCGGGCTGATCCACGGCCGCATGAAACCCGCCGAGAAAGCCGCCGTCATGGCCGAGTTCAAGGCCGGCAACCTGCAACTGCTGGTCGCCACCACCGTGATCGAAGTCGGCGTCGACGTGCCCAACGCCAGCCTGATGATCATCGAAAACCCCGAGCGCCTCGGCCTTGCGCAGCTGCACCAGTTGCGCGGTCGCGTCGGTCGGGGCAGCGCAGTCAGCCATTGCGTGCTGCTCTACCATCCGCCGCTGTCGCAAATCGGCCGCCAGCGCCTGGGCATCATGCGCGAGACCAACGACGGTTTCGTCATTGCCGAAAAAGACCTCGAACTGCGCGGCCCCGGCGAAATGCTCGGCACCCGCCAGACCGGCCTGCTGCAATTCAAGGTCGCCGACCTGATGCGCGATGCCGATCTGCTGCCCGCCGTACGCGATGCCGCCCAGGCGTTGCTCGAACGCTGGCCCACCCACGTCAGCCCGTTGCTCGACCGCTGGCTGCGACACGGGCAGCAATACGGCCAAGTGTGAGCACCGTCGCAGTTTCTCAAAGCTCGTTCCAACCAAGCTGGTTATACTCCAGCAATTGTTTCAAAAACGGATACAGACCATGACCGAAGCTGCTCTCGCCCCCGAATCCCCGCACGCTCCGTCTGTTATTCGGCTGCTGCTCAACAAGCTGGGCGTCGCCTACGAAGAAGTGCTCGACCACCACGGCCTCAACGCCTCGCGCAAAGTGCAGGCCGTGTTGCTGGACGACGCGGTCGGTGCGCTGATGGTGCTGTTTCCACAGAGCCAGTTGCTGGATCTCAACCGCCTCGCCGAGCTGACGGGCCGTCGCCTGACCGCCGTGTCCACCGAGCGCCTGGAAAAGATGCTCGGTAAACACAGCCTGAGCCTGCTGCCGGGCCTGCCGGCGCTGACCAGCTCGCCGTGCCTCTACGAAGAAAGCCTGCTGCGCGAGCCGAAGTTGCTGATCAACTCCGGCGAGCCGGGCCTGCTGCTGGAAATCGCCAGCGAAGATTTCAAGACCATGCTGACCAAGGCCAGCGCCGCCAACTTCGGCGAAGCCCTGAGCAGCATCCGCCCGAACCTCGACCGCCCGGACGATGACCGCGAGGAAATCACCCAGGCCGTTCAGGCGTTCACCGCGCGGCGCATCCAGCAGCGTCTGGAAGCGACCATCGAGATTCCACCGCTGGCCGAAACCGCACAAAAAATCATCAAGCTGCGCGTCGACCCCAACGCCACCATCGACGACATCACCGGCGTGGTCGAAACCGACCCGGCGCTGGCTGCGCAAGTGGTGAGCTGGGCGGCGTCGCCGTACTACGCGTCGCCGGGCAAGATCCGTTCGGTGGAAGACGCGATCGTCCGCGTGCTGGGCTTCGATCTGGTGATCAACCTGGCGCTGGGCCTGGCCCTCGGCAAGACCCTGAGCCTGCCGAAAGACCACCCGCAGCACACCACGCCGTACTGGCAGCAGTCGATCTACACCGCCGCCGTCATCGAAGGCCTGACCCGCGCCATGCCGCGCGCCCAGCGTCCGGAATCCGGCCTGACCTACCTCGCCGGCCTGCTGCACAACTTCGGCTACCTGCTGCTGGCCCACGTGTTCCCGCCGCACTTCTCGCTGATCTGCCGGCACCTGGAGGTCAACCCGCACCTGTGCCACAGCTACGTCGAGCAACACCTGCTGGGCATCAGCCGCGAACAGATCGGCTCCTGGCTGATGCGCTACTGGGACATGCCGGACGAACTGGCCACCGCCCTGCGCTTCCAGCACGACCCGAACTACGACGGCGCCTACGCCGAATACCCGAACCTCGTCTGCCTGGCCGTGCGCCTGCTGCGCAGTCGCGGCATCGGCTCCGGCCCGGATGAAGACATTCCGGATGCGCTGCTGGAACGCGTTGGCCTGACTCGCGACAAGGCCAATGATGTGGTCAGCAAAGTACTGGAAGCCGAAGTCCTCCTGCGCGAACTGGCTTCGCAGTTCAGCCAGGCCTGATTTGCGCCTATAAAAAAGGCCCCACACTCAACCGAGTGTGGGGCCTTTGTATTTGATCGTTCCCACGCTCTGCGTGGGAATGCAGCCCATGACGCTCCGCGTCACAGCCTCACGCAATACTCAAGCAGCCTTCGGCTTGGCCTTCCTCGGCTTCAAATACTTCATCAACCCCTGAAACCACATCACCAGCGCCGGATTGCCCTTGAGCTGGATGGTCTTGTCCTGAATCCCCTGCATGAACGCCAGCTGCTTGTTTTTGGCCTGCATCGTGGCAAACCCGAACGCCGCGTCTTTAAAGGCAATCGCAAACGCCGGCTCCGCCACCACCCCGGACTTGCTGGTAATGCGCTGATCTTTCACCACGAAATGCCGCGCCACTTTCCCGTCCAGAGTCTGTAGCTGAAACACCAGATCCTTGTCACCCAACTGCTGCTGGAACGCAGGATTTGTCCGACTGGCCTTACCCATCAACAGACCCAGCATCCACAGAAGAAAACGAAATTTCATGCGCACAGCCTCAAAAGGAAAATGAACGGCCGGGGGAGTGTAAGGGATTCGAACGGATTCGCCACTATCTTGGACGGATAGAAGACGATGCATGGCTTTTCTCGCATGATGACTACCAAGTCACGATTTCCGCCCCACAACCTGATCGTTCCCACGCTCCGCGTGGGAATGTCTCCCGTGACGCTCCGCGTCACACCATCCCCCCGTCCTACACCTGAAGAAACACATTCCTGTAGGAGCTGCCGAAGGCTGCGATCTTTCGGTCTGCTGCCCCGCAAACCTATGGGAAATTTCCTGCGAAGCGCCGGGATACCTATGAACTAGGCAGGCTGGGACATCACCGATAGCCTCTGTGTGTCACCGCAAAATCGGTGACTCGGACGTGCAAGTCCGGTTCAGGTGCACAATCGCAATGGCATTTCGCCGAGCGTTTTCCTATGCTCGCGGATCGTTATGGCGGCTGTGCGTCGGAGACTCTTGAGTCTGCCGGCCACCTGGACCGGTCTTGCACACCAACGCACAGCTGCCACCTATTTCGAAGTGCAAAGCGAATGGGTGTCGGCCTCACAATTCCAGGAAGCTGCGCAATGATCAAACCAACACCCAATCCCCCCGAAATTCCAGAAAACCCGGAAACCTCCCCTTACGAATCCCTCGATTCAAAGAAACTCCACGAAGCCGCCGAACGCGCCCTCGACCACCACTTCAAACCCAGAGCCACACGCCCCAAACGCCTGGGAGGCCTGTTCGCCCTCTGCCCCAACGCCGACGCCGAAGCGCTCATGGCCAATGCCTCCGAAGACCTCCTGTCCATCAGCGCCTTCGCCGCCAACCTGGCCGACGACCTCGACGGCCCCCGCCGCTCAATGGCGCTCGGCCTGAGCAGAATGGCGGACGGCGTGCGGTTAATGGTGGAAGGCACGCTCGATCACATTGAGTTTCGGGAGTATCAAACACGGGGTTGATAGCCCATAACTGACGGAGGGCGCAATGAGTGCCCTCCGTCAATTGGTCGCACTAATAGCATTTGCTCGGAGCGATTGGCTCAGTCACTTCCGATTGAAGTCGCTTGGCAGCGCTGAGACCTGACTCGTAGCCCTTGTCGGCGGCAAGCTGATAACAAGCCAAGGCACGAGGGATATCCTTCACGCCGAGATCGCCACTCTTCCAATAGTCACCAAGCGAAACGATTGCATGTGCTGATCCCATGGAGCTGGCGCGAATAAGCTCTTTCTCCACATCAGCGGGCCGCTGGCAGGGTCCGCTTCCAGCCGTGTCATTGCCAAAACAATAAAAGCTTGCCAGCCCCTCAGCTCCTCCTGGCGAATTAACCGCTGCCGCTTTGAAAAGAGCTTCAACTTTGCTGTATTCCAACTGCGGAGCCATACCCGACAGACTCAGCCTAGCCGCAGTCTCGCTGGAAACAGGATCGCCTGAAGCAGCCGCACACAGATAATTTTCCAATGCAGCCTCAAAAAGTTCTCCTGTCAGACGGTATTGCTCAAGACCACCCAAGCCAACAAATCCTTGCGCACGCTGTGAGCAGAAATTTTCCTCGCGACTCAATGAGCGAGTATTGGCTACAGAAAGCTCCTTTTCGGGAATCGACCAATCCTCAACCCCCTCAAGCGTCCAGCAGGCTTTGCGCGAAAAGTTGAAGATCTTGATATTGCTGTTTCCGGCACGTTTATCCACAACGTCAACGTGACGATCATCCACTCTCTCGATTTCTATCCCTTCGACTTTCCCATCAGGCACCACAGCCATTAAGGGAAACACCATGTCGCGCCCTACCTCCGCAGTGACGTGAGTCACTATCCGTCCTATATCCGACGTCCCCTTCAACACCAATAGCTTCACCGCTTGCGCAGTCAGTCGCTTTTGCGATTCGGCATTAGCGGAGAAGTATGGAAGAAACTGGGCGAAGTCTTGCGTCGGGCACGAGCCACGCCCAAATGCAGAGCCACCACCGCTATCGGACGCGATATTGTCCAGAAACACCGACCGCTCACGGCTCATGCTTGCGATGCAATTGTTCACGGCTGCCACATGCGCCGAAGAGCCCGGCTCCGTCTTCAACGCATCAATCTGGCAATCGGTATCGCGTAGCTTGATCCAAGCGCGCTGAGCCTCCTGAACCGTCGCCTTTTGGCTTGCGGCAAGTACAGGATCGGTCTGATATCCACCTTCGAGCCGAACCATCAATTCTTGATAACTGGTATTCAACCGCGCATCTGCAGCAGCCTTGGCACTCACAGAACATCTTTCACTCTGGGAATTTGTAGTGATATCAACACATGCATCCTGGGCGAATGAATCCCCCCCGAACAGAGATAAACCGCAAAGCAATAAACTGCACAATAATGGAATAAAATATTTATTCACGGAAAATTCCAACGACAGATTTCGAAGGCATACTTTAAGTTGCACTTATTCATCAAGCGATATAGCCATTTTCAGAGTATATCCATTCAGGTAAACGACTGCTTCGCGTCCGTTTATATCGACAGGCGTAGGGTTATTAATCATTCCGTCATCAATGGCCGTTGCAATTTTCGTCAGCGTTTTATCCGCAACATTGGCACGCCAAATAGTCTCATTGCCATTTTTGAAGTAAAACGTCGGCCGGGATTTGCTCCAAATCGGACTATAAATATTCCAACCCACCTCCGGCCGGCCAACCGGAGCTATCGTCTCATATCCTTTGGTGTGCGAATAATACGCTTGCAACTTCCCATAATCACCACCCCAACCGAATGTCAATCCACTGACAGCGTTTTCATCAGTATTTGGCCACTGCTGGAACAATAAACTACTTTCAACCGGTGGCAGCTTGGAGCCGAGTTTATATACCATCCCCCGCAACTGATTTTTCGAAAGCTGCTGTCGATAGTAAAACGCCCCATCCAAGATTCCAGCAAACCTTTTCCCTTCGTCGTTCGAACCCAAATTCAAGGCACCGTCAAAGCCGATATCTTTTGCAATCGTGTGCAGCACGGGCCTGTCGTTGCGGTCAACGTACTCATATAGATTACCCCGGTACGCAATCATCGCTGGATCAAAGTGCCCTTCAAATACGATGACATACAACATGCCTGAAATTGTTTCGGCGGAGATTACAAATCGTTCAACAGCGCCTTTCTCATTGGGAAGCCATGCTAAATCAATGACCCTCCATGAACGCTCAAACTGTGCATAGGCTTTATCGCCCAACATCAACTTAATATCTTTCTGAGTCGGTCTAGGCGCAATAGCAACCGGTGACAGAAACTGAATCTGATGAACATAAGCATCCTCTAAGCATTCAACAGACTCACAAGAATTTCGCTCTGACTCGAGCCAATCACTCTCGATTACTTGAAAAGCTCGTCTATTCTTCAACGGCTTGAAAAATTCACTCAGCTTTTCATCCATTATGGACAATGAAGGAGAGCTACAAATTTTCTTTTCTACGCCCGTCGAAGCCTTGCCGCAATCGAAACTCGCGGAAAGCACGAACGAACTAAAAAACAAAAAGGTTAACGATAAAAAACCAGGAAACGAATAAATACTCTTCATTTAGTTGACCATCAAGTAAGAAGCGGGACAGATCTGTTTAAATACCCTACGAAGACCAAAGCCACTAAGCGCAACAAATAAATCCGTCCCCTTTAACTCCGAGTAGAATTGAATACTCTTTCACAATGCAACACCTTAACAGACTGCCATTTTTAACGTAGCCTCTGAGGGTTAAAATACTGTGAATAGGCGGGTAGCATTTTAACGCTGAAACTAATTTGTCGCGCTTCCCCGTTACTGTAGAGCTTAATCTCAACCAGATAAATCAAGAGGAGCGGACCAAGCTAAAAGCTAGATCCGTCCGCTTTGATTATCTATTTCTTAAAAAGCAATCTCACTTATCCTGCAAATTAAAATACTTCTTAATACTCGCAGCGTCCTTATAGTCACATACCACGTCAACTCCAGAAACCAGGTCTTTTCCATCCTTGCAGTTTTGCAAGGCCGGATCGGATGGGTCACCTGTGAAATAGAGCAAAGAGGCACTTTCACCCTCGAGCCTTATCGGAAGTTCCATAACTGAATATGTAAACCCATCAAACGCGGCATCAGACAACCTTGTCTTAGTCAGAACATACATGGATTTACCGGCTCGCTCCGGAGATTTCCAGTCATAGAAAAATACGGAAGCAATTTGGTCACCCTCGACCTTCCAAACATACTTAAAGAAAGTCTTATTCGAACCAATCGGAGCATAATATATCTCCGCATCCGCGACATATTCTCCTTTAGCCATTTCTCTAAGACTATTTTTTAAAAAGAACACCGCAATTTTTTTATCTCCAACTGAAGCCACGACAGTAGGATGAAACTCACTAATTGTAGGCGCCGCATCAGCCCGCACATTAGACCCGACCAAACATAAAACCATTGCAAAAAAACAATGCAACTTAGACATTTTCAAAAATTTTTTCAATTTTATATATCCTTTTAAAATGCTCTCGACGCTTATCATAACTATCAGTATCTCTGTTAATAATCCGAGTAACGGCATCCACATTCTCGGCCGCATCCCCTTTATCTGCCTCTACAAAAATATCATTTTTTAGCCAGAAATAAACACCCGAACGAACAGAATACTTAAACTGCGTATGCAAGATATCCGGCTGCCCCACAAAGTCAACTTCCTCACCCCAGAATGTTTTATGATAGTCTTTGAAGGCTTGATAGTTTGCTTTACCCGTTAAGTGTTTCAGACCTCGCCCACGATACTTCCAACCCTCACCAGAGGCGATGTTTCCGTTCCCTAACTTCCCGCCATATGCCCGATTGGCAATCGCAACCTGATTTTCGTGAGATACGTATTTAGTAGGGCCTGGATAACCATAAGTCGTTGCTTCGTCGGGGTGATCCCTAAAATACTTAAAGGTACCCTTTAGACCAGGAACTCCATAGGTAAAGTCTTCTACCACCGCGCACTTAGATCCGATTTCCTGCCTTACCTGAGCAAAAAAGTGACTCAACCTCAACGGGGTATCTAGTTTATACCTCTCACAGTTCTCATTTATTTGGGAAGCAACTTCTGCCAACAGATCATCCTGCTCTGTTGAATTTTTTATTCCATCAAATACCTTCTTCAACATCTCCACGGTAATTTTTATTTTTCCGCGCCCACCAATCTGATTACCAAGAAACGCAATTGGATGAAAGTGCCATACAACCCCGTCGCCCAAACCTTTAGATTGTATAATCGGATCATCCCAAAATATTAAGCTATCAATCCGCTCTTTTTCGTGTTTCAGGACAGGCGGATACTCCTCGAGCAACGTATCCAGTCGTGCCCACTTGGCAGAATCAGATTTAGATTTCCACTCTGTTGGGTGATATGCAATAAGCTTTGACCAGTGGTTCCTAAACTCTACATTTTTAAGCGCAATTGGAAAATCTTCGGGGGTGACTTTTTGATCTTTATTACCAAACTTATCCAAATCGTTATATAAGGCTTGAAAGAACTCCGGCATATTTCCGGGATCCAGAAAACCATCGGAATTTGAATTCGACTCCTTAACAACACGAAAACCTAGCTTTTCCCAATCGTGTTGACTGAGGAGCTTCGCGCCTTCTTTTTTGAGCAAACCGGTTTTGCTTTCTGCGTTATCAATGATAGTTATTTCATACCATTCTTCAGTGTCCTTATATAGAACGGCCTTTCCAAGCTCTACAAAGCTTTCATTAGAAATCGTCACCACTCCGGTTTGCGGTGGCTTAATTCTTAAGTTCGTATTCGCTGGCAAATGCAGGTATTGTTTCCCCTGTTTCACATTTGCTTTATTTTTTAGAAAATCCTCAATTTTAGGATCAGCCGAAAAAATCTCCACGTGAACTTGATAACTTCTCGAAACCCCACCATCTGGACCTGCCAATGTTTCATTTAAACCAAGAAAACCGATTGTGTCGCCTGCCTTAATTGCCGTATCCATCGGCACAATCTTATCAAACTCAGTCGGAACCAAGCCTTGCAATTGAACATAAGGTTTTTCAACACAAGCCCAAAAAGTGGCGGGCACAGGAGTGGAATGGCTTTTCAAACCGGTTGCGGCACCGGAAGTACTCGGTACAAAGGAGCATTCCGCCATTTTGAAAAGCTTAGAGCCAATCTTCAGGCTAAAAACTTTCCCGCTATCAAATTCTATTATGCTATTTGTACAAAGAACTAAGTCTTCGTTCTGTCCTATACTATTTACCTGCCTAATTGCAGCCCCAGCTAAAGCACCGTGACTTTGCGTTGAGGGAGCCGCTCGCAAAGTAAGCCCCGTTCCGGAAACTACAGCTCTAACTTTTCCCTTCCAATAGTCTGGCTTCTTTCGCTCTGGTGCAGTTATTGCGTTCCAGCTCGCGCTTCCATCACCTCTTGGATAGGCGATGCCGTTTTGTTTATAAGCGAACCAAAAATCTTGCCCTGGAGTGCGCCCTCCAACAGTGCCTTTAATCAGCTTACCCTTGGCGTGGACGTGATCAGAATGCTCTTCTAGTATTTCAATTTCAGTTCCAGCAGAAATCGAACCATATTCGACGCAGCCGGTTGCACCAAGAATATCGCTTCGCGCTTTAAACCCACTTGCAATCATTTTTATTTTTGGAGCACCTGGTTGCTCTGGGTCATCCGCATACCTGTCATATGGTAGCAGATGCATATACAGGCTATAAAATACGAGCTCATTCTTAGTGCTAGGCGTCACTTCCTTATTCGAAGGTGACTTATAGTCATGCCTAACAAGACAAAATGAATTTGAGTATTTCAATGCTTCTGTAGAATTTGATGCCTCAAATGCAGTCGCTAGATAATCTTCATTCAAACGGTAGGCTACGACGACACCGTCTCCAATACAACGAATAGGCTCGTCTCGCATACATTGCGGGGCAATCCTATGTGATATATGAATTCCGCCATGCCAAAAACCATGATTACCTAATAAAAAATTTCCCGAAGTCTCACCCTCAAGGGCCTTAAAAACCTCTTCAGAATCTTTGAACTGTGTTCCATCAGCCTTTCTAAATGGAAATTGAAAATTCATTATAGGAGCAGCGGCTGGCGCAGTCGGCGTTGTGGGAGTCGGCGCAGGGGTAGATGCAGGTTGGGAACCTGTCTTAAAAATCTCCTTAACTCGTAAGAACTTTATCGGCATTCGCCAATAATTTGAACCGTTCCCAAATTTAGCGGAAGCAGGACCAGTCGAATTTTGTGAACCGAAAAAGTTTCCACTTCTGTTTTCGACATCGATATCTTCGACAAATCCCGTATGGGTTGGCCAAAGCGCGATATCCCCTGGCAACACATCTTTCCACTCAATAACATCGTAATTGTCGACGTTAGTTTTGAGCAAAGCAGTATTATTGTACGGAACGTTATAGCCAGCCGCCTTTAGCATTTCCCACACTAAAGTTGAGCAATCAATCTCTTTTTTGCCGTCGCCATCAGTATCTTTTCCCTTGCCGCCACCATAAACATAATCGCCTTTGGTATAGAGCGGTCGCTGCTCAAGAACTCCAGTAGTCATCAGTTAGCTTCCTGCTTCAAGCAATTTGAGGATTCAGTTTTTACATTCTTGGCAATCAATCTCGCTGCATTTTCCTTGGATAACTCAAAACCTTGAGCAGCCGCAGCTTGGAAACACGCCAGTGCACGATTGATGTTTTTAGTACCGAGGGTCCCCCTTTCATATGAGAGTCCCAATTGATTCAACGCTTCCATAGAGCCCAGTTTTGAACCTGCCTCAAGGGCGTTCAAAGACTTTTGGGGATCTGCGCAGGGACGGACTTGGTCATAACGGCCTTCGTCGCAATAGAAGTTCGCTAGTGCCAGATTTGCTGCTCCAGAAGTGCTGGCCGCGCTGAGCAAAAGCTCAAGAATCCTGGAGTCATCCAAGCGCGGCGCTTGGCCTGACAGGCTCAGCAAGACTGCCTGATACCCCGCTTCTATGGAGCCCTTATCTGCGCCGTTCATATAGCTATCAAGTGCAGAAATATAAAGCTGACTTGATGCTGGAAACTCTGCTTCCATCGCCAAATCAGCATAGCTTTTCCCTCTCATCAAGCTGCGCTCCCCAGGAGGGAGACTTGATGCATCAACCTGAGAGTCCAACACGGTTTCTAACGACCAATTTTCAAGGCTACTCAAAGACCAGCAATCGGCTTTTTGGAATGTAAGGATTTTCAGCAACTCTCCTGCCCGATCACGTACGAAGATCTTATTCGGAGGTTGAACCTTTACCTCCAAACTCGACATTTCGACTACTTCGGGAGAGACCGCGCTCAGCTCTCCCCCCCCTAGTACCTCAATTTCTCGCTCAACCACTTTAGGTTGACTACCCTCGGCAACAACCTCCAAAAAGTGGATAGGAGAAGCGGTAAACGCGCGTTGTACCTCTGGCTTCGCCAAAAACTCTTTCACAAAACCATGAAAATTATCAGAAGGGCACTGAATGGCGAATACGTCTGAACTCAGGCCCAGTACCAGCAACACGATCCATCTCAAGCCGAATTTCCCGGCGTTCTTTTTAATTTTCATAACTAACTCATTACTCAGAAAACACAAAAAAAGCCTTCGGCTTAACCTTCTCAGGCGGCGCATTCAACAACGCCTGATCCATCAAACTCCCCGCCTTGTCCTTATCCGCCGCCCCCGGCAGCACCGGCGGTTTGATCCCGATGCCAGTGCCCGCTCCCGGCGAGCCGCCGGCGTTGATCTTCACCACCGGCCCAACCACGGTCACTCCGCCGCCATCGAGCTTGATGAAACTGCCGCCGCCGAGAATCGTCAGTTCGGAGCCGGCCTCGATGACGATCTTGTCCCCCGCCTTGATGTGTATCTCTTTGCCGACGCTGGTCAGTTGCGCCGTCCCGAGCTTCACATGCTGGCTCTCACCGATGGTCAGGTGGTCGTCCAGCCGTGCTTCGATCTTGCGGTCGCTGATGGTGGTGCGGTGTTCTTCGGCCTTGAGTTCGGTGTAGGTGTTCTTCACCACCGTGTCGTGGCGTTCGTTGCCGACGCGGATCTTCTGGTCGTGTTCGATGTTTTCGTCCCAGTCGCGCTGGGCGTGGATGAAGATTTGTTCGGCGCCTTTTTTGTCTTCGATGCGCAGTTCGTTGTAGCCACCGCCGCCCGGGGAGCTGAGGGTTTTGAAGACGCTGCGGGTTTTGTTCGCCGGCAAGGCGTAGGGCACCGGGTTTTCCTTGTGGTACAGGCAGCCGGTGACCAGTGGCTGGTCGGGGTCGCCTTCGAGGAAGGTGACGAGGACTTCCATGCCGATGCGCGGGATGGAGATGGCGCCGTAACGGTCGCCGGCCCAGGAGCTGGAGACGCGCAGCCAGCAGCTGGTCTTGTCGTCGGCCAGGCCTTCGCGGTCCCAGTGGAATTGCACCTTGATGCGGCCGTACTGGTCGCAGTGGATTTCTTCGCCTTTGGGGCCGGTGACCATGGCGGTCTGGCTGCCGAGCACGCGGGGTTTCGGGTGTTCGAGGGCCGGGCGGTAGAACACGTCCCACGGGGTGGCGAGGAAGCGGTTGCGGTAGCCCTGGTGGAAGTCGTCCTTGTTGTCGGTGGTGTCGCTGGTTACCGATTCTTCGAGGACTTGCGGCTGTTTGCCTTCGTGGAATATTTCGGTGAGCAGCCACAGGTCGTTCCACTCGCTGCGCGGGTGGTCGGACATTTCCATGAAGTGGCCGCTGACCAGTTTGGTCTGGTCGCTGCGGCCTTCGGCCTGACGGTAGTCGGCTCGGTGGCGTTCGAGGGCGCGCTGGCTGAGGAACTTGCCTCGCGCACGGTCGATGAAGCGGCCGGGGTAGTCGTAGTCTTCCAGATCCGGTTCAGTGCTCTCGCCGTCGGGCTTGTAGGCCGCTTCCATTTGCAGACGCGGCTTTTCGAAGTCGTAGTCGCGGCGGGTGGTGCGGCTGGTGCGGGTTTCCAGGCGCAGCTTGAAGCCTTTGATCACCGGTTCTTCGGCGACCATGCCGCTACCCTGCACATACGCGGTCGGCTGGCCGAGGTTGGGGAACACGGTCTGGTCATCGCCGAACACCAGCAGGTGGCCTTTCTTGCTGTGCTGGAAGTGGTAGTGAATGCCTTCTTCTTCGCACAGGCGCTGCACGAAGTGCAGGTCGGTTTCGTCGTACTGCACGCAGTAATCGCGATCCGGGCACGGCTGGCTCAGCTGGAAGCTGTAGGCGTTGCCCTTGATGCCGTGCTCGTCGAGGATCAGCGCGATGATTTTCGGCGCCGACATCTGCTGGTAGATGCGCTGGTTGGTGCGGTGATGCAAGTATTGCAGCTGCGGCACCAGCGAAACCTTGTAGCGGGTCAGGCGCTTGCCGGCATCGCCCTGGGCAACGCGGTAGATCTGGCCGTGGATGCCCGAGCCTTGCGGGTCGAGCGCCAGGAACGCCTGTTTGTGCAGGAGTTTTTCCAGGTCCAGATCCGGGTTTTCGCTGACCAGTTCGAGGTCGAAGCGAAACGGCTGGCTGATGCCCTCGGTGCCGGTGAACGACAGGACTTGCAGGTCGCCTACGTAGTCTTCGACCGTGAGGCTGAAGTGCGTTTCGTTAGCTGGGTTGAACATAGTGTGCTCCCTGTTCGAATGTCATCCGTTACGCCCTCAGCCGCAAACGCTGCAACCAGGACGAAGTGGCGCCCAAGGCGTCACGCAATTGGTCGGCAGAAATGTTGCGCTCTGCCGCGTCAAAGGCCAGCGCGGTGCGCAGCGCCGGCCAACAGTGGGTCGGCAGATTTGCCGGGGCTTGCAGTTCGCGATCCAGGTGTTCGTCACGGGCTTGGGTCGAGGGCAAGCGGCGGAACGGGTGTTTGCCGCCCGCCAGTTCATAGATCACGCAGGCTACGCCGTACACGTCTGCGCTGGCCGACAACGGTTGGCCCTCAAGCAGTTCGGGGGCGGCGTAGCCCGGGGTCCAGGCGTTGAAGCGCTCGCGGCTCAGGTGCGGCAGGCCGGACAGGATGCCCTCCTCGGCCTGCCCGAGACCGAAGTCGAACAGGCGCACGCCGTCTTCGCTGAGCATGACGTTGCTCGGTTTCATGTCACCGTGCAGCACGCCGCGACGGTGGGCGTAGGCCAGCGCGTCGAGCAGCGGCAGCGCGATGTCGCGCAGTTCTTTCCACGGCAGGCCCAGTGGCCGCTCGCAGAGCAGTTTGTCCAGGGTCAGGCCACGCATGAGTTCCATGGTGATGAAGGCCCGCTGGCAATCGGTGTCGACTTCGAACGTGTGCGGTCGCAGCACGTTGTCGTGGCGCAGGCGTCGGGTCAGGGCGAACTCGCTGTAGAGCAAGGCACTGGCGTCCGGCGACTCGGCAAATTCTTCGCTGAGGATTTTCAGCGCAATGTAAGGATCGGGATCGCCGAACTGTTCGTGCAGCAGATCCCGGGCCCGGTAAACCGCCCCCATGCCGCCGGCCCCGAGCAGGCGCTCGAGGTGATAGCGGCCTGCCAGAACGTCCGGCAGTTCGCCGACGCTGGCCTTGGTCGGCGCCAGCGCGGGTTCGGCGTTGTGCTGCTTCGCGAAAGCGAAATAGGTCAGGTTGTTGGCCTGCTCTTCGCTCATCAGCAAGTCGTCGACTGAGGATTCGATTTCAGTCATTGGCGGATCACCACGGCAGTCAGGTTGTCGCGAGCGGCGCCACGCAGGGCGCCGTCGAACAGACGTTCCAGCGCCACATGCGGCGCCGCCAGACTGAGAGCGTTGCCGAGGGCATCACTGCTCAGGCCTTGATACAAACCATCGCTGCACAGCAGGAACACATCGCCCGGATAAACCTCGAGTTCCAGCACATCCAGGGTCAACTGTTCCGCCGCGCCCACGGCCCGGGTCAGGGCTTGGGCGGCCGGGTGCGCCGCCGCCTGCTCGACGCTCATCTGTTGCTCGTCGATCAGCTGCTGCTGCAGCGAATGATCCTTCGACAGCTGATACAGACGCTGCCCGCGCCACAGGTAGCAGCGGCTGTCACCGGCCCAGATGCAAGCCGCGCGATTACCTTCCACCAACAGCGCCACAACGGTGCTGCCCATGATGCTGTCGTGACGCCCGGCAGTGACGGTCAACTCTTGCCCCAGGCGCCGGTTCAGCCAGTGCAGGCACTGGCGGATGGCTTTGAGGCGTTCGTCGAAGTCCTCGTGCTGCGGCAGTTCAGCCAGGCTGGCGACGATCAGCTGGCTGGCGATATCGCCACCCTGATGACCGCCCATGCCGTCCGCGACCACCCACAGCCCATGCTGCGGGGTGTCGAGGAAGGCATCTTCGTTGCGCGACCGCACCTTGCCCGGGTCGGTTCGCGCCGCGCTGCGCCAGGGACTGGCCACCAGCATCAGAGCTGCACCGGCATACGGAAGGTACGCATCACGCCCATGTCGAACGGATTCGGCGTGCGCTGGCTGGTCAGCAGGTAGTTGGCGCGCAGGCCACCTACGTCGGCTTTCAGCACCAGCACGTCGCGACCGGTCAGGTACTCGGTCTGCATCAGGTCGAACAGACGGAACAGCGACCACGGGCCGGAGTTCTTCTCGATGCCGATCGGGCGCCCTGCCATCTTGTCCATGACCAGGCTGGTGCGACCGTCTTCAGCATCGGTCGGCCACTTGAAGCTCATGGGCAGAATCGGACCGTGGCGGTATTCCATGGTCTTGTCGCCAAATTTGAACTCCGAACGGCTGACCGCCGGATCGAGGGTGTACGGCTCAAGCTTGAACTGCACAGTCGGTTCGGCCGGGTTGATCGAGAAGAAGCTCTGGCGAATGTTCAGTGCAGCCGCCATCTGGTCGAGGAAGACCTTGGACACCGGCAGGCTGCGACCGTCGATGCTGCGCATCCGGTAGTTGCCCGGATCACCGCTGACGAACGGACGCATGTAGTTGTCGAAGAAGCGGTCGATGGTGCCTTGCGCCCGGAAGAACTCGCGGAAATCGCTGATCGCCACATCGCTGGTGCTTGAGGCGCTGAACGGATAGCGCTTGCTGATGGTTTTGCCATACACGCTGTACAGCTCGTTCTGATAGCGGCCGTTCAGGTATTGGTAGGCATCGTTGAGCACCAGACGCCACGAGTCTTCGGCCAGCACGTTGAACCACACACTCAGCGGACGCGGCAGACGGCCGGACGCATTGCGCAGGTTGGTCAGCGCATCACGCTGGCCGCTCATGCGGGTCTTGGCCAGTTCGAACGCGGCCTGCTCCGGCGTGCTGGAACGGGCCAGGCCCGCCAGTTGCAGTTGCAGGTCGTTGAGCGCGGTGAAGGCCGGGGTCAGGTCAGCGGCCGGGCCGTTGTTGTCGTCGAGCAGTTTATGCAGCGGCTCAAAGCGTCGTTGCAGCGACTTCTTGGCAGTGTCCGGCAGATTCTTCGCCACGTTCATGGCCGAAGCCTTGTCGGCGACAGCGGAAGCGAGCTTGCCGACCTTGCCCAGTTTGCCCTTCTGGCCTGCCAGTGCATCGGCGGCGTCACCGGCTTCATCCACCGGTTCAGGAGCAGCCGGGAAACGAGTGTTCTCACGCACTTCGGTCAGCAGCGCCAGCACCGGCGAGTTGGCCGAGGTCAGGCCCGCCAGTTGCTCGGCGCCTTCACCGGCATCGCTGATTGGCGGCAGTGCCACCTGGCCAACCGCTTCGCTCCAATAGTTGGCGTAGTCGCGGAAGTACAGTTGCTCCAGCTCGACCATCAGGCGACGCAAGTCCATGTCGCTGATGCCCGCGCCTTCGCCCAGCACCCAGTTGTCACGCAGGATGTCGGTGACCAGCGATGCGCCCTGCACCGAGAAATACTGCTGATAGCCGGTCTGGGTGTAGAAGCCCGGAATCACGTATTCGGTGCCGATGAACAGCGAGCCCTGCGGCCCGAGGTGTTGGCTGAAGCGATAGTCCGGCAGGTTGCGTGCCTGCTCGCGGAGCATGCGGTAAACCACGTTTGCCAGCGATTCACTGCGCAGGACCTGACGCGCCTGAGTCACCAGTTGCTCGTTGAGCGGATAGATAAACGGCTGCTGCAACAGACGCTCGAGGTGCGTGTTCAGACCGTTCTGCACTGCGGTGTTGCCGGTGTAACGCTGCGACCAGTCCGCCGCGATCCAGTCCTTGAGCCATGCCGCGTCGCGACGATCCTTCATGTTCAACATCAGGTACGCGCGCAGGCTGTTGATCAGCTTTTCGCGGTCCTTCATGTTGGCGCGGATCTGGCCTTCAAGCATCGTTGCAACGCGCGGCAGCAGTTGCTTTTCGAGCTCGTGCTCGTAAGCCTCCTTGACCACCGGATTGACGTCCTGGCCCTGATACAGCCCCATCCGCTCGTGGTACGCAGCGTCGCCTTTCTTCGGGAACACTTGAGTCGCGGCGTAGCTGGTGTCGAGGGTTTTCAGCGTGCCCATGGCGTCATCGCGCGGCGACAGTGCCGTGCGTTGCTGGGTCCAGTTCTGCGCCAGATTGCGCAGGTTTTCCAGACGCTCCCAGTTGGCCGAGAAACCACCGGCCCAGAGCATGCCGAACAGCACCAGCGCACCCAGTGCGCCGACGTACAAAGCACGCTGGCCCCAGTGGATGCGGCTGCGCTCGCGCTTGTCCAGACCGGCGAGGTCGGACTCGGGGAAAATCACGCGGCTGAGCAAATGGTGGATGAAACGCGAACGACCGCTGCGCAATGTCGGCAGCACGCCGGCCCTCATGCCCAGACTCGCGCCGATACCGGCAGTGGTCGAATCCATTTCCTGAGTCAGATGCGGAGCGCTGGTCAGGTAGAAACCACGCAGCAGCGTCGCACGCTGGTAGCGGTTGCCGGTGAAGGCCATGTCGACGAACAGGCACAGGCGCTCGCCGATCTGGCCCATCTGGTGCGGGAAGTCGAGGATGCGGCCACGGCGCTGGGTGTCGCGCTCGGAGTGCATGCGCATGATCACCTGGCTGTTGAGGCGACGCAGCAGCTCTTCGAACTCGTTGCGCAACACGGCCACATCGGTGCCGACCTGATCCTTGCGGAAACTGGTCCCCAGCACCTGATCGCTTTCTTCGCGGGTCAGTTGGTCGAAGAACTCGTCGAAGCCCAGCAGCTTGTCAGCCTTGCTCAGCACCAGATACACCGGCACATCGACGTGCAGCTTCTGATAGACGTCTTGCAGACGCGCGCGCACCTGGCGGGCCAGGGTGTCGATGTCCTGCTCACTGCCACTGGTGAGGGTTTCCACCGGAATGGTCACCAGCACGCCGTTCAGCGGACGACCGCGACGACGCTTGCGCAACAGTTCCAGCAGCGTGGTCCAGGCGCTGCCGTCGACTTCCGAATCCGGCTGGGTCAGGTAGCGGCCGGCGGTGTCGATCAGCACGCCGTGATCGGCGAAGTACCAGTCGCAATGACGGGTGCCGTGGGTGTCGCGGGTCAGCTTGCGGTCGATCTTGTTGATCGGGAATTCCAGCCCGGAGAAGTCCAGCAGGCTGGTCTTGCCGCTGGCCTGCGGGCCGATCAGCAAATACCACGGCAAGTCACTGCGCCAGCGCTCGCTGCGGCCGCGATACAGGCTCGAAGTCTTGAGGGTTTTCAGGGCGTCCTTGAAACGCTCCTTCAACTCTTTCTGCTCTTCTTCGATCAGTTCGTCACGGCGGATACGGTCCTGGCCGTCTTCGGTTTCTTCGACGGCTTTCTTGCGGATGCCGGCGCGCCAGCTGACGAAGACCATGGTCAGGCCCCAGATCAGGAACAGCACGGCGATGGTCAGCAAGCGCGAGGTGGAACTCTCCCAGAACTTGTAATCATCCACTGCCAACAACGGGCCGACGAACCACACCAACAGTGCCACGAACAGCACCAGCAACAGCGTCCAGACCCAGGTCTGGCGCAGGAAGGCGCCGATTTTCTTGAAAAACTTTTTCATCACACGTCCCTGTTTACGGCTGCGACTGCGGCTGGGCCGCGGCCGGATCAAGCGGCTGATAAGGTTGCAGAACGGTGTCGCGCTGCTCGCCCAAGACCCAGGCGAAGCCCGAATACATCATCACCAGACAGACGAAGGTGAACAGCACCACCATCCACGCCGGCACGATGCGCACCAGGTTGCGGCGCTGATCGTTGAGGCCTTCCCACTGCGGCGACAATTCACGCGGCACATCGCCACGCAACTGGCGGATCTGCCGGTACAGGGCGTCGCGGATGCCTTCGAGTTCCAGCATGCCGCGTGCCTGCACGCGGTACTTGCCCTCGAAACCGAGGGACAGGCACAGGTACATCAGCTCCAGCATCGGCAGGTGCTTGACCGGGTTTTTCGACAGCCGATCGAGCAGCTGGAAGAACTTCTCACCACCGAAGGTTTCGTTGTGGAAACTACTGAGCAGGCTCATCTGCGACCACTCGCTTTCGTTGCCCCACGGCGTGGTCACGACGGCTTCGTCGACCACGGTGCAGAGCACGTAACGGGCGGCCATCACCTGGCTGCTTTCGGCGCCGTTGTGCAGGGCACGCACTTCAAACAGCTTGAGCCCGGCGGTCAGGCGCTCGTTGAGCGCGTAGAGGTCTTCGCGGGTGTCGCTGTGTTTGAGGCGCACCACTTCCGACAGCAATTCGGAAGAGGCGGCCACCAGCGAATTGAGGCTGATATTGAAGGCTTCCGCCGGGCGCAGGCGCGCGGCGTAGATCATCCGTTCTTCCAGTTGTTCAAAGCGCGGTGGCGCAGCGAAGTCGGTCAGCGGACTCGCCGCCGGGCCATGGCCCTGACGGTCGAGCAGGACGGTTTTGTCGTCCTGGTTGTGTTCCATGTCCTTGATCATGTCGGTCAGTTCCTGATGGCCCAGAATTTCAGTTCAAGCTCGGCGAATTCGCCGGACACGTGGAACGCGAAGCCGCCGGAGCGCTCGAGTTGCGCCAGGTCTTCGGAACTGAGTTCGAGGATGAAATAGGTTTTGTTCGAATGGAACGCGATCTGCCGCGGGGCCACCGGCAACGGTTTGACCTTGATCCCCGGCAGGTGCAGGTTGACCAGTTGGCGGATGCGTTCCACCGGGCCGACCTTGAGGTGCGCAGGCAAGCGGTTGCGCAGTTCTTCGGAGTCGCAGTTGGCACTGGCTGCCAGCACGAACGACGCCGAGCCCAGCAGTTTGTGGTCGTGCAGCGGCGACACGATGATCCCGTACTGACGCGCTTGCAGGATCAGTTCGATAGCGTGCTGTTCCAGCACCATCGACAGTACCTGACGGATCGACTCCATCAGTTTGCGGAAGCTCGCACCCTGGTCGGCGTGGGAGTAACGGCTGTCCAGGCGCGGGCGTTTGCTGTCGCTGGAGAAGGTCGCCAGATCACCGAGCATGGTCAGCAGCGTGCGGTACAACTCTTCCGGATGAACCTGCTCCAGACCCAGGTAGTGGCGCAGCAGCAGTTCGGTGCGGTTGATCAGTTGCAGCATCATGAAGTCGCCGATTTCCGCGCCACCGACCTTGCCGTTGGAACGGATGCGCTCGGCAATGGTGTCGCCCCGGTGACCGAGCATGCTGATCACTTCTTTCAGGCACGACAGCAGGTAGCTGGAAGCGTGGGCCTGAATGTAGGTCGGCACGAAATCCGGATCGAGGCTGATCACGCCGTCCGGCGTGGTGTCGAGCACGTCGCAGATTTTCAGCTTCACGTAGGCCTGGTCGCTCTGCTGCTCGCCGAGCAACAATTTGAAGTCCGGGCGACCGCAGCTGACCTGGCTGGCGGAATCATCACCGGCGTTGGAGTCGGCCACTTCGGCGTCATACGCGGTGTAGCGCGCCAGCACGTCCGACTGCTCCGGGCGACGGGCCTCGATGTGGTTACCGGTGACCAGCGGCAGCGCCAGGTAAACCGGCATGTTGCCGGTGTTCGGCGGAATGTCCAGGGCCAGCGGTTCGGTGTTGCCGCCGAGTTCGAACAGGCTGCCGTCCGGCAGGATCCCCGAGGCTTCACTGATCACCAGTTTGCCCATGTTGAGGAACTGCAAGTCGATCTCCAGATTCAGGAAACCCCAGGTGTAGCCGCCCAGCAACTGGGTGCGGGTCTTCATCTGGTGATCGTAGTAGCGGTCGTTGTGCTGGAAGTGCTGCGGACGCAGCAGCATGCCTTCCTGCCAGATGACTTTATGGGTATTCATGGTCAGTCATCCGCCTTGGCGAGCACTTCGTTGGTCTTGCGGATACCGGCCTGATCCAGAGTCAGATCGGCTTCGGTGACTTCCAGCGGCGTGATCGGGAACGTGTGGCGCCACTTGGTTTCCGGCAGGTCACGGTACGCGGCGAGGATGCCGATGAAGCGACTGCCCTCCTCCACGCTGAGTTTCAGTTCCACGGTTTCACCCGGGCGCAGTTCGAGTTCTTCGCTGGCCACCAGGTCCGGGTTGAGGGATTCCTTGGCGCGCTCGTAGAGGCTGAAGAAATCGGCGTTCTCGAACGTCACCGGGTGCTTGAGTTCGAACAGGCGCACCACGATCGGCGACGGACGACCGTTGAGGTCCGGGTTCAGCTGGTCGCTGCCGGTCAGCTTCAGGTTGATCTTGGTCACTTTCGAATACGGCGACAGCGACGAGCAACCGGCGAGCAGCACCAACAGGGTGAGCGCGGTCAGCGTCTTGAAAAAAGCGGTCGAGCGGCGAGACATGCGCATCATCCTTGGTGGTCGGTGTGGAGGGTGGAGATCAGGCGGATCTGTTCTTCGTAGGCCTGGGCGAAGTCGCGGGCCAGCAGACGCTCGCTCCAGTCGTCGTCCTGACGCAGCGCATGGTGATAACGGTTGAACGCTCTCCAGCGCCCGCCGGCGGTGGCGAGCAACGGCTTGTTGTCACGCTCGAAACGCAAGGTCAGTTGCTCTGGCGAGAAGTGCTCCAAAGTGCCGCGCACCGCCGCGCGGCTGGCGGTCAGCAGCGCTACCTGATGCGCCTGCAAGTCGCGGAACGCACGGGAGATCGCCTGCTCGGCCGGCAAGTGACCCGGCTTGTGCGGCTGCAACAGGATGTCCAGCGCTTCGCTCGGATCGACGGCGAATTTCAGCGGGTTCTTGTTGGTACCTTGCACGGTGGTCTGGGCCAGACGCAGTTCGTTCTTCAGCTCCGAACGGGTGCGCAGGCTCTGTTGCAGACCGCCGATGCTCTGGCGTAGCAGACGTGCAGCGTTCAGCGCGAGGGCTTCACGCTCGTCGTGGCTGAGGTTCTTCACGTTCACGCCGAGGGCTGCGCCGAATTTATCCCAGAAGGTTTCGCTCTGACGCTCGACCGCTTTCGGCGCCGGCGCAGGTTCTGGCGTGGGCTCGACGATCAGTTCCGGCACCATCAGGCTTTCCATGTCGATACGCGCATAGTCGGCGCGCTGACGGGAGTCTTCTGGGTCGGTCACCGGTGCGAGCATTTCCTCGAACTCCGAGTACACGCGCTCTTGCTGCTCCATCGATTTCAACGGGTCGAGGTCGAGGAACGCGTCGTCCGGAATGATGCTGCCGGCGGCGCGGGGCAGGCCGACTTCACCGTCGAAGGTCGCCGGGTCGCGCACCAGGCGCGCACGAATCTCGAAGTCGCCCAGCACGTAGGTGCTGCCGTGCTCGATACGCACCGGTTCGCCCTTGTGCAGGCGTGCGCCGCTGTCGCCGTCCTGAACACCGTTGCTGCTGGTGTCGGTCAGGAAAAACGTGCCCTCGCGATAGCTGACGATCGCGTGATGATTGGACAAGTGACGCTTGCGGTCAGGGATGATCCAGTCGCAGTCCTCGCCCCGCCCGATCACGCCGCCGGCCTGTTTGAAGGTCCGCTGGCACAGCTCGGTGGGCACGAACTGCTTGGTGTTCAGCATTTCGAAAACCAATTCCATGTTTGATGCTCCTTGCGGTCACTTGCCGCGATTGACCGCCTGCGGATCACCCAACGGGCGGTAATCGTTATCGTTGAATTTGTAATTGCCGCTGCAACCGCCGAGGCCGCATAGAACGACGAGGGTCAGCAGGACAGCGTGCCAGTGACGAACAGACATCAGAGGGTCTCCAGGTGTAGACAAAGCACAAAGCGCCGACCCTCGCGGGCGGCGCTGAAACAGGTTTTCGAGGTGAATCCGACGGACTTTCGCCTACCCATCGAAATCACCCAGATTGATGTTCAAGCGGCCGAGCCGGTACAGCAGCGTGCGGCGTGGCAAGCCCAGTTCGCGTGCGGCGAGCGTCTGGTTGCCGTCGTTCTTGCGCAGGCAATCGAGCAGCAGATTGCGTTCGACCGCTTCCAGTCGTTCGCGCAGATTCAGGCCGCAGTGGTCTTCCGGCGCCGGCGTCAATTCCAGGCGCAGCGAGAAATGCTCGGCCAGCAACTCGCCGCCCTCGCACAACAACACCGCGCGCTCGACCAGGCCTTTGAGTTCACGCACGTTGCCGGGGAAGGTGTAACCGGACAAATGTTCCAGGGCCGCGTCCGACCAGCGCACCGGATCACGTTGCAGGAAGGTGCAAGCCTTGTCGGCGAAGTGTCTGGCCAGGTCGAGGATGTCGCCTTCGCGCTGACGCAGGGCCGGCAACTCGATCGGGAACTGCGCGAGGCGGTAGTAAAGGTCCTCACGGAATTTGCCTTCGCTGACCAGCACAGACAGATCGCGGTGCGTCGCGGCGATGATGCGCACGTCGATCTTGTGGGTGTCGTTGGAACCCAGCGGACGGATCTCGCCTTCCTGCAGAACACGCAACAACTTGGCTTGCAGCGACAGCGGCATGTCGCCGATTTCATCGAGCAACAGGGTGCCGCCGTTGGCCGCGTCGAACAGCCCGGCGCGGTCGCGATCGGCACCGGTGAACGCACCTTTGCGATAGCCGAACAGCTCGCTTTCCAGCAGGTTTTCCGGGAATGCCGCGCAGTTCTGCACGATGAACGCCTGGGATCGGCGCGGGCCGCAATCGTGGATCGCCCGCGCGACCACTTCCTTGCCGGTGCCGGTCTCGCCACGCAACAGCACGGTGTACGGGCTGTGCAGGACTTTGCTGATCAGCGAATAGGTCTGGCGCATCGCCGCGCTTTTGCCAATCAGGCCGTAACCGCTGGCGCTCGGCAAACTGCGCACGACCGGCGCGGCCGCATCCACTGGCTGGCGCAGGCGTTGCAGCAGATGCAGCTGACCCAGCACGAACGAGCCGAGCTGGCCGAGGGAATCGGCGAAGCCTTGCAGGTCGACATGCCGACGGCTGGCGCACAGCAACAGACCCTCGACGGCCTTCTGCTGATTGACCAGCGGCACGCACAACAGTGATTGCCAAGGCGTGGACGACGCCGGCAGAAAACTGGTTTCGTGCAGGCTGCCGCCCAGGTCGTCGAGGCACACCACGCGGTTCTGGCACAGGGCGAACTGCAACAGTTGCTCGCCGTTGTAGTCCGCCGGCAGGCTCGCCGCGCTGCGCGGTTGCAGCACGCCGTCGAGGCATTCGGCATTCATCCCCAGCGACGTGTGCGTGGCGTCCAACAGGTACAGCTGCGTCAGTTCGCAACCGCTCAGCCCGGCCAGACCGCGCACGAAGTCACCCAGCAGCGCAGCACCGTCCGCCGCGCGCGACAGGCTGGCGAACTGCGCCAGCAAGGCTTCGGCATAGACCAGTGGCTGCGGCACTTGAGTGAACATCACACTCACCTCAGGCGAACTCGCAGGTCACACCGGCTTCGCCGTCAAGCGTCGCATGCACGCGCTTGAGGCTTTCACCTGTGGCCATGGCATCGAGCAAGCGGTCGGCCACCAGCGGCAGCACGTGCTGGTCGAGCAAATGGTCGATCAGGCGCGCACCGCTTTCGCTCTGCGTGCAGCGCTCGGACAGGTGATCGACGAGGTTCTGGCACCAGCTGAAATCCAGTTGGCGACGGCTCAGACGCTCGCCCAGACGACCGAGCTTGATCTCGATCAGCTCGCGCAATACCGGGCCGCCGACCGGGTAGTACGGCACCACTTTCATCCGCGCCAGCAGCGCCGGTTTGAAGTGTTTGCTGAGCACCGGGCGAATGGTTTCTTCCAGCACTTCGGCGGTCGGACGCGCGCCGTCTTCGCAGAGGTCGCTGATCTTGTCGCTGCCCAGGTTCGAGGTCATCAGGATCAGCGTGTTGCGGAAATCGATCTCGCGCCCTTCGCCGTCGTTGGCCACGCCCTTGTCGAAGATTTGGTAGAACAGGTTGAGCACGTCCGGGTCGGCCTTCTCGACTTCATCGAGCAACACCACCGAGTACGGTTTCTGGCGCACGGCTTCGGTGAGCATGCCGCCCTCGCCGTAACCGACGTAGCCTGGCGGTGCACCGATCAGGCGGGAAACGGTGTGTTTCTCCTGGAACTCGGACATGTTGATGGTGGTGATGAAACGGTCGCCGCCGTACAGCAGGTCGGCGAGCGCCAGGGCGGTTTCGGTCTTGCCGACGCCACTCGGGCCCACCAGCAGGAACACGCCA
This sequence comes from Pseudomonas sp. B26(2017), assembly GCF_002113045.1. Taxonomy (NCBI): domain Bacteria; kingdom Pseudomonadati; phylum Pseudomonadota; class Gammaproteobacteria; order Pseudomonadales; family Pseudomonadaceae; genus Pseudomonas; species Pseudomonas sp. B26(2017). The sequence goes on along the minus strand of NZ_NEJJ01000002.1, from coordinate 268,608 downwards.
ACCGGTGCGTCAGGCTTGTTCAGGCCGGCAGCGGTGGCGCGCATCGAGCGATCCAGCGCGTGCACGGCTTGTTCCTGACCCCGGATGCGGGTGCGCAGGTCGGTGGCGAAGCTTGCGACTTTGGCGTTGTGTTCGCGGGCCAGTTGCGCCAATGGCACGCCGGTCCAGGCGCTGATCACTTCGGCCACCAGACGCGGGCAGACTTCGAAGCTGACCAGACGCTCTTTGACCTGCGCAGCCGTCAGCTCGCTGTGAGTCTTGTTCAGCTCGGCCTCCAGCGCTTCGACGCTCTGGCCTTGCGCGACTTCGGCAGCGCGAGTTTCGATCACGGTGCCTTCGGCGTCCTCTTCAACACTGACGGTCGGCTCGACGGCGGCGGCTTCGCGAGCCTTGGCCAGTTGCTGACGCAGCTCCAGCAGGCGCTCGGCCAGTTGCTTCTGTTCGGTCCACAGGGTTTCCAGCGCGACCATTTCGGCTTCGGCTTCGTCCAGACGCGCTTCCAGTGCCTCCAGCGCTTCGTGGTCGATCAGCAGACCGGCTTCGGCATCGCGGCGCAGGGCCTGACGCTGACGGCCACCTTCAGCCAGCTCGCCACGCAGGCGCTCCAGGCTTTCCGGGGCAGCAGCGAGGCTGATGCGAACGCGGGCACACGCGGTGTCGAGGACGTCGACAGCCTTGTCCGGCAGTTGCCGACCGGCAAGGTAACGGGCGGACAGTTCCGCTGCCGAGACCACCGCGTCATCGCGCAAGTAGATGCCGTGGCTCTTCTCGTAAACCTGCGCCAGGCCACGCAGGATGGTGACGGCTTCGCTCACGGTCGGTTCGTGCAGTTGAACCGGCTGGAAACGACGGGCCAGCGCCGGGTCTTTCTCGAAGTATTTCTTGTACTCGGCCCAAGTGGTGGCGGCGATGGTGCGCAGCTCACCGCGAGCCAGCGCCGGTTTTAGCAGGTTGGCCGCGTCGGAACCGCCGGCATTGCCGCCCGCGCCGATCAAGGTGTGGGCTTCGTCGATGAACAGGATGATCGGCTTCGGCGAGGCCTTGACCTCGTCGATCACGCCTTTGAGACGACGCTCGAATTCACCTTTGACGCTGGCGCCAGCCTGCAACAGGCCCATGTCCAGCGACAGCAGTTCAACGCCCTTGAGCACTTGCGGCACTTCACCGGCCGCGATGCGCGAGGCCAGTCCTTCGACGATGGCGGTTTTACCGACACCGGCTTCACCGACCACGATCGGGTTGTTCTTGCGGCGACGGGCGAGGATGTCGACCATCTGGCGGATCGCGCCATCGCGGCACAGCACCGGGTCAAGTTTGCCGTCGCGGGCCTGTTGGGTCAGGTTGTGGGTGAAGCGCTCCAAAAGGGATTCGCCCTGGGCGGCCGGTTTGCCGTTGGCCGCGGCCTGAGGCTGTTGCGACAGGGCGAATTCTTTCAGCCGATCGATGTTCAGTCTGGCGAGCAACGGCTGGTAGCGGCTGCCGGCGTAGCGCATCGGATTACGCAGCAGCGCGAGGATCAGCGCCGCGTCTTCGACCGAGGTCTGGCCCAGTTCAAGGTTGGCCACCAGCAGCGCGTCCTGCAGCCACTGCACCAGCTCCGGGGCGAACACCGGGTTGCGCGAAGCACTGTGCTCGACCCGCGATTGCAGCGCGGCGCTCAGTTCGCCGGCATCAACGTCGGCATCCTGCAGCGCGCGGGAGAGCAGACCGTTCGGGCGCTCCAGCAGGCCGAGCAGCAAGTCTTCGACCAGAATCTTGCTGCCGCCACGGGCGACACAGCGCTCGGCCGAACGCTCCAGATCGCGACGGGTTTCGGCGTCCAGCGCCTGGATGAGTTGTTGCAGGTCTACGTTGATCATGGCTCACGTCCTTAATGAATTTTGCTGCCCAGAGTCACCACGCCGTCTGCTTTCTCGCAGCCCAGCCAACTGGTCCACCCCAGGCGACAGTCGTTCTTCTCGCCAATGCGCAGTTCGCGGATTTCTTCCGGACGCAGCACCAGGCGAATGTCGTAATCGAGCGGGTCACGCAAGGTGAACCGAACCAGCGCGCAGAGCGGCTGGTAACCGAAACCGATGGGCAGGAATTCGTGGAATCGCTCCCAGTCGAGTTCGGTGATGTGAATGCGGAATTTGCCGCTGCGATCGCGCACCTGTTCGCCCAGCACCAGGTCTTCACCCAGCACGCTGTTGGCGAAGCCGAGGCGGTTGCGCTGTTCTTCGAGAATTTCCACGCGGCGCTCGATGCACTGCTCGATGACCAGGTCTTCGTGTTTGAAGTAGTAACGCAGCACCGCTTCGATCAGCGCCGCCGAGTGCGCCCGCAGACTGAGCAGGCCGAGGTACGGCAGCAGGCGTTTCCAGTTCAGCTCCTTGGCCTTGCGGATCTCGTCGCCACCTAGGCCGATCAGGGCAAACAGGTGCGAGGAGAACGGGTCGACCGCGCCGCTCTGGAAGCTCGCGCGATAGCGATACTTGCGCCAGATCGGCAGCATCAGTCGTTGCAGGCGATGGTGGAACAGGTCGAGGAAATTGCGCGTCGGGTTGCCGTCTTCGCTGTCGCCCAGGGCTTGCTCGCCATAGAACGCCGGCAGCGGCGAGCCGGAACCGACCAAACCGATCAGGTTGAAGCGCAGACGCGCGCGCATCTGCCCGTGCTCTTCGAAAAACTCCACGCGATCGACATCGCTGCGCGGAAACCCGAGGCTCGGGTTGGCCTGGAATTCCAGCTGGTCGTACAGGTCGTCTTCGCTCAGGTACGGGTGCGCATCGCGCAGCCGGTCGATCACCAGCAGCACGGCCTGAAACAGCGAGTACTCGCGTATTACCTTCGTCAGCCCGCTTAAAGCAGGGGCTGCAGGCCCATACGTGGTGTCCATTGGTACACCTCTCCCTGTGTGCTTTTTACCCGCAGCTCGTGGAATGAATTGAGACTGGCGTAAAGCGCGAAAAACTCGTTGAGAACCGAGGCGAAGACGAACAGGTCGCCCTCACCGATATACCCTTCCGGGTCGATGGTCAGTTCGGTGCGCAGACCGCGCACCGGCAGACCACGGTGCAACCGGTCCACGTGGTGATGCTTGATGTGCTTGAGGCCGCCGAGCAGGCGCTTGCTGACCTTCTCCGCGTGCTGGTCGTAGTAGCGCGGCAGGTCGTAGGTTTCGAGAATCACCTTCAGTGCATTGACGTCGGCCAGCGACAGATAGTTGAGCGACATGTTGCTGATCAGCTTCCACAGGAAGTCACGGTTCAGCGGCGGCGCGAAACTGGAAGTGGCCGGGGTGATGTTGCGGAAACTCAGAAACTCCGGGGTCTCTTCGCAGGCCATGCAGATCTGCCCGAGCTTGAGTTTGCGCGGCAGGTTCTGGTTGGTGCAGACCAGCTCGATCGACAGGGTTTCGTGGGCTTCGGTGTGGCGGATGCCGAAGCTCAGGTAGGTGTCGAGACCGTCGTGCAGCAACGACGAACGCTGGCGGATGCTGTAATGCGGACGGCTGTTGGGCACGTCGAAACTCGGGTCATGCTCGAAGGATTCGAACGGCACGTACTCCTGATATCCGAGGCCGCCGGGCTTCCAGCCGGTCACGGTTTCCACCGAGAACACGCCGCAGTTTTCCAGATCGTATTCGGCCGGCAGCAGCAGGTATTCGTCCTGTTTGCCGTCGAGGCGGATCGGCAGTGCGTCGTGCTTGAACAGGTTGACGATCGGCGTGCAGAACAGCTTTACGTTATCCGTCGTCGGACGCATGCGCATGATCCCGCTCTTGCGGATGTCGAAGCGCAATTCCAGGCCGCGCATTTGCTTGAGGGTGTCTTCCGGCAGCGCCTTGAGGATGTCCAGACCGTGGACATCGACGAACAGGAACTTGTCCTGGAAAGCGAAGTATTCCTGCAGGTAGCGATAGCCGCGGAAGGTGTTCAGCGGATACGGGATCAACGCTTCTTCTTCGGCAAAACCCACTGGCTTGACCCGGTCACCCGGAATCTTGAACGCCATCGGCTTGCCGCTCACGCCATCGATGGGCTTGCCGGCGCCGTCGAGGGGGATCAGTTCGATGCCGTCGAGGTTGCGCAGCAGGCTCAGGTAGAGCATCTGGCTGATGTAGCGCTCGCCGGCAAAGTGCAGACGCAGCTTGCTCAGCTCCAGCTCGCCGAGGTGGCCGTCGGCGCTCATCTCCAGGCGCAGGCTGAGCAGCGAACCGTCGCCCTTCACCGAGTAGTTGAGCGCAGCCAGATCCAGCGCCATGACTTCGGTCGGATAGCAGGTGCGGAAACGGCAACGCACGTCTTCGATCGGCACGCTTTCAATCGGCGTATCGCGCTCGACCTTCAGCGCCGGCCCGGAACGCTTGAGCGGATCGAACTGCAGAATGCTGAACGCCGGCAGCGGGCGCATGTAGTTCGGCCACAGCAACTGCATCAGGGAATGGCTGAGCTCCGGCAACTCGTCATCGAGCTTCTGGCGCAGCCGCCCGGTCAAAAACGCAAAGCCTTCCAGCAACCGCTCCACATCCGGATCCCGCCCGGCCTGCCCCAGGAACGGCGCCAGTGCCGGACTACGCTCGGCGAAACGGCGGCCCAGTTGGCGCAGTGCGGTGAGTTCGCTTTGGTAGTAGTGGTTAAAGGACACGGGTTACCTGCCTGGTAGTGGAACTCATGGAATAACTGTCCTGCGGATTACTCTCGATACCTGACCTGATCATTGGATGGCACTCTCAGGCTGGTTCGGCTGGATGCGTCCAGCGATGTTTTTTGATACCCAGCGCAACTCAATGACTTGAGAAGCGAGGATTGCAAGCAAGGTGACGCAACCTTGAGCCACGCCATAAAACAAGGCTCTCAATGGGTTGTCGGGGAGCATCCAAAGCAGGATGAAGCTCACCATAAGGCTCAGAATCACCAGCTTGGCAACGAGGCTTGGAATCAGCGCAGCAATAAAATTGACACCGAGAAAAATGTAAAACATCGCGTAGCTGGCAATACCGATGGCGACCCCACGGGTGGTGAACCCACCGTTCAGATGCTTGTAGGCGTGCACTACTGCATTATTCAAAAATACGTAGGCCACACATCCGAAGGCATGGACAAACAGGCACATGGCGATACGGTAGTAGTTGCTCATGCTGGTCTCAGATTTCCGTACCACGATCCAAGGCCATGGATAGCTACAACAGCAGCCAAAACCGAGAGCGTTAGTGCGCGGTGAAGACGTGAATTTCGAGCCGCCCGATGTGAGGCAGTCAGGAGCAATAACAAGCTCAACATGGCCAGGCAGCCAAACAGATCACTGTCAGCAACACCGGCCAGATACCCCTGCAAACTCATTGCGTTCATGAATACCGCTCTCCAACTTTCTCAGGTAGCGAGGCCGCTTTTAAATCAGGCATCAACGACACTCTGAAACTATCCAACTTTCCCAGCCTTCAGAGTCTGGATAAACAATCATCTCTCCGCGAAACTCGGGTGTGACATCGGGGACAGTCCCCATTCTCCGCACAGCCTCATATTTTTCGAGTCAGTAAATAACATTGAACACCCAATAGTTAAATTCATAGAGGGCGATCGCACCTGTAAAAGCCGTAGCCAAAGGCATGACCCCATTTCGCAGATTTCTTGTTCTAACGATCACAACCAACGACCTTGTAAAAAAAAATAAGGCAGCGACCATCAATGGAACATAAACAACAATACAAAAAACGAAAAAATACCCATACAACTCAACGCCACCCACCGACCATTTACTCTGAGGCTCGGTGAGCGACATCAGCAGCAACAGAGCTGATATCAAAAAATAGAAAATTCGAAACATTTAACGAAGACCCTTTGAGTAAAGGAGCTTCGCAAGCTCACGCCGTCTGGCCTTCCCGTCAGCCGTGTCTCCGGAGTAGTAAAAGTGCCCCTCCGCCGTAGGCATCTGCTTACCCAGTTCCAATGCAGAGTCCACCAACTCCTTGTCAGTCATGCCGGCGTAAATAGGATCGCCCTTGTCCTGCAGGTTTATGATTATTGCCTTACCTATATTTTCGTGACTGCTCACTGCATCCTTCAGGCTTTTATTAATCGGAGCACCGATGAGGACAACGTGATCAACCTTTACGCCCGAGCGCGCGTAATACATTGCCGTTCGCGCTGCGATTACGGACCCCCAAGAGTATCCGACTATATTGAACTGCCCGACCTTGGGTAATGGTTTTGTAATTTCCATTGATTCGAGAGGAAATTCCGTTGCCTTTATTTTCGAAACATCGCGACTAATTTTCACGGCTAGAATATCGCTGGTGGGCGTACACTCCACAACGCTATTACTTTTGATCGTAATCAAGCCATAGAGATATTTCTTCTCTATGTACTCACCACCATAAGTGCACTTCTGCAGCTCGCCATATTCAAATATGACCGGATCACTTTCATCTTGATTATATAAAACGACAGAGGCCGCATCGCTGAGCATGTCCACCATGTCTGGGACATGTTTATCCAGCCCTGCCGTGAGAGATGAGTAGTTACCAAATACAGCATTGGGAATGCCGGCTTCCTTGAGTGCTGCAACCATATCCGCGTTGTAAGCACCGATCATTCCAGCCCCACCCAGGAATACCGTCAGACCTTGTTCAACAACGATAGGCTTAGGCGTGAGGTCCTTGGTTGGGGTACTGCTCATCGTTGCAACTTTCGAAAAAGTACCACTTGAAGTATTGATGACGTCAGCGCCCATCTATCAATCTCCCTTTGCGACATAGATTTCAACTGTCTCTGCACTTTCGTGGCGAGATAGCCGATGAGTGAATCCTTTTGCGTTGGTAACACCCTCTTCCTGCGATCCATCTTGCCGAACGATGAGATATCGGCGGTCAGCCATCGGGGCGCCAGACTCGTCGGTAAGGGCGAACTGCTCATCAAAACCAGGAAGAATCAACGGCAATGGCGGCACAAACGGCGCCGGCGAATGCGAATTGCCGATAATCACCGTCCCGGAGCCGGCAGTGACCTTGTTGCCATGAGAACCAACCGAACCAACGGTGGCAGCCGGCTTGCCGTTGATCAGAACCGTGGTCGCAAGGTCGCCGACCAACGCACCACCACACGCCGAGGCATCGCCCTGGCGAGCGGCCGGGAGGCCGTCGAAGAACACGTCGCCAGAACCGGCGGCGATCGGGTTGGTGCCGTGGCCGGGGAGCGGGCAAGCAGTGGGGTCGGATACGCGTGCTGCAGGTTTGCCAGACATCGGGATTCTCCTTAGTTGACCTTCACTTGACCGCTGCCATCCAGGCGCGCGGCGAAACTCACCTGACGCTTGAAACCCTCGACTTCCAGCAGGCCTTCGATGCTGAAGGCCAGGCGAAGCTGGTCGTGGTCACGCGGCAGGGAAATGACACGCACGTTGCTCAGGCGCGGTTCGTAGGCTTCGATGAAGCTTTCGATGGCCAGGCGGGCCTGACTCAGGGAGTCGTGCAGGCTCAGGCGCATGTCATTGAGATCGGGCAACCCGTAGTCGGACAGCGTTTGCACGCTGCCGGCCCGGGTGCTGAGCATTTTGGCCAGATGGGCAGCCACCGACGCCATGGCAGAAGCCTCGAGGCTCTTGCCCTTGCGTAGTTCCGCGTCGCCGTTGAGGCGTTCGAAAAGGCTGCCGTATCCGTCCATGAGTCGCTCTTACTCTTTGTCCAGCTTGCCAACCAGCGACAGGGTGAAATCGGCACCCATGTACTTGAAGTGCGGGCGCACGTTCAGGCTGACGCGGTACCAGCCCGGCTCGCCTTCAACGTCGCTGACGATCACTTGCGCAGCGCGCAGCGGACGACGGCCACGCACTTCGGCGCTCGGGTTTTCCTGGTCGGCCACGTACTGGCGGATCCACTTGTTCAGTTCCAGCTCGAGGTCGGTACGCTCTTTCCACGAACCGAGTTGCTCGCGCTGCAGCACTTTCAGGTAGTGAGCCAGGCGGTTGACGATCATCATGTACGGCAGCTGGGTGCCGAGCTTGTAGTTCAGCTCTGCCGCCTTGCCTTCTGCGCTGATGCCGAAGAACTTCGGCTTCTGCACCGAGCTTGCGGAGAAGAACGCCGCGTTGTCGGAGCCTTTACGCATGGTCAGGGAGATGAAGCCTTCCTCGGCCAGTTCGTATTCACGACGGTCGGAAACCAGAACTTCGGTAGGAATCTTGGTTTCGATTTCGCCCATGCTTTCGAAGTGGTGCAGAGGCAGGTCTTCGACCGCGCCGCCGCTCTGTGGGCCGATGATGTTCGGGCACCAGCGGAATTTGGCGAAGCTGTCGGTCAGCTTGGTACCGAAGGCGAAAGCGGTGTTGCCCCACAGGTAATGCTCGTGGCTGTTGGCAACGTTTTCCTTGTACACGAACGACTTGACCGGGTTTTCTTCCGGGTCGTACGGGTTACGCAGCAGGAAACGCGGAACGGTCAGGCCAACGTAGCGGGAGTCTTCCGAGGTACGGAAGCTCTGCCATTTGGTGAATTGCGGGCCTTCGAAGTGATCTTTCAGATCCTTCAGGTCCGGCAGACCGGTGAAGCTTTCCAGACCGAAGAATTTCGGGCCGGCAGCAGCGATGAACGGCGCGTGGGACATGCAGGCTACGCTGGACACGTACTGCATCAGCTTCACGTCCGGCGAGCTTGGGGACAGGTAGTAGTTGGCGATGATCGCGCCAACCGGCTGACCACCGAACTGGCCGTATTCAGCGGTGTAGATGTGCTTGTACAGGCCCGACTGCATCACTTCCGGCGAATCTTCGAAGTCGTCCAGCAGGTCGTCCTTGGAGACGTTGAGGATTTCGATCTTGATGTTTTCACGGAAGTTGGTGCGGTCGACCAGCAGTTGCAGGCCACGCCACGACGATTCCAGCGCCTGGAAGTCCGGGTGGTGCAGGATTTCGTCCATCTGACGGCTGAGCTTGGCATCGATCTCGGCGATCATGCGGTCAACCATGGCTTTCTTGACCGGCTCACCGTTGTTCTGCGGCTTGAGCAGCTCTTCGATGAACGCCGACACACCGCGCTTGGCGATGTCGTAGGCTTCGTCGTCCGGCGTCAGGCGGGTTTCGGCGATGATGCTGTCGAGGATGCTGTATTCGCCGTTTTCTGCGGCGTTCTGTTGTGCTGCGCTAGTGCTCATTGTGTTGGCTTCCTTGGCTGCTGGAGTCTCAAGCGTCCGGGGCTGCGGCGTTCAGGCCCAGCTCACCGAGTACGCGACCGCGGGATTCATCGTCGGCGAGCACGCCTTCGATGGCTTTACGGAACGCAGGTGCGTTACCCAGCGGGCCTTTGAGGGCCACCAGCGCGTCACGCAGTTCCATCAGTTTTTTCAGCTCAGGCACTTGCTCGACCAGGCTGGCCGGGTTGAAGTCCTTCATGGAGTTGACGCGCAGTTGCACAGCCAGCTCGTCGGCCTCGCCATCTTCCTGCAGACGGTTCGGCACGCTCAGCGTCAGACCCAGCTCTTGCTTGGCCAGCACTTCGTCGAAGGTCATCTTGTCGATGCTGATCGGCTTGCGATCCTCGATCTTGCGATCGTCCTTGCGGTGGGTGTAGTCACCGATTGCCAGCAGCTTCAGCGGCAGTTCAATCTCTTCCTGAGCACCGCCGGTGGCGGGTTTGAAGGTGACGTTGATGCGTTCCTTGGGGGCTACCGAGCCTTCTTTGGCCATGGCTTTTCTCCTTGCGGTTGTGGCCCTGGGGCCTATTCGAGTACCACTTCGAGATCGAGGTGGCACAGCCTGCGATAAATCTCTTCCTTGCGTTCACGTACGGCATGGTTCTGCGGCAGCAACTCGCAGCAACTGTGCAGCAGGTGCAGCACTTCCAATGCAAGATCGGGCTCCCAGGCGTGCAGGCCTGAGTCCTGTAATGTCTGATCGAGGGTTTCGAGCTGGTTCTTGGCGAGTTCGTATTTCTTGGCCAGGAAGCACAGCCGCGCGAGAGCGAACTGCCAGAAGAAGCGTTCGCGGCCGCCGTGCGCCGATTGCAGGCCCTGCTTGAGGATCTGCACCGCTGGCTTGAGGCCTTCCTTGCGCAGGATCGGCTGGACTTCTTCCAGCGCTTTTTCCCAGGCAGGCTGGGTTTCGACGTTTTCGGTCTCGACCTTGCGCGGCGCGCTGGCGCTTTGCAGGTGCGGCATGACGTTGCCGGCGATCCACGCCCGGGTGGACGGATCGGCGAACGGCGCGCCGTCATGGAAACGCAGCTCGATGATGCCGGGCAGGCGCTGAATCAAAAGCGCGAAGTGGATTTCCACTTCGCGCATGGCCAGCTCGGCGTTGAGGTTCTGGAGACATTCCCAGACCATTCGCTGGCCATCGAACCAGAACGGCGCCTTCGCCAGGCTCGCCTCCAGCTCCACCAGCAGGTCGGCGTATTTGCCCTGGTCGAAACGGTCCTGATACTGCTTGAGCTTGTCGACCGGCAACCCGCGCAGCACGGTGATCTGCTCGGCGTTGCGCTCGGGCACCGCGTCGATCGTCATCCACAGCAAGGTACGGTTGAGGCGCAGGGCGCGCAGGTCGGTGGCTTTCTGCTTGAGCCACCAGGCGCACAACGGGCGGGCACTTTCCTGCTGGGCTCGCAGGGCCTTGTGGGCTTCTTTCTCGTTGTCGATCGGCGCGCCGGGCGCCAGCAACTGGCTGGCGGCCTGTTTGACCTGTGCCACCGCCGCGCCCACCACGCCGGGAGCCGGCTGATTGTCGGCGGCGCGCTGGATCATGGTTTTCAGGCGGCGGGAAAGCGGCAGCAGCAGCGGCGCATCATCGCCCAGATGCTCAGTGCAGGCGGCGTCGAGACCGGACAGATGCTCGGATAACTGCCGGAACATCGGCAGCTGTTCCTTGATCGCGATGTTCTCGGTGATCACCTGCTCCAGACGCGGCACCAGCCAGCCAATGGCGGCGGCCCGGGTGCGGGGTTTGAGCGGGTGAACTTCGGCCCAGTTGTTTTCCGACAAGTGGTGCAGCATTCCGAGGCCGGCCAGCAGACCGGGGAAGGATTCACGCTGGTACAGCGACCAGGTCAGCCAGGCGCCGACACGCAAATCCTTGGATTGGGTACGCAGGAGGTTTTCGCTGTTTTCGCGAATTTTCAGCCAGTCGATCTGTCCGCTTTCGTGCATCGACGAGGCTTTGGCCAGCTCGCTTTCCAGCGCCTCGAACTCGCTCGAGAAACGAACGTCTTCGCCCGCAAAATTCTCTTTGGAAACAGAGACTTTAGCGAGTTCGAGGTAATGGGCGGAAAGTTTGCTTGAGTAGGACATCCATGGCCTTTATTTGGATTACGGTCGTGCGCCTATTGGAATTGCAGCGGCGCGGGACAGTATCGAAGAGCAGAGGGAAGACTCATCCAATTGAGTACGTGCTCTTTCAAGTGGGCGCATCGTAATCACTATGATGGCCACTAGCAAGCATCTGATTAAACAACAAGACGAAGTGTTCATTGGGGTGTGTAGGAGATCCCCTATATGTCGCAGGGGTTTCCCTGATATCGGTTTATATTTCACATTTTCGACCTGCTGCCCCGTAAGCATTGATCTAGAGCGCCCAGTGAAAGCCAGCAACAGTAGTAGCACGCCCGTTCCATAAATACGGATGAAAGCATGACAAAAACGGAAAAAATTTGAAGTAGGACGATTCCGAAAATACACGCTCATCTATTAACAAATGACTGGCGACAGCAGCAAACAATAAAAGTGCCATCAAATTGATGGCAATTCATATGTTGAATATTGTTGGAATACCTGCACAGACAGGACTATCGCAGGGTTTCCTTATCACCTTGAATCACTTTCCCACAGGCATTTCCCACAACCCTGGCGCTGTTTTACAACGCGGAATGTTCCGACTTAAACCAGGGACTCTTCTTACATAAATTTGTTTCACGCCTTGTTAGCGTGCCGGGCAATGTTCGCGTGCGCTGACCAGGGAGGGTTTCGACATCACGCCAAATTTCCCTCTCTGCTTAAGGACAAGCGTATGTCTGGAGCTGTCAGTTCTGCGCGCTTTACGCTGCAGATTCCCACCGTTCGCAACGACTTCAAGGTGTTGGCTTTCGAGGGTTCCGAGGCCGTCAGCACGCTTTACGCCATCAAGGTAGAACTCGTCTGCGAGGTTCATGATTTCGACATGGAACCTTTGCTTGGTCAGCCGGCGTTCCTGCGCTTCGGACTGGATGGCGAAGGTATTAACGGGTGCATCGAGGATGTACAGGCAGGCGAGTCTGGAAAGCGCCTGTCGCACTATGGCCTGACGCTGGTTCCAGTCCTCCACTATTTGCAGTTCAGTCACGATCAACAGATTTTCCAGAACCAGACTGTCCCGCAAATCATCACCCAAGTGCTCAAACGTCACGGCATCCTTGCCGATGCGTTCAGGTTCCATGTCCAGACCTTGCCACCACGCGCGTACTGCAGCCAGTACGGTGAAAGCGATTTCGAGTTCATCCAGCGCCTGTGCGCCGAAGACGGCATCACATGGCATCACCAGCATTCTGTGGAGAGGCATTTGCTGGTGTTCACCGATGACACGGTGTTCCTGCCGACATTGCACGCAACAACCTACCGGCACGACAGCGCGATGGTGGCGGAGCACCCGATGGTCCACCGGTTTTCCTGGCACGCCCGAACACGTACCAGCCGCGTCACCCGTCGGGACTACGACCTGAAGCGCCCGCACCTGTTGCTTGAAACCCGCTTTGTCGCCGATTTCACCCCCGAACTTGAGGACTATCGCTACCCGCTGGCGATCGAGAACGAAAAGCGCGGCAAACAACTTGCCCGTCAGGCCCTGGAACGCCATCGCTCCGATTATGAAACGGCCGAGGGTCAGAGCAACCAGCCAACCCTGCGCTGTGGCCACCTGTTCGAATTGACTGAACATCCCCGCAAGCAATGCAACGGGATGTGGCAATTACTCGAAGTCACGCACACCGGGCGACAACCTCAAGTTCTGGAGGAACACGCCACAAACGAAACCACTACTGCAGACGGTTTTACCCAGGGGTATCGCAACAGCTTCCGCGCCATACCTGCCGAAGTGGTTTTTCGCCCGCCTCTCTCTGCGCGCCGTCCTCCGTTGGTGAGCCAGACGGCTCGGGTAACCGGGCCAAAAGGTGAAGAGATCTACTGCGATGAGTTCGGTCGCGTAAAGATCGAATTCCACTGGGACCGGGCCGAGCTGAACTGCGAACGCAGCAGTTGTTGGGTACGAGTGTCGTCGAACTGGGCCGGAAACGGTTTTGGCGCAATGACCCTTCCCCGTGTCGGAATGGAAGTCGTGGTGACCTTTCTGGAGGGCGACCCCGATCAGCCACTGATTACCGGTTGTGTGATCAACAAACTCACGCCCGCGCCTTACAGATTGCCCGAGCACAAGACCCGCACCGTGCTGCGCAGTCGCAGCTCACCCGATACCGGCGGCTACAACGAACTGACGCTAGAAGACCGTGCCGGCCAGGAACTGGTTTACCTGCGCGCCCAGCGCGACATGGAGCGGCAGATCCTCCATGACAGTCGACTGGAGGTCGGACGCGATCGACAAGAAAGCATCCAGGGCAGCAGCCAGACATCTGTCGGCAAGGTCATTGCCGTCGAGGCAGGACAGCACGTGCAGATCAAGGCCGGTGCCAATGTGGTGCTGGATGCGGGCGCCAGCATCACGCTGAAAGCGGGCGGTCATCACATCGTGATCGACGAGGGCGGGATTTTCAGCAGTACCGAGATTGTGACGGGCGGCGAGGTATCCAGGGATGAATCTGCCAAGCGTTTTGTATCGCAGGGCACGGGCAATCCGGCAACGAGACAGGCGAACACCTCGCAACCGTCACCAGACGAAAGTGAGCTCGAAGAGGAGGAAGAAGAGGTCGAGCTGGAGGATGAAACGCCTGCCGGGATTACGTTGAGGATTGGCGTGTTTTTCGATGGGACGGGAAACAACAAGGCCAACAGCGAAACGGTCGCGGCTTGCTATGCGCCCGATGCCAATCTGGCGGAGGCGGCCGAAGAGATTCAGAAGCACTGCGCCACTTATGGCTATGACGGAAATGGCAACTCGCCGGATAACAGTTATGGCAATGATGTGAGCAACATTGTGCGTTTGCATGAGCTGTATACAGACCATGCCTTCGAGGTATTGCCGGAGAAAACGAAACAGGCGTCCTTGCGCGTATACATCGAAGGCATTGGTACGACAGCTGATGGAGGCGATTCACTTTACGCCCAGGCAACCGGACGAGGCGAAACGGGTGTCCTGGCTCGTGTGGAGCAGAGCCCTGAAAAAATCATGGAGCAAATTCGATCACTGATTGATAGCAACCCCAACGCGCTAATAGAAAAAATCGAGTTCGATATTTTCGGTTTCAGTCGCGGCGCCGCCGCTGCACGGCACTTCGCAAACGAAGTGCTCAAAGGCAAACGCAGCATTCTCGCAAAGGCGTTGCCAGCGGGCTCTCCTTTCTTAGTCAGTAGCTTTGACTGGGATTCACAATCCAGTATCGGCATCAATTTCATTGGTCTGTTTGATACCGTCGCGGCAATCGCCAATCCATGGTTGCTCGATTTCACAGGTGCAAACAGCAGAAATCCGGGGCTGAACTTAAAGTTGCCGGATGGTTGCGCCAGCAAAGTGGTGCACCTGGTGGCCCGTGATGAACATCGCGAGAACTTTGCCCTTAACAGCCTGGGTGAGATTGATCTGGTTTTGCCCGGCGTCCATTCGGATCTGGGAGGTGGTTATCTGCCCAGAGCCAGGGAGAAGCTTCTGTTGAGCAGCCCGGTCACCAGCACCATCAGCCGAAGCCACGAAGCGACTCGTAGCGCAGCCTATGTCGCTGCCGAAAAGGAGGCGTTTGCCTGGTATACGAAAGGCGTCATCGAAGATGACGCTCCAGGCAATCAACTGCGGGTTGCACTCTGGGAAACCCCTGTAATTCAACGATTGGAAAGGGGCCGATCCACACCGGATCCCCAGAAGCGGGTTTATGCTGCGGCCATGATTGAGCGCCCGGTACACGGTGAGTTGTCGTTGGTGTATTTACGCATCATGCGTGAGCTTGCGATAAGAGCCGGGGTGCCGCTCAAGCTGATTTCCGACAGGCCAGCGCTAAATTTGCCCGCAGAGTTAGTACCCATCCACAAAAAACTTCAGGCTTACGCCTTGGGTGAGTCATCTGTTGAAGGACTGACTATCAAAGAGCGGGCTTTGTTACGCAGTCGCTATATCCACCTATCTGCGCACTGGAACGCAGCCAAAGATTTCAACAACAGCGACTGGAGCGTTGTTTTTATCAACCGCCCAACAAAGAACAAACAACGAGTGGTGCACCCCCATGAATAAATTCACTCGGCCCGTCAAAAAACACACGGGGTTCGTCTTCGGATTGTTATTGGTGCTTTGCACTCAAAGTCATGCACAACCGATCACCAAACGGCCCTGGTATCTCGGCTTCGGAGCACCCGCCTACATGGAGGTCTGGATTGAAACGGCCGACGTGGTGGATATCCGTGAACGTGTGTTCAAACGCGCCGGAGCCGGGATTGCCTCGGTGAACACACCCGCCGACAACAAGGGCAAGCCCGCAGGCTGGCCTGACAGCCCCGGTAGTGGCGGCGGACGTGACGTCACTGGTGCCGATCTTCCCCGCTTGATCTATGTGCGATGGCAATCACTGGCTGAGCCTCAAACCTATGAGGCCTACATTGTGATTCCCGAATCTGCGCGGGAAATCATGCACAAACCGGAAAAGGCGTACTGCAGACTGGATGGCAAATGGATCACGGATTACCGCGATCGCGTAACTATTGGCTTGGCGCCCGGCGGCATTGCCAAGGTGTGGCAGCGTGGGCCTTGTCTCAAGCCTGTCGAGATTGCTCGGGTTGAAGGGAGCATCGTCAAGCAGGGGCCGTATCAAGGGAAAAATGGAGGGCGCTACGCGCTACCTCTTTCACCGGAGTCCAAAACCTACATCGAAAAATACGGCATCCCCTTCGGGAGCTGGTAAGGCATCACAAACACCCTCCAGTCACTTGTCATGTGCAATCGCTGCACGAAGGATTCCGTAATCAATAAAGGGAGCGTTAAAAGCATCATGAGCGGTAGACACAATAAACAATCAATATCGGGGATTGGATGCGCTCTGGTTGTCATGCTGACGCTCACAACCAGCACCTCTGTTCGAGCGGAAGGCTGCGTTGGTATTGGATGCCTGGTGAACGGTGGCCCCCTGGAGTTCTCAATGCTGACGGGTATCGGCTTGCTTCTCACAGTGGCGGGACCGTTCATTTCAACTTCGGAGGCCAGTGCAAACAAATCCTCGAAACATTACACCCAGGCCCTGATAGACGATGCAGCCACACATCTGGCGACGGAGGGCGAATACGAAAGCCCCATACTCGAGTCCGAGTGGCGTAAATACCTGAAATCTTATGGACACCAGCCAAGCAAGAACGAGTTCGCCAGAATGGTGCTGGCCACCTACGGGTAACCGGCCAAGACAAATGCCATTACGATCTGCCAAGTCCGGTTCGGCTGGTCAACAGCCAACAAAAATGGGCATCCGACCGCAATCGAGATGCCCATTTTTTATTCCGCTCCCCCGCTACGCGGGCTGTGGATTACGGATTGACGCTGTCTTTCAACGATTTGCCTGGCTTGAACGCAACGGTGTTGCTGGCCTTGATCTTTACCGGTTCACCGGTTTGCGGGTTTTTGCCGGTGCGGGCACCGCGGTGGCGTTGCAGGAAGGTGCCGAAGCCCACCAGCGTGACGCTGTCCTTGCGGTGCAGGGCGCCGGTGATTTCTTCGAGAACGGCGTTGAGAACGCGGTTGGCCTGCTCTTTGGTCAGATCTGCTTTTTCAGCGATTGCAGCGGCGAGTTCTGGTTTACGCATTAGTGAAGCCCCTTTGACGGTTTTTTGTTGTTATGTCCGTGCTGTTCTCGTTGGAACAGCGCCCAAGGCGCCGCAGGCTCTACTCTGCGGCAGACGGGAGTGAGGATGGCACGCGGTTAAGGGCGGCGCCAGTCTCCACGCGACCTTTGTGGGGGCAAAAGCGGGGTGATTCCGACAGAACGACCGGTATTTACGCCAGCAAGGCCGGAAGCTGTTTGTTCAGCGCGAGTTTTTCCATCACTGCCGCACCGGTCAGGGCATAACCGAGCAATTGCCCTTCGGCGTCGTGGCACAGCACCTTGATGTCGGCGCCCTGCCCTTCGACCGTCCAGACACCCTCGCGGCCCCGTGGTGGCGGCGAAACCACCAGCGGGCAAACCGGCGTTTTCACGGTGATCGGCATCGGCCCGTAGTTCACCACGGTCGGGTTGCCGGCCAGAGTCTGTGCCAGCGCTCGCGCACAACTCATGAGGGGCATGACGTACAGAAGATTCAGCCCGTCGACCTCGGCGCAGTCGCCCAGGGCGTAAATATTGGCGTGAGAGGTCTGCAAATGACGGTCGACCACCACGCCGCGATTGGTCTGGATACCGGCAGCCGCCGCCAGATCGATCCGTGGACGCAGGCCGATGGCCGAGACCACCACATCGCAAGGGATGACCTGGCCGTCGGACAGGTGCGCTTCCAGCCCATCAGCCACTTTTTGCAGACGGGTCAACACCGGGCCGAGGTGAAAACGCGCACCGAGACTTTCCAGCCCGGCCTGCACCGCAGCCGCCGCAGTGGGGTGCAGCAGGGTCGGCATCACCTGTTCGCACGGTGCAACCAGTTGCACCTCGTAGCCGCCCAGAATCAGGTCATTGGCGAACTCGCAGCCGATCAGCCCGGCGCCGAGCAGCAACACCCGACGCTTGCCTGCCGCCGCCTCGCGAAAACGTGCGTAGTCTTCGAGATCGTTGATCGGGAACACCAGATCCCCGCCATCGCCTTCGATCGGCACCCGCACGGTTTCGGCGCCCCAGGCGAGGATCAGGTCGCGATAGCTCACCGCTTCCTCGCCGATCCACAGCCGCTTGTGGCCAGGGTCGATGCCGCTGATGCGGGTGTGGGTGCGGATTTCGGCCTTCAGTTGCTCGGCCATGGCGCCCGGTTCGGCCATGCTCAGGCCATCGGCGTCCTTGTTCTTGCCAAAGCCGGTGGACAGCATTGGCTTGGAGTAGGAACGACCGTCATCGGCAGTAATCAGCAGCAACGGGGTTTCGCCATCGAGTTTGCGAAACTCGCGGGCCAGGTTGTAACCCGCAAGCCCGGTGCCAACGATTACGACAGGTGCGCTCATGCCCTACTCCTCAATGTTTTCTCAGTTGATTTCGATCATTTCGAAGTCCATCTTGCCGACGCCGCAGTCCGGGCACAGCCAGTCTTCCGGCACGTCCTGCCACAGGGTGCCCGGCGCAATACCGTCATCCGGCCAGCCTTTGGCTTCGTCATAGATCAGGCCGCAGACCACACATTGCCACTTTTTCATTCAGGTACTTCCTCAGGGTTCAGGCTTTAGCCGGCGCGGACGGTCGATGGTGCCGCGCTGCCGTCCGGCTCAGGGCGTTTTGTACTGATCGGGCCGGGCAGATGCAAGCCTGTTCGGCGCAGCGGCGACCCGGATCACTCAAACTCGCGGCTCGCCATGGTAAGCTCGCCGCCTCATTTGCTGCCAATAATGACTCATTGTGCAACACACAAACGACCCGCTGTGGCGCCCGCAAAGCGAACTGACACCCCTCCCCGACACATCCACGCTCGACTGGCTGTTCGACGAAGGTTCCCTGACCCGCCGGCTGACGCGCCTGTCCGATGACGGCTTCAGCATAACGCCGCTGTTCGAGGGCTGGCAGACCCTGCGTGACGACGAATGCGCGGCGCTGGATCTGGCCGAAGGCAGTGAAGGCTGGGTGCGCGAGGTTTATCTGCGCGGGCATGGCGAGGCCTGGGTGTTCGCCCGCAGCGTGGCGTCACGCAGCGCCTTGCAGGGCGACGGCTTGCACATGGATGAACTGGGCAGCCGTTCACTGGGCGAACTGCTGTTCTGCGACCACGCCTTCCAGCGCCGCGCCATCGAAGTCTGCCATTACCCGGAACACTGGCTGCCCGAAGGTTCCCGGGCTGCCGGCCTGTGGGGCCGCCGTTCGCGCTTCGACCGTGGCGCCTTGAGCGTACTGGTGGCGGAGATTTTCCTGCCTGCGCTGTGGGAAGCCGTCCGCGCCCGTCCGGAGAACTGCTGATGTACCAAAGCCTGCTCAAATCCCTGAATCGCTTGAACCCGCGCGCCTGGGACTTCATCCAGCTGACCCGGATGGACAAGCCGATCGGCATTTATCTGCTGCTGTGGCCGACGCTCTGGGCCCTGTGGATTGCCGGTAAAGGCTCGCCATCGCTGGCCAATATCGTGATTTTCGCCCTCGGCGTGGTATTGACCCGCGCCGGTGGCTGCGTGATCAACGACTGGGCCGACCGCAAGGTCGACGGCCACGTCAAACGCACTGCGCAGCGACCTATCGCTGCCGGCAAGATCAGCTCGAAAGAAGCGCTGGTGTTCTTCGCGCTGCTGATGGGCGTGAGTTTCCTGCTGGTGCTGTGCACCAACGCCGCGACAATCTGGCTGTCGCTGGGTGGTCTGGCGTTGGCGTTCACTTATCCGTTCATGAAGCGCTACACCTATTACCCGCAGGTGGTGCTGGGCGCGGCGTTCTCCTGGGGGATGCCGATGGCGTTCACCGCCGAGACCGGTGAGCTGCCGGCCACAGCCTGGCTGCTATGGATTGCCAACCTGCTGTGGACGGTGGGCTATGACACTTATTACGCGATGACCGACCGCGACGATGACCTGAAAATCGGCGTGAAATCCACGGCGATCCTGTTCGGCGATGCCGACCGGGTGATCATCCTGACCTTGCAGGCATTGTCACTGGGCTGTCTGCTGCTGGCGGGGTCGAAGTTCGAGCTGGGGATCTGGTTCCACCTCGGCCTGCTGGTGGCTGCCGGGTGCTACGCCTGGGAGTTCTGGTACACCCGCGACCGGGACCGGATGCGTTGCTTCAAGGCGTTCCTGCACAACCACTGGGCCGGGCTGGCGATTTTCGTCGGGATCGTGCTGGATTACGCGTTGCGCTGATCCACAGAACCTGTGGGAGCAAGCCCGCTCCCACAGGGGAGTTGCGTTTATTTGTGCTCGTGCACCACGTGCCACACGTCCTTCATGCCATCGCCCTTCATTTCTCCAGGCTTCTCATCCTTCACGAACGTATACAGCGGCTTGCCGTCGTAGGCGTACTGCATCATGCCGTCATCGCGCTTGATCACCGTCCATTTGCCTTCGGCCTTGACGCCTGCGGGAGCCATCATCGGTGGCCAGTTCTTGGCGCAATCGCCGTTACACATCGACTTGCCGCCACTGTCCTTGTCGAACGTGTAAAGCGTCATGCCCTTGTGGTCGACCATCATTCCGTCCTTCATCATGGCCGGCTCGGCCGCCATCGCCAGTACAGGCAGAGTCAGGGCGGCAGCCATCAGCAAAGCCTTAAAGGAAGCAGTCAATTGAGTCATGGAAACCTTCTTTTGTGGTTGTCAGGATTCGGACTTAGAGCTTAGTTCAGGATTTGCACAATCGCCGCCGGACTAAAATACTGTCACACGACTGCAATAATTCCGTTATCTAATGCGGCGCAAGACAGTTAAATGACAAGAGGATTAAGGCATGGTTGGCAGGAGCATTCTGATCGTCGACGACGAAGCGCCCATTCGCGAAATGATCGCCGTTGCGTTGGAAATGGCCGGCTATGACTGCCTCGAGGCAGAGAACTCGCAGCAGGCGCACGCCATCATCGTCGATCGCAAGCCGGACCTGATTCTGCTCGACTGGATGCTGCCGGGCACCTCCGGCATCGAACTGGCCCGCCGCCTCAAGCGTGACGAGCTGACCGGTGACATTCCGATCATCATGCTCACCGCCAAAGGTGAAGAGGACAACAAGATCCAGGGTCTGGAAGTCGGCGCCGACGACTACATCACCAAACCTTTTTCCCCACGCGAACTGGTGGCGCGCCTGAAGGCCGTGCTGCGTCGCGCCGGCCCGACCGATGGCGAAGCGCCAATCGAGGTCGGCGGCCTGCTGCTCGATCCGATCAGCCACCGCGTGACCATCGACGGCCGTCCGGCCGAGATGGGCCCGACCGAATACCGTCTGCTGCAATTCTTCATGACCCACCAGGAACGCGCCTACACCCGCGGCCAGTTGCTGGACCAGGTCTGGGGCGGCAACGTCTATGTTGAAGAGCGCACCGTCGACGTGCACATCCGGCGCCTGCGCAAGGCCCTCGGCGACGCCTACGAAAACCTGGTACAAACCGTGCGCGGCACCGGCTACCGGTTCTCCACCAAAGCCTGAGCCGAGCGCCAGCCCCGCAGACAAGGACCGCATTTTCCGTGAACCAAAACTGGCATGGCACCCTGATTCGCCACATGCTGTTGCTGGTCACCGGCTGCCTGGTAATCGGCCTGATCACCGGCTACTACGGCTGGAGTCTGGCAGCGGGCCTGGGCCTGTACCTGGCCTGGACGCTCAAACAACTGCTGCGCCTGCACGAATGGCTGCGCCTGCACCAACCCGATGAAGCACCGCCCGACGGTTACGGCCTCTGGGGCGAGGTGTTCGACAGCATCTACCATCTGCAACGCCGCGACCAACGGGTACGCGGACGCCTGCAAGCGGTGATCGACCGCGTTCAGGAGTCCACCGCCGCGCTGAAAGACGCGGTGATCATGCTCGACAGCGACGGCAATCTGGAATGGTGGAACCGCGCCGCCGAGACCTTGCTTGGCCTCAAGACCCCACAAGACAGCGGTCAACCCGTGACCAACCTGGTTCGTCATCCGCGCTTCAAGGAATACTTCGAGCAGGAAAGCTACGCCGAGCCGCTGGAAATCCCCTCGCCGACCAATGATCGCGTGCGCATTCAGATGTACCTCACGCGCTACGGCAACAACGAACACCTGATGCTGGTGCGCGACGTCACACGCATCCATCAGCTGGAACAGATGCGCAAGGACTTCATCGCCAACGTCTCCCATGAGCTGCGCACGCCGCTGACGGTGATCTGCGGCTACCTGGAAACCCTGCTCGACAACGTCGAGGAAGTGAATCCGCGCTGGAGCCGCGCGCTGCAGCAGATGCAACAACAGGGCGGCCGCATGCAAACCCTGCTCAACGACCTGCTGCTGCTGGCCAAGCTGGAAGCCACCGATTACCCGTCGGACAATCAGCCGGTGCACATCGACACTTTGCTGCAGTCGATCAAGAGCGACGCGCAGCAGTTGTCCGGCTCAAAGAATCAGCACATCACCCTGGAAGCCGACACCCGCATTCTGCTCAAGGGCAGCGAGGCGGAACTGCGCAGTGCGTTCTCCAACCTGGTGTTCAACGCCGTCAAATACACGCCGGCCGAAGGCAATATCCGCATTCGCTGGTGGGGCGACGATCAAGGCGCACACCTCAGCGTGCAGGATTCCGGGATCGGCATCGACAGCAAACACCTGCCGCGCCTGACCGAACGCTTTTACCGCGTCGACTCCAGCCGCAACTCCAACACCGGCGGCACGGGCCTGGGTCTGGCCATCGTCAAACACGTACTGCTGCGCCATCGCGCACGGATGGAGATCAGCAGTGTGCCCGGTCACGGGAGCACGTTTACCTGCCATTTCGCTCCGGCCCAGATCGCTCAGGCACGGGTCATCAGCGCCGCTGAGTAATGCCGGACTAGGCAATCGCCAGGTCAGCCGCTACATTGGCTGACTTGCGCCTGCCTTTTCAGGTGCGGATTTTTCTTTCTTCGAATCACACGGAACCCGCAAAACTCCATCATGGACCCTTCCCCTGGCTTGTCCCTCGCAACAATATTCGCCGATTTCGGCATGATTCTTTTCGCTCTGATCCTGGTTCTGCTCAACGGCTTCTTCGTTGCGGCGGAATTCGCCATGGTCAAACTGCGCTCGACCCGGGTCGAAGCGATCGCTGAGCAGCACGGCTGGCGCGGGCACATCCTGCGCACGGTGCACAGTCAGCTCGATGCTTACCTCTCGGCGTGCCAGCTCGGTATCACCCTCGCCTCCCTCGGCCTTGGCTGGGTCGGCGAGCCGGCATTCGCGCACATCCTCGAACCGCTGCTGAGCGCAATCGGCGTGCAGTCGGCCGAAGTCGTCAAAGGCATCTCGTTCTTCACCGCGTTCTTCATCATTTCCTACCTGCACATCGTGGTCGGCGAGCTCGCACCCAAATCCTGGGCGATCCGCAAACCCGAGCTGCTGTCGCTGTGGACTGCGGTGCCGCTGTACCTGTTCTACTGGGCCATGTACCCGGCGATCTACCTGCTCAACGCCAGCGCCAACACCATCCTGCGCATCGCGGGGCAAGGTGAGCCCGGCCCGCACCACGAGCACCATTACAGCCGTGAAGAACTGAAACTGATCCTGCACTCCAGCCGTGGCCAGGACCCGAGCGACCAGGGCATGCGCGTACTGGCCTCGGCGGTGGAAATGGGCGAACTGGAAGTGGTCGACTGGGCCAACTCCCGGGAAGACCTGATTACGCTCGAATTCAACGCGCCGCTGAAAGAAATCCTGGCGATGTTCCGTCGCCATAAGTTCAGTCGTTACCCGGTGTACGACAGCGAGCGCAAGGAATTCGTCGGCCTGCTGCACATCAAGGACCTGCTGCTGGAACTGGCGGCGCTGGATCACATTCCCGAGTCGTTCAACCTCGCCGAGCTGACCCGCCCGCTGGAGCGCGTGTCGCGGCACATGCCGCTGTCGCAGCTGCTGGAGCAGTTCCGCAAGGGCGGCTCGCACTTCGCCGTGGTGGAAGAAGCCGACGGCAACATCATCGGCTACCTGACCATGGAAGACGTGCTGGAAGTGCTGGTCGGCGACATTCAGGACGAACACCGCAAGGCCGAGCGCGGCATCCTCGCCTACCAGCCGGGCAAGTTGCTGGTACGAGGCGATACGCCGTTGTTCAAGGTCGAGCGCCTGCTGGGGATCGACCTGGACCACATCGAAGCCGAAACCCTCGCCGGGCTGATCTACGAAACCCTGAAACGGGTGCCGGAAGAGGAAGAAGTGCTGGAAGTCGAAGGCCTGCGGATCATCATCAAGAAGATGAAAGGTCCGAAGATCATTCTGGCCAAGGTACTGATGCTCGACTGACGGGGTTTACTGCTTGCCCAACGCAAAGTTGGGCAACGCCCCCAGCGGCTGGTTGAACTGATACGGAATCGACACCAGCCCCATCCCGGTATTGCGCTGCACCACAAAGTGCAGGTGCGGACCGCTGCTGTTGCCGGTGTTGCCGGACAGCGCCAGCGGACTGCCCACCGTCACCCGCTGACCTTCCCGCACACTCACCGATCCTTGCTTGAGATGCAGGTACACGCCCATCGTGCCGTCGTCGTGCAATATCCGCACGAAGTTGCCGGACGGATCGGTGCCGCGCCCGTTCTGGGAATTCTCGGTCTTCACCACCACCCCGGCTCGCGCGGCGATGATCGGCGTGCCGACCGGCATGGCGATGTCCATCGCGTATTTGTTCTTCGGCCCGAAATGGCTGTAGTCGCCATTGGCGCCCTGACTCAGACGGAACGGCCCGCCCCGCCACGGAAACGGATAGCGATAGCCCTGAGCCGCGCCAGCCGGGTCACCGAGGGAATACTGGAACATCGGCGTGTACACCAGCGGCTTGCCGCCGGACACCGCCGTCAGCAGCGCCAGCCGCGTATTGCTGCGCGCCGGCAACACCCGGCGGATCGTTTGCGCCGGCGCGCCACGCACGTTGCTCAACCCGGTAAACGCCAGCGCAACCTCGACCGGCGCATACAGGTCGTTGCGCACGAACACCACGTCCGCGCCCTTCTGCTTCTTGATGTCGAGATAGACCTGGCGCTCAAGACGCTCGACCATCCGGTCCTGAAACACGAACACCTGGGAGCCTTTGCTCGGACGGTCGCTGTACGAAACCACTCCGTTGGCATCGGTGGACTTGTAGATCGTCATGGCCACAGTCGAGGTGGAGGCCATGAACAGACCACAGAAAAACAGCAGGCGCAGGGGCATGGGCAAAAGTTCTGTCGATAAAGGCCTGGGAATGAGCCTAGCAGCTGAAGCAGACCAGGCTAGTCGACAGATGTTTCAAATTGGCGTGAATGATCGTCCCCACGCTTTGCGTGGGGGGACGCGGAGCGTCCCTTGAGGCATTCCCACGCGGAGCGTGGGAACGATCAACGATCATGGAAGAAGATTACGCGCCCGGAACGAAGTGCTTCTGCGCCGTGCCGCGGGCGATCAGGCGGGAGATGTAGTCGAGCTTCTGCGCGTCCTGGTCGACGAAGCGGAAGGTCAGTTGCAGCCAGTCGCTGTCGGGTTTCGGCTCGTGGGCGACGACGGCGTGCAGGTAGCCGTTGAGGCGGGCGATTTCGGCGTTGTCGCCCTGCTCCAGGTCCAGCACGGCGCTGTCGAGGACCTGTGGCAGGGTGTCGGTGCGTTTCACCACCAGCAGCGCTTCCTTGATGCTCAGGGCCTTGATCACGCATTGCTGGGTGCCGCTCGGCAGGCGCAGTTGGCCCTGACCGCGACCGCCGGACGGAGCGCTGGAGGCTGCCGGGGCTTTCACGGGCGGGCTGTTGAGCAGGCCGCGCTGTGGCGTAGCGGCAGGGGCCGGGGCCGCAGCGGCAGGCTTGGCAAACGGGTTGGCCGCAGCAGTCGGTGCGGAACCGGCTACGGCAGCCTTGCCGCCGGTCAACGCGCTCAGGGAGTCGTTGCCGAATGCCGAGTTCATCTTGGTCGGAGCGCTGTTCATCAGGGTGTCGAGCTTGCCGACCTTGTTCAGGGCCTGCTTGACCTTGGTCAGCAGTTGCTCGTTGGTGAACGGCTTGCTGACGTATCCGGTGACGCCGGCCTGGATCGCCTGCACGACGTTTTCCTTGTCGCCCCGGCTGGTGACCATGATGAATGGCATGGTCTTGAGGTTGTCCTGCTCACGGCACCAGGTCAGCAGTTCGAGGCCGGACATTTCCGGCATTTCCCAGTCGCACAGCACCAGGTCGAAGGCTTCCTTGGCCAGCATGGCCTGAGCCTTCTTGCCGTTGATGGCATCCTCGGCGCGGATCCCCGGGAAGTAATTACGCAGGCACTTTTTCACCAGGTCACGAATGAACGATGCATCGTCCACGACCAACACACTGATCTTGCTCATCCAACACCCCTATTAAAATCCCGGCAAGCATAACGCTGGCTGATGGCACATTGCCAAAACTCTTCAGTCACGCCGGGACTTTTCGTTCGCGGGTGCTGCTTTTTAATTCGCTCTTCAACTCGGATCCGCTTTCTGAAAGCAGAAACAAAAACGCCCGGCCAAAGGGCCGGGCGCTTTTCTCAGGCAATCTTACTTATCGTCAGCATCGTCCGGAACATTAGCGGTTTCGCCACTTGTCCCTTCAACTTCTTCCTTCATGCGCTTGAGGCCCATGTGGCGCACGTCGGTGCCGCGCACCAGGTAAATCACCAGCTCCGAGATGTTGCGCGCATGGTCGCCGATCCGCTCCAGCGAACGCAGTACCCAGATAATGCTCAAGACCCGCGAGATAGAGCGCGGGTCTTCCATCATGTAGGTCGCCAGTTCGCGCAGGGCGGTCTTGTATTCGCGGTCGATGATCTTGTCGTACTGCGCCACCGACAACGCCAAGTCGGCGTCGAAACGGGCAAAGGCGTCCAGCGCATCACGCACCATGTTGCGCACCTGGTCGCCGATGTGGCGCACTTCGACGTAACCGCGTGGCGCTTCACCCTCTTCGCACAGCTGAATCGCGCGGCGGGCGATCTTGGTCGCTTCGTCGCCGATGCGCTCCAGGTCGATCACCGACTTGGAGATGCTGATGATCAGACGCAGGTCGGACGCCGCCGGCTGACGACGGGCCAGGATGCGCAGGCATTCTTCGTCGATGTTGCGTTCCATCTGGTTGATCTGGTCGTCGATCTCGCGCACTTGCTGGGCCAGGCCCGAGTCGGCCTCGATCAGCGCGGTGACCGCGTCGTTGACCTGCTTCTCGACCAGCCCGCCCATGGCCAGCAGGTGGCTGCGCACTTCTTCCAGTTCGGCGTTGAACTGCGCGGAAATGTGATGGGTAAGGCCTTCTTTACTAATCATGTTGGCGTCCTTGGAGCGTCCGGTAAGGTGCGAGCGTCAATTCAGTGAGCGACAACCAGTGTCTGCTAGCCGTAACGACCGGTGATGTAGTCTTCGGTCTGCTTCTTGGCCGGATTGGTGAACAGGGTATCGGTGTCGCCGAATTCCACCAGTTTGCCCATGTACATGAACGCCGTGTAGTCGGACACCCGCGCTGCCTGTTGCATGTTGTGGGTCACGATGACGATGGTGAACTTGGATTTGAGCTCGTAGATCAGCTCTTCGACTTTCAGGGTCGAGATCGGGTCGAGTGCCGAGCACGGTTCGTCGAGCAGCAGCACTTCCGGTTCCACCGCGATGGTACGGGCGATCACCAGACGCTGTTGCTGACCACCGGACAGGCCGAGGGCCGAGTCATGCAGACGGTCTTTCACTTCGTCCCACAGGGCCGCGCCCTTGAGTGCCCACTCGACGGCTTCATCGAGGATGCGCTTCTTGTTGATGCCCTGGATGCGCAGGCCGTAGACCACGTTTTCGTAGATGGTCTTGGGGAACGGGTTCGGCTTCTGGAACACCATGCCGACCCGGCGACGCAACTCGGCCACGTCTTCGCCCTTGCGGTAAATGTTGTTGCCGTACAGGTTGATCGCGCCTTCGACGCGGCAGCCGTCCACCAGGTCGTTCATGCGGTTGAAGGTACGCAGCAGCGTGGACTTGCCGCAGCCGGACGGGCCGATGAAGGCGGTCACGCGCTGTTTCGGAATGTTCATGCTGACGTCGTACAGCGCTTGTTTATCGCCGTAGAACAGGCTCAGGCCCGGCACTTCGATGGCCACGGTTTCCTGCTCGAGGTTCAGGCTCTGCTTGTCGCGGCCCAGGGCAGACATGTTGATGCCGTGGGTATGTGTTTCGTGCTGCATGGGAGATCCCCTGTGCTAACAAATTCGGTTCGTTTTTTGTGGGAGCCAGCCTGCTGGCGATTCAGGCAACGCGGTGTCTCTGTGAATCCGCGGTGATGCCTTCGCGAGCAAGCTCGCTCCCACATAGAAATCAGTGCTGCAAATCAGCTGTCCAGCGCCTTGTACTTCTCGCGCAGGTGGTTACGAATCCACACTGCCGACAGGTTGAGCACGGCAATCACCAGCACCAGCAGCAACGCGGTGGCGTACACCAGCGGTCGTGCGGCTTCGACGTTCGGGCTCTGGAAGCCGACGTCGTAGATGTGGAAGCCCAGGTGCATGATCTTCTGGTCCAGGTGCAGGTACGGGTAGTTGCCGTCCACCGGCAGCGACGGCGCCAGTTTCACCACACCCACCAGCATCAGCGGCGCCACTTCACCCGCGGCACGGGCCACGGCGAGGATCATGCCGGTCATCATGGCCGGGCTGGCCATTGGCAGAACGATCTTCCACAGGGTTTCAGCCTTGGTCGCGCCGAGAGCCAGCGAGCCCTCGCGCACGGTCCGCGGGATCCGCGCCAGACCTTCTTCAGTGGCCACGATCACCACCGGCACCGCCAGCAGTGCCAGGGTCAGCGACGCCCAGAGCAGGCCCGGCGTACCGAAGGTCGGTGCCGGCAGCGCTTCCGGGAAGAACAGACGGTCGAGCGAACCGCCCAGCACGTAGACGAAGAAGCCCAGACCGAACACGCCGTAAACAATCGCCGGAACGCCCGCCAGGTTGTTCACCGCAATCCGGATAACCCGGGTCAGGGTGTTCTGCTTGGCGTATTCACGCAGGTAAACCGCCGCCAGCACGCCGAACGGGGTCACGATCATCGCCATGATCAAAGTCATCATCACGGTGCCGAAGATCGCCGGGAAAATCCCGCCTTCGGTATTCGCTTCACGGGGGTCGTCGGAGAGGAATTCCCAGACCTTGTTGAAGTAGAAACCGATCTTGGTCATCGTGCCCATGGCGTTCGGCTGGTAGGCGTGAACCACTTTGCCCAGGCCGATTTCGACTTCCTTGCCGTTGGCATCGCGAGCGGTCAAAGCGTCGCGGTTGAACTGTGCGTGCAGATCGGTCAGACGGGCTTCGACGTCCTGATAGCGGGCGTTCAGCTCGGCACGTTCGGCGTCCATGTCCGCTTGCGCGGTGGCGTCGAGTTTGCCTTCCAGTTCCAGTTTGCGACCGTGCAGACGGATGCGCTCGAGGCCGGCGTTGATCGCGCCGATGTCGGTTTTTTCCAGCGACTTGAGCTGCGCGGCGAGGCCATTCACGCGGTTGATCCGCGCTTGCAGCTCAGGCCAGGCCGCTTCACCTTCGGCGATCACCTTGCCGTCCTGCTTGACGTTGACCAGGTAGCCGTAGAAGTTGCCCCACTCACGGCGCTCCAGCGCCATCAGCTCCGGCGGGTTCGTCTGGTTGGTCAGCCACTCGCCGACGATCCAGGTGAAGTCGTTGCCGTTCAGATCACGGTTGCCGACCTTGATCAGCTCGCGGGTCATGAATTCCGGACCTTCGTCAGGCACCGGCAGGCCGGCGCTCTTCAGACGGGCGCGCGGCACTTCTTCTTTCTGCACCACTTCGCCCACGACCAGATGCTGGCCCTGGCCGGGTACGTCATAGCTGGCGTGGATCAGATCCGCCGGCCAGAAGTGACCCAGACCGCGCACGGCGATCACCGCCAGCAGGCCAATGGTCATGATGACCGCGATGGACACCGCGCCACCGCTGATCCAGACGCCGGGGGCGCCGCTCTTGAACCATCCTTTCAGGGAGTTCTGTTTCACAGACTTCTACCTTTCTTAAAGCGACGAGTATTTCTTGCGCAGACGCTGACGAATCAGTTCCGCGAGGGTGTTCATGATGAAGGTGAACAGCAGCAGCACCAGCGCCGAGAGGAACAGCACGCGGTAATGGCTGCCGCCGACTTCCGACTCCGGCATTTCCACCGCGACGTTGGCGGCCAGGGTGCGCAGGCCTTCGAACAGGTTCATTTCCATGACCGGGGTGTTGCCGGTGGCCATCAGCACGATCATGGTTTCGCCGACCGCACGGCCCATGCCGATCATCAGCGCCGAGAAGATGCCCGGGCTGGCGGTCAGGATCACCACGCGAGTCATGGTCTGCCACGGCGTGGCACCGAGGGCGAGCGAGCCCAGGGTCAAGCCGCGCGGGACGCTGAACACGGCGTCTTCGGCGATCGAGTAGATGTTCGGGATCACCGCGAAACCCATGGCCAGACCGACCACCAGTGCGTTGCGCTGGTCGTAGGTGATGCCCAGGTCGTGGGAGATCCACAGGCGCATGTCACCGCCGAAGAACCAGTTCTCCATGAACGGGCTCATGTACAGCGACAGCCAGCCCACGAACAGGATCACCGGGATCAGCAGCGCACTTTCCCAGCCGTCCGGGACTTTCAGGCGGATCGATTCAGGCAGGCGGCTGAAGGTGAACCCGGCGAGCAGAATGCCGATCGGCAGCAGCATCAGCAGGCTGAAGATACCCGGCAGGTGCCCTTCCACATACGGTGCGAGGAACAGACCGGCGAAGAAGCCGAGGATCACCGTCGGCATCGCTTCCATCAGCTCGATCACCGGCTTGACCTTGCGGCGCATGCCCGGGGCCATGAAGTACGCGGTGTAGATCGCAGCGGCGACGGCCAGCGGAGCAGCCAGCAGCATCGCGTAGAACGCGGCTTTCAGGGTGCCGAAAGTCAGTGGCGACAGGCTCAGTTTCGGCTCGAAATCGGTGTTGGCCGCAGTCGATTGCCAGACGTATTTAGGCTCGTCGTAGTTCTCGTACCAGACCTTGCTCCACAGCGCGCTCCACGACACTTCCGGGTGCGGGTTGTCGAGCAGCAGCGGTTGCAGCTTGCCGCCGGCTTCGACGATCACGCGGTTGGCCCGTGGCGACAGACCGAACAGGCCCTGGCCTTCGACCACCTGATCGACCAGCAGGGTGCGATGCGCGGTGCTGTGGAACACGCCGAGCTTGCCGCTGGCGTCCAGGGCCAGGAAGCCTTTGCGACGCTCCTCAGCGGTAATTTCAACGATCGGCGTGGTGCCCATCTGGAAGGTGCGGATCTGCTTCAGGCGCAGCTCGCCATCGGTGTCGCGAGCCATGAACCACTGGGCCAGGCCACCCTTGGAATCGCCGACGATCAGCGAGATGCCACCCACCAGTTGGGTGGCGGCGGTGACTTCGGCTTCGCCGTTTTCCAGCAATTTGTAGCGACCGTTGAGGCTCTTGTCGCGCAGGCTGAACACGTCGGCCTGGGCACGCCCGTTGACCACGTACAGCCACTGCTGGCGCGGGTCGACGAAGATGTTTTTCACAGGCTCGGTCATCTGCGGCAGATCGATACGCTTCTGCTCGTTGGTGACTTCGCCGGTCATCATGTTTTCTTCGCTGGTCAGCGACAGCACATTGAGTTGCGAACCGGTGGAGCCGACCAGCATCAGGGTCGAGTCGGTGGCGTTGAGGCTGACGTGCTCCAGTGCACCGCCGCTCTCGTTCAGCGCAATCGGCGCTTCGCCGTACGGGAACTCGATCGCCGGGGTGATGGTTTTCTTGCCTTCCGGGTAGCTGACTTTATAGGTGTGACGGAACACCAGCGCCTGACCGTTGGACAGGCCCACGGCCACCAGCGGATGGCCCGGCTGGTCTTCGCCGATGGAGGTCACACTGGTGCCTGCCGGCAAAGGCAGATCGACGCGCTTCAATTCAGCGCCACTGTCGATGTCGAAGAACAGCGCCTGGCCCTTGTCGGAAACGCGCATGGCCACCTGATTCTGCTCTTCGAGCGAAATCATCAGCGGCTTGCCGGCGTCCTGCATCCAGGCCGGGGTGATTGCATCTTTCGCGGTCAGGTCAGCACCTTTGAACAACGGCGCAACCACATAGGCGAGGAAGAAGAAGATCAGGGTGATGGCTGCCAGCACCGCCAGGCCGCCGACGAGGACGTACCAGCGGGTGAAGCGATCCTTGAGCGCGCGAATGCGGCGCTTGCGTTGCAACTCAGGCGTATTGAAGTCAATGCGCTTGGGAGGGTTCGTAGTCATTTTGGAATTGGCCAGATCATTCATGCGCACACCCTAGCGATCCTGTATGACAGAAAGATGACAATGCAGTGACGCACCAAATCCGCCGCCAGCAGGGCACTGGCAGTGGATAGAAGAATTCGGGAAGTGTGGGGGCCGGGCCGCTTGCGGGCCGGGCCCCACACATGAGTCAGGCGGGGTTCACCCCTGACTCAGTTTGTTACTTTTTTGCGACTTCAGCGCCGCCTTCCTTCAGACCCAGGTCAGCCAGTGCTTTTGCAGCAACCTTGGCTGGCAGTGGGATGTAGCCGTCTTTCACGACCACTTCCTGACCCTGTTTCGACAGAACCAGTTTCACGAACTCGGCTTCCAGCGGGGCCAGAGGCTTGTTCGGGGCTTTGTTGACGTATACGTACAGGAAACGCGACAGCGGGTACTTGCCGTTCAGGGCGTTTTCTTCGCTGTCTTCGATGAAGTCAGTGCTGCCTTTCTTCGACAGAGCAACGGTTTTCACGCTGGCGGTCTTGTAGCCGATGCCCGAGTAACCGATGCCGTTCAGCGAGGAGCTGATCGACTGCACAACCGAAGCCGAGCCTGGCTGTTCGTTGACGTTAGGCTTGTAGTCGCCTTTGCACAGGGCTTCTTCCTTGAAGTAGCCGTAAGTGCCGGATACCGAGTTACGACCGAACAGTTGAACCGGCTTGTTGGCCAGGTCGCCGGTCACGCCCAGGTCACCCCAGGTTTTCACGTCGGTCTTGGCGCCGCACAGACGGGTGGACGAGAAGATCGCGTCAACCTGTTCCATGGTCAGGTGCTGGATCGGGTTGTCCTTGTGCACGAATACAGCCAGGGCGTCCACGGCAACCGGGATAGCGGTTGGCTTGTAGCCGTATTTCTGCTCGAAGGCCGCCAGTTCGGTGTCCTTCATCTTGCGGCTCATCGGGCCCAGGTTGGAGGTGCCTTCAGTCAGCGCAGGTGGCGCAGTGGCGGAGCCTGCAGCCTGAATCTGGATGTTTACGTTCGGGTATTCTTTTTTGTAGTTCTCAGCCCAGAGGGTCATGAGGTTGGCCAGGGTATCGGAGCCGACGCTGGACAGGTTGCCCGACACACCAGTGGTCTTGGTGTAGCTCGGGATAGCAGGGTCAACAGCGGCAACCGCGTTGGCAGTCGCAACGCCAGCAGCGACAAAAGTCATTGCCGCCATCAAACGCTTCAGTTTCATGCCTTACTCCTAGCAGATAGGGTGTGTTAAGTCGGAGCCAAGTATCAGCAGGCCGTGTGAACACTCTATGGCTGAAATATGACAATTGGATGAAAGGCCAGCATGTCGTGACAGATCGTTCCCACGCTCTGCGTGGGAACGCCGCCATGGACGCTCCGCGTCCGCTTCAAGACGTGACGCGGAGCGTCACGGGATGCATTCCCACGCAGAGCGTGGGAACGATCAGCGTGAGGGGAATTTAGCGACCTTTGCTCCACAACCACGCGCCGACCAGGATCCCCATCCCGCACAGCACCGCTACATAGTAGGCAGGCCCCATCGCGCTTTCTTTCAGCAGCAGGCTGACGACCATCGGGGTCAGGCCGCCGAAGATTGCGTAAGCGACGTTATAAGAAAAGGACAAACCACTGAAGCGCACGACCGGCGGGAACGCTTTCACCATCACATACGGCACCGCGCCGATGGTGCCGACCAGCA
Organism: Pseudomonas sp. B26(2017); assembly: GCF_002113045.1. NCBI lineage: Bacteria > Pseudomonadati > Pseudomonadota > Gammaproteobacteria > Pseudomonadales > Pseudomonadaceae > Pseudomonas > Pseudomonas sp. B26(2017). The sequence goes on along the minus strand of NZ_NEJJ01000002.1, from coordinate 234,817 downwards.
GTCCGGTCAGCGCATACAGCGGGAACAGCCAGTCCGGGTGATCGGCGAGGCTGTGATAGAAGGTCCAGGAGCTGGCCAGCAGCGCCGTGCAACCGACCACGAATACGCGTCCGGCACCGAAGCGATCCGCCAGTGCGCCGGAAATGATGCAGCCAAAGCTCAAGAAGACGATGGCAAGGCTGTTGGATTGCAGCGCGGTGGTCGGCGAAAAGTGATAGACCGTTTGCAGCACGGTCGGGGTCATCAGGATCACCACGACGATCCCGGCGGACAGCAGCCAGGTCAGCAGCATCGACACGGCGATGGCCCCGCGATGGTCACGCAGCACTGCACGCAGCGGCACTTCTTCTGCCAGCGCCTTGCGCTGTTGCAGTTCGGCGAACACCGGAGTTTCATGCAGCCAGCGACGCAGGTAGACCGAGAACAGGCCGAACACGCCACCCAACAGGAACGGGATCCGCCAGGCGTAATCCGAAACTTCCGTTGGCGTATAGATGCTGTTGATCGCAGTGGCGACCAGCGAGCCGAGCAGGATGCCAGCGGTCAGGCCGCTGGTCAGAGTGCCGCAGGCATAGCCGATGTGCTTGCCGGGTACGTGTTCGGAAACGAAGACCCACGCCCCCGGAACCTCACCGCCAATCGCTGCGCCCTGGATCACCCGCATCAACAGCAACAGGATCGGCGCCCACAGGCCGATCTGCGCGTAGGTCGGCAGCAGGCCCATGATCAGGGTCGGCACGGCCATCATGAAAATGCTCAGGGTGAACATCTTCTTGCGCCCCAGCAGGTCGCCGAAGTGCGCCATCACGATCCCGCCCAGCGGCCGCGCGAGGTAACCGGCGGCGAAGATGCCGAAGGTCTGCATCAGGCGCAGCCACTCGGGCATGTCAGCCGGGAAGAACAATTTGCCGACCACGGTGGCAAAGAACACAAAGATGATGAAATCGTAAAACTCCAGCGCGCCCCCCAGGGCCGATAGCGACAGAGTCTTGTAGTCATTGCGGGTCAACGGTCGTGCGGGTTGGTCGGGCTGCGCGAGGCTCGAGGGCGCTGTGGTCATGGCAAGGTCTTCTCTTATAGTCGGATCTGCCGCCACAACAACGCTGGCTGTGGCTCGGGCAGGTTCGGCACCATAGCAAATTGTTCGAAAAAGCACATAGAGACGCGTATTTGCCGGTCGAAATGAGAACCGGACGGTCGTCGCGGAGTCTACCGACCGATATACTCGCAACCTTGCTCCGGTTTGTAAGGGGTTGCTGTGCGAAAACGCCGTTGGCCCGACCCTTGCTCGGGATTAGCCGGTTTCGCAGAGTTTCTCCTTAGGCGCCTGATGGAAAACGTGACGAACGTAGTATGTTCGGTGCTGAATCGTTTTTCCCGAAGACGGCTACCACCAGCAATACCCAACGAAGAGTCACGGGTCAGAGGCACCCCAGGCATGATAGAGCTCGAACAAGAAGATCCGATCCCGCAAGGCGACCTGGCCCTGCAAATCACCGCACTTCCCCGCGAAACCAACGGCTTCGGCGATATTTTCGGCGGCTGGCTGGTGGCGCAGATGGACCTGGCAGGCACTGCCATGGCCAGCCGCGTCGCCGGTGGCCGTGTCGCAACCGTCGCCATCGACCGCATGGCTTTTCTGGTGCCGGTGGCTGTCGGCGCGCAATTGTCCTTTTATACCCAGACCCTGGAAATCGGCCGCAGCTCGATCCAGATGATGGTCGAGGTGTGGAGCGACGACCCGCTGTCCAGCGAGTGGCGTAAAGTGACCGAAGCCGTGTTCGTGTTCGTTGCCATCGATGGCAGCGGTCGCACCCGTTCGGTTCCGCCGCGCGCCTGTTAAACCTCGCGGCCGTTTCACGGTCGATAGTCGTCCAAGTTGCTGATCGAGAGTTGCCCCATGAACACGCCCAACGTTGAAGCCGTGAAACTGGATGAACTGAACTGCTGGCGCATCCGCCACGGTCAGGCCGAAGTGCTGGTGGCCCAGCAAGGCGCGCACATCCTCAGTTATCAGGTAGACGGCCAGCCGCCACTGATCTGGCTGAACGACAAGGCCGTGTTCAAGACCGGCAAGAGCATCCGCGCCGGCGTGCCGGTGTGCTGGCCGTGGTTCGGCATCTTCGCCCGCAACCCGCAGAGCGTGCAGGCGATGCGCACGAGCGAAGAACCGGCCGGGGCCCACGGATTTGTCCGGGCGATGGATTGGGAACTGGGCGGCATCGAAGCCGAAGGCGAAAGCCTGAAAGTGGAATTCAAGCTGCCTTACCCCGAGGGCGGTTTTGCGGAATGGCCGCATCAGGTCGACCTGACCCTGACCCTGCGCCTCGACGATCAGTTGCACATCAGCCTGACCAGCCACAACCGTGGCACCGAAACCGTCAGCATCAGTCAGGCGCTGCACAGCTATTTTGCGGTCAGCGATGTGCGCAACGTGCGCGTCGAAGGCGTGGATGGCCTGGACTACATCGAGACCCTGGATGACTGGAAGACTCACACCCAGCAAGGCGATCTGCGTTTCGCCGCAGAAACCGACCGCATCTACCTCGACGCCCCACCGCAATTGAGCATCATCGACCCAGCCTGGGAACGACGCATCGTGCTGAACACCACCGGCTCACGCACGGCGGTGATCTGGAACCCGTGGATCGACCGCGCCGCCGCGCTCAGCGACATGGATAACGACGGCTGGCAACGCATGCTGTGCATCGAGACGGCGAACGTGATGAACGATGTGATGAACCTGGCGCCGGATGCCAGCCACACCCTGGGTGTGAGCGTCGGTAGCCAGCCCCTCTGAAAACAAAAATCGCAGCCCTGGGGCTGCGATTTTTTTTGCGGGTCGCAATTACAGATCCGATTCCTGCACCACCCGCACCTTGTCCGCGTCCAGCGCATACGCCGCATCGGCCAGGTCATTGCTGACCTTTTCGATCTTCAGCGTGCCGGTCACCCACAGCGGCGTGTAGATGTCATCCAACTTCAAGCCTTTTGGATAACGCACCAGCACCAGTTGATTCGGCGGCGGTGGCGGCACATGAATGCACGCGCCCGGATACGGCACGAGGAAGAACAACGTGCTGCGCCCCTTGGCGTCGGACTCCAGCGGCACCGGATAACCGCCGATACGGATGTGCTTGTCGTTCATCGACGCCACGGTCTTGGTCGAATACATCACCGCCGGCAAGCCCTTGGCCTGCTTCATCCCGCCTTTCTGGGTGAAGGTGCCGGTGGCTTCCGGGGAGTTGTGGTCGATTTCAGGCATGGCCTCAAGGGCTTTCTGATCCGACTTGGGCATCAGTTCCAGCCAGTCGGTTTCCGGCAGATCGCCGGCGTGAGCCAGACCGCTGCCCAGCAAAAGGAGAGTCAATAGAAGACGGCGCATGGAGGTGCTCGGTAAAGGATGCTCGAATAAGGAGGGAACGCTGAATCGCCGAGCATTCTAGCCCTCCCCGCCGGATTGGCAGAGAGGGCTTTGTCGCTTTGGATCAGTTCTTTTTGATCAGGCCGTAGATCACCAGCAGGATGATCGCGCCGACCAGCGCGCCGATGAAGCCTGCGCCCTGACCCGCCTGATAGATGCCCAGGGCCTGGCCGCCGTAAGTGGCTGCCAGCGAACCGCCGATACCGAGCAGGATGGTCATGATCCAGCCCATGCTGTCATCGCCCGGTTTCAGGAACCGCGCCAGCAGGCCGACGATGAGGCCGATAAAGATGGTTCCGATAATTCCCATGGCATTTCCCTCTGAATAGTAGATATGCCCAAGCCTAGTCAGACTTTGGCATCCTGCCATGAGAGAGCGGCGGCCCCTTAATGGTTCCGCCGCTGCCAGATGAAACTGTCGTTACTCGGCGATCAGCGCTTCGACCTTGAGGATCTGCTGCTCGAGAGTCGCCTTGTCCTTGCAGCGCAGATTGGCGTGACCGACCTTGCGCCCGGCCTTGAAGGCCTTGCCGTAGTGATGCAGATGGCAATCATCGATGGCGATGACTTTCTCCACCGGCGGCACGACGCCGATGAAGTTGAGCATCGCGCTCTCGCCGACCTTGGCAGTCGAACCCAGCGGCAGACCGGCAACGGCTCGCAGATGGTTTTCGAACTGGCTGCACTCGGCGCCTTCGGTGGTCCAGTGCCCGGAGTTGTGCACGCGCGGAGCGATTTCGTTGGCCTTGAGGCCACCGTCGACCTCAAAAAACTCGAACGCCATCACGCCGACATAATCCAGCTGCTTGAGCACGCGGCTGGAATAGTCTTCGGCCAGCGCCTGCAGCGGGTGATCGGAGCTGGCGACCGACAGCTTGAGGATGCCGCTGTCGTGAGTGTTGTGCACCAGCGGATAGAACCTGGTCTCGCCATCGCGGGCGCGCACGGCGATCAGCGACACTTCACCGGTGAATGGCACGAAGCCTTCCAGCAGGCAAGGCACGCTGCCCAGTTCGGCGAACGTACCGACCACGTCTTCCGGCTTGCGCAGGACTTTCTGGCCCTTGCCGTCATAACCCAGGGTGCGGGTTTTCAGCACGGCCGGCAGACCGATCGAAGCGACGGCGGCATCAAGGTCGGCTTGCGACTGGATGTCGGCGAATGCCGGGGTCGGAATCCCCAGGTCCTTGAACATGCTCTTTTCGAACCAGCGGTCGCGAGCGATGCGCAGGGCTTCGGCACTCGGGTAGACCGGTACGAATTGCGAAAGGAAGGCCACGGTTTCGGCCGGGACGCTTTCGAACTCGAAGGTCACCAGATCGACTTCATCGGCCAATTGGCGCAGATGATCCTGATCGCCGTAATCGGCCCGCAGGTGTTCGCCCAGCGCAGCGGCGCAAGCGTCCGGCGCAGGGTCGAGGAAAGCGAAGTTCATGCCCAGCGGGGTGCCCGCCAGGGCCAACATGCGACCCAACTGGCCGCCACCGATTACACCGATCTTCATCTCAACAACCTCAGGCAATACGTGGGTCTGGATTGTCCAGGACGCTGTCTGTCTGCTCGGCACGGAAGGTCTTCAGTACCGCGTGGAATTGTGGATGCTTGGCGCCCAGAATGCTCGCCGACAAAAGCGCGGCGTTGATCGCGCCCGCCTTGCCGATGGCCAGAGTGGCAACCGGAATACCGGCCGGCATCTGCACGATCGACAGCAGCGAGTCGACGCCCGAGAGCATGGCCGACTGCACCGGCACGCCCAGCACCGGCAGGTGGGTCTTGGCCGCACACATGCCTGGCAGGTGGGCTGCGCCACCGGCACCGGCGATGATCACCTCGATGCCGCGGCCTTCAGCCTCTTCGGCGTACTGGAACAGCAGATCCGGGGTGCGATGGGCGGAAACCACCTTGACCTCGTAAGGGATGCCGAGCTTTTCCAGCATATCGGCGGTGTGGCTAAGGGTGGACCAATCGGACTTGGAGCCCATGATCACGCCAACCAGTGCACTCATCGTCGCGCCTCTTCTCTCTGGGCGCCCGCAGGCGCGTCAAAAACAACAAGCCACGCAGGATGCGTGGCTTGTTGTAGGAAAAATGGCCGGACGAACCGGCCGAAGGCCGCGCAGTATACCGCAAAGAAAGCAATAAACAGCCCCCGTTGCGACCATCTGTCAAATGAGCCAAAGCCCCGGTTTTATTGACTCAAAGGTCAGCGCCAGCGCATTCAGGAAGATTGTGCGGCACCGCCTTCCAGCTTGCGCCACAACAACCGCACATTAGCCTTGCGCACCAGCGCACAGCGGTACAGGCGAATCTCCAGTGGCACATGCCATTGCGGACCGCCGCAGATCACCAGTTCGCCCCGGGCCAGTTCGTTCCGCACACTCAACTGCGGAACCCAGGCAATGCCGAGGCCTTCCAGGGCCATGCTTTTAAGGCTGTCAGCCATGGCGGTTTCATAGATGGTGGTGAAGCGCAGCTGACGCTGGCGCAGCAAACCGTTTACCGAACGCCCGAGAAACGCCCCGGCGCTGTACGCCAGCAACGGCACACTGCCCTCGCCTTCCAGATCGAACAGCGGTTTGCCGTTGGCATCCGCCGCACACACTGGAAGCATTTCGGTCTGGCCCAGGTGCAGCGACGGGAAGATTTCCGGGTCCATCTGCATGGCCGCGTCCGGGTCATAGAAGGCCAGCATCAGATCGCAGCCACCTTCACGCAGCGCGTGCACTGCGTCGCCGACGTTGGTCGCCACCAGCCGCGTGGCGATGTTCAGGCCTTCGTTGCGCAGTTGCGCGATCCAGCGCGGGAAAAAACCGAGGGCCAGCGAGTGCGCCGCCGCGACCTGGATCACTTCGCCCTGCCCGCCTTCCAGATGATGAAGATGGCGCAGCACTTCACCGAGCTGCTCGACCACGGTGCGCGCGGTCACCAGGAACAGTTGCCCCGCCGCTGTCAGCTCGACCGGCGTACGCGAGCGGTTGACCAGCGTCAGGCCCAGTGCTGCCTCCAGGCTGCGGATCCGCCGACTGAACGCCGGCTGGGTCACGAAGCGCCGTTCGGCCGCCTGCGAGAAGCTGCGGGTGGCGGCCAGAGCACTGAAGTCCTCGAGCCATTTGCTTTCCAGATTCATCACGTCCTCCCGGACACGCACCAAAACAGGTCACACGTCTGCCGCGCACGCGGCGTCACACGGGCATTATGCCGAATGTGCATAGGGCAGTGTTTAACAGCATTGGCCCAAAAACTCCCACAAGCCTAGCATTCGCAGCGTTCCGGCACAGACCGGGTCCATATCGAGATGATTTCTATCATGTCCTCCGCTGCATCATTCCGCACAGAAAACGACCTGCTTGGCGCCCTCGAAGTCCCTGCTCAAGCGTATTACGGCATCCAGACCCTGCGAGCGGTGAACAACTTCCGCCTCTCGGGCGTTCCGATTTCGCACTACCCGAAGCTGGTTGTCGGTCTGGCGATGGTCAAACAGGCCGCCGCTGACGCCAACCGTGAGCTGGGCCACCTGAGCGAAGCCAAGCACGCTGCCATCAGCGAAGCCTGTGCACGTCTGATCCGCGGTGATTTCCACGAAGAGTTCGTGGTCGACATGATTCAAGGTGGCGCCGGTACCTCCACCAACATGAACGCCAACGAAGTGATCGCCAACATCGCGCTGGAAGCGATGGGTCACCAGAAGGGCGAGTACCAGTACCTGCACCCGAACGACGACGTGAACATGGCGCAGTCGACCAACGACGCCTACCCGACCGCGATCCGTCTGGGTCTGCTGCTGGGTCACGACGCGCTGCTGGCCAGCCTCGACAGCCTGATTCAGGCATTCGCGGCCAAGGGTGAAGAGTTCAACCACGTCCTGAAGATGGGTCGTACCCAGCTGCAAGACGCCGTGCCGATGACTTTGGGTCAAGAGTTCCGCGCCTTCGCCACCACCATGAGCGAAGACCTGGCCCGTCTCAAAACACTGGCTCCGGAAGTCCTGACCGAAGTGAACCTGGGCGGCACCGCGATCGGCACCGGCATCAACGCCGACCCGCGCTATCAGGCCCTGGCCGTAAAGCGTCTGGCGCTGATCAGCGGTCAGCCGCTGGTTCCAGCCGCCGACCTGATCGAAGCCACCTCCGACATGGGCGCCTTCGTGCTGTTCTCCGGCATGCTCAAGCGCACCGCGGTCAAGCTGTCGAAGATCTGCAACGACCTGCGTCTGCTGTCCAGCGGCCCGCGCACCGGCATCAACGAAATCAACCTGCCGGCGCGTCAGCCAGGCAGCTCGATCATGCCAGGCAAGGTCAACCCGGTCATCCCGGAAGCCGTGAACCAGGTGGCCTTCCAGGTCATCGGTAACGATCTGGCGCTGACCATGGCAGCCGAAGGCGGCCAACTGCAACTGAACGTGATGGAGCCGCTGATCGCTTTCAAGATCCTCGACTCGATCCGTCTGCTGCAACGCGCCATGGACATGCTGCGCGAGCACTGCATCGTCGGCATCACCGCCAACGAAGCGCGCTGCCGTGAACTGGTCGAACACTCGATCGGTCTGGTCACCGCACTGAACCCGTACATCGGCTACAAAAACGCCACCCGCATCGCCCGTATCGCCCTTGAAAGCGGCCGCGGCGTGCTGGAACTGGTGCGCGAAGAAGGTCTGCTCGACGAAGCCATGCTCGCCGACATCCTGCGCCCGGAAAACATGATTGCTCCGCGTCTGGTGCCTCTGAAGGCCTGATCCGACGCGTTACTTGTAGCACCGCTCACCAGGTCGAGGGACTAGACACCTCTCACCTTTTGAGGGCTTGGGGAGCATTCCCCGAGCCCTTTTTTTTAACTGTTTGAACCTGAGAACCGTATGTATGGAAGCTGGCCGCAAACCGGCTCCCAGACAAGCCCGACGCCGGTAACGTCGGGTGTTTCAAAGCTTCGTTTCGTCGCTTGCACCACAACCGTGCAGACGGGCGCCGCACTGATCGGTATAGTGCCGCCCCTCTTCGCGTGAGCGGTCGTCGGTAACGAGGCCATAACCCATGCGAAACCCGAACTAATAACAAACCCGCGATATGGATCCGGGACGAAACCCTCGCCTCGCCCGTTGTGCCGCGCGCACACCGGTGTAACGCGATGTTTCCGACCATCCAGCATTTGCTTACACAATAAACAGCGAGGAAAAATCCATGCTCGAAGTCATCAACGACTTCCTCTCAGGGAAAGTACTGATCGTGCTCATTGTCGGGCTCGGTAGCTACTTCACGATTCGCTCGCGTTTCGTTCAATTGCGCCACTTCTTCCACATGTTCGCGGTGTTCCGCGACAGCCTCAAAGGCAACGCCGGGCAGCTCAGTTCGTTCCAGGCCCTGATGCTCAGCCTTGCCGGCCGCGTCGGTGCGGGCAACATCGCCGGTGTCGGCATCGCCGTGACCCTCGGTGGTCCGGGTGCGGTGTTCTGGATGTGGGTGACCGCTCTGGTCGGCATGTCCAGCAGCTTCTTCGAATGCACCCTGGCCCAGGTCTACAAGCGCGCCGACGGCGACGGCCTGTACCGTGGCGGTCCGGCTTACTACATCCAGCACGGCCTGAAACTCAAAGGCATGGCGGTGGTGTTCTCGATTCTGCTGCTGGTCACCTACGGCTTCGCCTTCATCGGCCTGCAGTCCTACACCGTGACCCACTCGCTGCAAAACGCCTTTGCCTTTGACCCGCAACACACCGGCATCGTCCTGGCTGTGCTGCTGGCCATTACCTTCATCGGTGGCATCAAGCGTATTGCCTCGGTGTCCGACCTGCTGGTACCGATCAAGACCCTGGCCTACATCGGCGTGACCCTGTACGTGATCGGCACCCAGATCGAACACGTGCCAGCCATGCTGGAAACCATCTTCAAGAGTGCCTTCGGCCTCGACCCGGCTTTCGGCGGCCTGCTTGGCAGCGCCATCGTCATGGGCGTGAAGCGTGGCGTATTCGCCAACGAAGCCGGTCTGGGCAGTGCGCCGAACGTCGCCGCCGTGGCCGCCGTGAAGCACCCTGGCGCTCAAGGCGTGGTTCAGGCGTTCAGCGTGTTCCTCGATACTTTCGTGATCTGCACCTGCACCGCGCTGCTGATCCTGCTGTCGGGCTTCTACACCCCGGGGTTCGAAGGTGACGGCATCGTCCTGACCCAGAACTCGCTGGCCGCCGTGGTCGGTGACTGGGGCCGCCTGTTCGTCAGCGTCGCGCTGTCGCTGTTCGTCTTTACTTGCATCCTCTACAACTACTATCTGGGCGAAAACAGCCTGCAATTCCTCACCCGCAACCGCGCTGTGCTGATGACGTTCCGCGGTCTGGTACTGGCCCTGGTGGTCTGGGGTTCGATGCAGGATCTGTCGACCGTGTTCGCCTTCGCCGACATCACCATGACCTGCCTGGCCTTCGTCAACCTGATGGCCCTGGCCATGCTGTTCAAGGTCGGCATGCGCGTGATGCGCGACTACGATGCGCAGCGCCGCGCCGGCGTCGACCAACCAGTGTTCGACTCCAGCAAGTTCAGCGACCTGGATCTGGACCTCAAAGCCTGGCCTGCCAATCCGTCGGCCGACACCCAGGCCAACACTCAGCCGCAAGGCATCCCGGCAGCGCAACGCTGATCGGGTAAAAACCGGGCGCAGCTCTTGCGCCCGGCGTGACACAGGCAGCGGTCGGCGTCATGCTCGACCGCCTGCTGTCCTCGCTCAGGAGAACTCCCCATGAATTCCTCGACCTACCCTGCCGCCCAGCACGTCATGGTGCTGTACACCGGTGGCACCATCGGCATGCAAGCCAGCGCCAATGGCCTGGCCCCGGCCTCCGGTTTCGAAGCGCGGATGCGCGACTACCTGCACAGCCAGCCTGAGCTGGTGGTACCGCAGTGGCGCTTTCGCGAGATGTCGCCGCTGATCGACAGCGCCAACATGACTCCAGCCTACTGGCAGCAACTGCGTGAAGCGGTGGTCGACGCCGTTGATGTGCAGGGCTGCGACAGCGTGCTGATCCTGCATGGCACCGACACCCTGGCCTACAGCGCCGCCGCCATGAGTTTCCAGTTGCTCGGCCTGCATGCCCGTGTGTGTTTCACCGGCTCGATGCTGCCGGCCGGGGTCACCGACAGCGACGCCTGGGAAAACCTCAGCGGCGCGCTGGTCGCCCTCGGCCAGGGCCTGGCACCGGGCGTGCATCTGTATTTCCACGGCGAACTGCTGGCCCCGACCCGTTGCGCAAAAGTGCGCAGCTTCGGCCGTCATCCGTTCAAACGTCTGGAGCGTCAGGGCGGTGGCGTGAAAGCCACTTCCCTGCCGGCCGCGCTGAACTACAACCAGCCGAAGCAACTGGCCAGGGTTGCCGTGCTGCCGCTGTTCCCGGGCATCGGCGCCGAGATCATCGACGGCCTGCTCGACAGCGGCATCCAGGGTCTGGTGCTGGAGTGCTACGGCAGCGGCACCGGGCCGAGCGATAACCCGGCGTTCCTGGCCAGCCTTGATCGGGCGCGCAATAACGGCGTGGTCGTGGTTGCGGTTACGCAGTGCCATGAGGGCGGTGTGGAGCTGGATGTCTACGAAGCCGGCAGCCGTCTGCGCGGGGTTGGCGTGTTGTCCGGCGGCGGGATGACCCGTGAGGCGGCATTCGGCAAGTTGAATGCATTGCTCGGCGCAGGACTGGATGTCGCGCAGGTTCGCCGGTTGATGGAACTGGACTTGTGCGGGGAACTGCTCTGAGTAACACAAACCTGCGATCTGATGCCTGAAACAAGCAGGCCCTCCCCAGGGAGAGCCTGCACCAACAATTACTCTTCAGCCAAATCAAAACTTCCCGCAAACTTCCTTTTTCCATTGTCGAAATCAACACTGACGATACCTTTGAACGCCATCCACGGAAACCCCGTTACACGCTCCAGCTTTACTGTCCCTACCCCATCGAGATACAAAACCTCGTCCGTCGTAATCTCGAAATGTGCGTGCTCCGGAATTTTAACTTCCGTGCCCAGGTATTCTTGTTTTACCAGCAGCGTGATTTTGTTCTTGAAACTTTGGCCGTCATAGTCAGCAAACACTAGAGCAACGCCTTCTTTATCGAGGCGCAATCCAGGTAGCGCAAAGTTCCCACCATCCAAAAGCCCTCTGATCATGCCCTTCGGCAGGGAAGCCGCTGAAGATCGGGTGTTGTTGACCTGCGAACCATTGTTATCCATAGCCGTTCTCCGAAATTTATTGGAACCTCAAAACAACAAGTGCACTTACAATCGAAACTAGCAACAGACCCACTGGCAGTCAAATATCAACACGACAAATAAAAAAATGTTTTCAATCAGCCAATATAACTGACGAACGGCAGCGTTTTCGCGAAAAACCTGTCAACTTTGACAGTTGTCGAATGATTGTTTTTATTTTAAGTTTCAAGTGCCAACAGCAATAACTTCAACTTAACCGAAAAATAAAACTTCAGTTATCAACATCGACAAGTTATTAACCGGGCCATCGCTTGATTAATGCAGGCATGCTGGCGGCACACAATTTGCTCATTATTCCGGTATCCCCAAGGCTGGAAGTCCTCGATGCTCCACTCCCACCTCACCACCCTCAACGCCGTCGCCCTGGTGCTCAACACCTTCAGGGATCAAGGCCTGTCCAGCGAAGCGCTGCTGGCCGGCAGCGGTATCAGCGCGGCGGATCTGAGCCGGGCCGACACCCGCATCACCACCAATCAGGAGATGCAGGTCTGCGCCAACGCGGTCGCGCTCAAGCACGACATTGGCCTGGAACTGGGCCGGCGCATGCATGTTTCCTGCTACGGCATCCTCGGTTACGCGCTGCTGACCTGTGCCACCTTCGGTGACGCTTTGCGGCTGGCGATCCGTTATCCGGCGCTGCTGGGAACACTTTTCGAACTGAGCCTGGAAGACGACGGCGAGCGCGTCTGGTTCGTCGCCGCCGATTACCGCGAGAGCCCGGCAATGGCGGTGTTCAATGCCGAGTTCTGTCTGGTGTCGCTGAAAGTCATCTGCGATGACTTGCTCGGTCATCCGCTACCGCTGCTCGCCACCCGCTTCGAGCACACCGCGCCAGATTATCGTGACAGCTACGCCGAACACTTCAAGGCACCTGTGCACTTCGGCGCCAAGGACAATGCTTTCGCCTTCGACCGGCGCTGGCTCGACCAGCCGCTGCCGCTGGCCGACATCATCACCCACCAGGCCATGGCCGAGCGCTGCCGCAAGCAGAACACCGAGTTCACCGGTCGTCAGGCGTGGCTGGGGCGGATTCGTCAGTTGCTCAGCGCGCAACTCAACGCCGCACCGGGGCTGGAAGGTCTGGCGCAGCAGATGAACTGCTCGCCGCGCACCTTGCGCCGGCACCTGAAGGACATGGGCTGCAGTTATCAGGAACTGCTCGACGAACTGCGTTTCGAGCGAGCCAAACAGATGCTGTGCGAGGACCAGTTGCCGATCTACCGCATCGCCGAAACCCTGGGTTTCAGCGAAACCGCGAGCTTCCGCCATGCGTTCGTGCGCTGGAGCGGCGTGGCGCCGAGTCAGTTCCGTCCACACGGTTAAACCGTCCAGGGGCGATATCAGGTCAGCATTTTTGGCCACATCGATCCCCTTTTGGCCTCTCTGGCCGTTCTCCGATTCGCTCCGCGCCGCAACACTGGGATCAACCGAATCAGCCCCTGCGGAGAACAACAAATGCTGACGATCTACTCTGACGATCACCACCTGCACCATGGCCGCTGCGAATTGATCGACGGGCAACTCAAGCCTTGCTTCGAGATGCCGTCGCGCGCCGACCACGTGCTGCAACGGGTAAAACATCAAAACCTCGGCCCGGTCGAGGCGCCGAAGGATTTCGGCCTCGGGCCGATCGAGCGCATCCACAGCCGCGACTACCTCGACTTCTTCAAAGGCGCCTGGGCGCGCTGGACCGAATTCAACACCGACGGCGACTTGCTGCCTTACACCTGGCCGGCGCGCACCTTGCGCCAGGTCAAACCGACCAGCCTGCACGGCCAGCTCGGCTATTACAGCTTCGACGGCGGCGCACCGATCACCGCCGGTACCTGGCAAGCCGCCTACAGCGCAGCCCAAGTGGCGCTGACCGCACAAGCGGAAATCCAGCGCGGCGCCCGTGGCGCCTTCGCCCTGTGCCGTCCGCCGGGACACCACGCCGCCGGCGATTTGATGGGCGGTTATTGCTACCTCAACAACGCCGCCATCGCCGCGCAGGCTTTCCTCGATCAGGGCCACAAGAAGGTCGCGATCCTCGACGTCGACTACCACCACGGCAACGGCACCCAATCGATTTTTTATGAGCGTAGCGACGTGCTGTTCACCTCGATCCACGGCCACCCGGAAGCGGAGTTCCCGTTCTTCCTCGGCTACGAAGACGAGCGCGGCGAAGGCGCCGGTGAAGGCTTCAACTTCAACTATCCGCTGCCGGCCGGTTCCGGCTGGGATGTCTGGAGCGCGGCGCTGGATCAGGCCTGCCAGGAGATCGACAACTACGGCGCCGACATCATCGTCGTGTCGCTGGGCGTCGACACCTTCAAGGACGACCCGATCTCGCAGTTCAAGCTCGACAGCCCCGATTACCTGGCGATGGGCAAGCGCATCGCGGCTCTCGGCAAACCGACCCTGTTCGTCATGGAAGGTGGCTACGCGGTGGAAGAAATCGGCATCAACGCGGTGAACGTGCTTGAAGGTTTCGAACAATGAGCAGACTCAAGCACCTCATCGCGCCGGCGTTGTGCGCAGCGCTGCTGAGCGGCGCGGCGCACGCGGAGGAACGCACCCTGCGCGTCTACAACTGGTTCGACTACATCACCCCCAAAGCACTGGAAGACTTCAAGGCGCAGAACAGCCAGACCAAACTGGTCTACGACATCTTCGACACCAACGAAGCACTGGAGGCCAAACTGCTGACCGGCAATTCGGGCTACGACGTGGTGGTGCCGTCCAACGTGTTCCTCGCCAAGCAGATCGAGGCCGGGGTATTCCAGCCGCTGGATCGTAGTCAGTTGCCGAACTGGAATCACCTCGACCCGAAACTGATGAAGCTGATCGAGGCCAACGATCCGGGCAACAAATTCGCCGTGCCTTACATGTACGGCACCATCCTGATCGGCTTCAACCCGGCCAAGGTCAAGGCAGCGCTGGGCGACAACGCGCCGGTGGACAGCTGGGACCTGATCTTCAAAGAGGAGAACATCAGCAAGCTCAAGCAGTGCGGCGTGGCCCTGCTCGACTCGCCGTCGGAAATCCTGCCGCTGGCCCTGCAACACCTCGGCCTGGATCCCAACAGCAAGAACCCGGCGGACTACGCCAAGGCTGAAGCGCTGCTGTTGAAGATCCGCCCGTACGTGACCTACTTCCATTCGTCCAAGTACATGGCCGATATCGCCAACGGTGACATCTGCGTCGCGGTCGGTTACTCGGGCAGCTTCTCGCAAGCCGCCAACCGCGCCAGGGAAGCGAAGAACGGCGTGGTGGTGGACATGCGCCTGCCGAAGGAAGGCGCGCCAATCTGGTTCGACATGCTCGCCATCCCCAAAGGCGCGAAGAACCCGCAGGACGCCTACACCTTCATCAACTACCTGCTGCAACCACAGGTGATTGCGCCGGTGAGTGACTTCGTCGGTTATCCGAACCCGAACAAGGACGCCACCGAACTTGTCGACCCGGCGATTCGCAACAACCCGAATCTGTACCCGACCGATGCGGCGATGAACACGCTCTACACCCTGCAACCGTTACCACGGGATGCAGAACGGGCGCGGACCCGGGCGTGGACCAGGATCAAGTCCGGCACTTGAAACCAGCCATTGAAAAAGACCCGCCTTCGCGGGTCTTTTTTTGCGCTATCCCTGTACCGCACCGTGTCGCCGGCGCCCTTATCTATCTACCACCGCATAGGCAAAAACCCGGCTTACCGTGGACCGGAATCGAAGTAGCAATCCCGCTACCTTCTTCACCCATGGAACAGGCCCGTGAATACACCTGCAGTGACACACGACGTGTCCCCTCCCTTGCTGAAACAGAGCCGACTGGTCGAAATGGCCAGTCAAGGCTATTCGCTGCATCAGATCGCCTCGACACTGTTGCGTACAGTATTGAGCGAACGCTACCCCGACCAACACCTCGATCCGGATAACACCCTGCTCGCCACACCGGTACGCAACATGGATGCGCCGCAGATGACCGTCGAAGCCTGCAACTTCGAAACGCTGACCCACGTCCTGATACAACAAAGCCTGCACAAGACCACCGCCGAGTTCATCGAAGGTGAACACTTCCTGACAGGCATGCCCCTCTCCAATCCACCGCTCCATCTGGCGGTGAGCATGGATGAGCTCACCTTATTGATGAACGAACATGCCCCTCTGCTGTTCGTCGCATTTCAGCAGCGCCAGCTGGATTACTGGAATGAAACCGAACAGGACCAGCCCCGTTGGCGAGCACTGTCCGACCAACTGCGCTCGGCTGTCGATGTTCAGACCGCCAGTGGCTGGGATAGCGACGCGTGCCTGCTGGCGCGCTTTGTCGCGCAGTACCCGGACAAAGCCGAACGCCCGACCGCCAGCGATCATTTCACCGGACTGCGAGCCTGCATCATGGACATCGACCAGGTCGATGGCAGCACCGTCACGCATGCGCTTGTCGCCGGCGCCCTGGTCATCACGGCAACCCTCGGCAAACGGCAGCGAATTCTGCTGCACACCATTGACGACGGCTATGAATCGTTCGATTCACTGGAACAACTGGGAGACTCCCTGCCGGAACGTATCGATCCCGAACACCCACAACCACCGCTGCAGTGGCGCCTGATCGAACCCGACGGCAATATCTTCGACGCTGTTGCCCAGGCACTCGTGGCCAATCAATTGGTCGCCATCGCGGCACTGGATCCCGCCAGTCAGCACCTCGACACCCGGGTCATGGCTGGCTCACAGAACACCAACCGACTCAGCCCGCCGGAACGAAACCGGATCAACCAGTTGGAAAAGGCCATTCCAGACTGGTTGAAAGCGGCGTCGGCGACGGACCTGCAAACCTACAGCCGCTACCTGGTCGACCTCGGCGCGTTGCGTCAGGAGGCTGCGGACGGCGCGTTCAAGGTCGATGACCTTCCTGCAATCAAACCCTACGCCGAGCAAAAAATGCAGGAGGCAATACTGGCCGATACCCGCGCGGAGGGGGCCGCCGACCTGCCGCTGGACCGCTTGCGAATCACCGTGACCGACAGCATGGAAACGGCTGGCTTCACCCTCGCCAATCCCTTGAGTCGGGTTCGCGAGACGCTGGGTGAATTCGCCTTGCAAAACACCCCGCCGTATCAGGCAAGCATCGACTTCGACGATGGCCGGGCCTTACCGGCGTGGCTGACGGTCGATTACCTGAGTGCCCTGGCAGAGCAGGTCGACATTGGCCTCCACTACCCGAAACTGATGAAACGCAACCTTATCGACGACCCGGTCCGTGCTGCCGAACAGAAGACTCGCTACACGCGCCAACTGCCCATACTCCTGCCGTTGCTGGCGCTGGAATGCAAACTCCGACATCTGGGTGGCGTCGATGAACGGGGTCACGCCTGCATCCGTCAGTTGATGGACGCCATCACAGGCGATCAACCGTCGCAGGAGCATCCGGTGACCATCCGCCCACTGGCGTTTACCCCCGTTCGCCGCCTGAGCGGTCAGTCAGACACCGTGACCAACATGTTCATCATTGCCCCCCGCGATCATCGCCAGGGGCCTTGCCTGTTGTATCGACCGATGACGGACATGCCACTGATGCAGTTCGCATCCCTGCAAAATCTGATGTACGCGCTGTACCAGCCCGGAGAATTGCGCAGTTCCGTACTGGCCTGGCTCGGCTCGCCTTCGTTGAGTTTCGAATACTCGCAGTATGTTTTTGCAACAGGGCTCCCTTCCCCGTGGACGGTGACCCAACTGGTGTTCGAACCCTTCATGCACCTGGACCTGACCGGCCCCATCAAACTGGCGAACCAGCCTCTGACGGGAGACATTCTGGGCACCTTGCATGCAGCCAATAGTCGGGCATTGATCGAACTCGCCGACCGCCAATCAGTGTCCAACAGCGAGCGGCGCTGGGCATTGCTGGCCGAAAGCGGCTGGGCGATCTTCAGTATCGCCTCCAATTTCATGAGCGGAGCGGCAGGTGCCGCCGTATGGGTCTGGCAGACCATCGAACAGATTCAGCAAGCCATCGATGCCCATGAACGCGGCGATGACCTGATGACCTGGCAATCGACTGCCGACATTCTGATGACACTCGGCATTCTGTTGACCCACCAGGTCGTCGCACGGCGCAATCGCTCGCTGAATCCGCAATTGAGCGCGACCCGGGAAACGCCGCAAACCTTGCGGGAAGCCGAAGAACCTTTCGAAAACCAGCCACCGGAGTTGTCACCTGCCCCGAAGGCTGTCACCCACGATCCTGTCACCCTCACCGGAGACATCCCCGCCGGCCATCTCACACTGCTGGAACCTGCGCTCCTCCCGCGACCGGACTCCAGCGACCGCTTCACTGCGATGCTCGACAGTTTCAAGGTCGAGGCCCCTGACCTGCACGACAAACAGGTGTCATCGACCAACCACCTCTATACGGTCGCGGACAAGACCTATGCCCAGGTCGGCAGCCGCTGGTTTCAAGTCAGTGCCCGCAAGGACGAGCCGGTGTACATCATTCATCCGCACGACCCGCTACGCACCGGCATGCCCCTGAAATATGACGACAAATCCGGACAATGGCACTGGGACCCGAAACTGCGCTTGCGTGGGGGCGGTCCGACCGGTCGCCTCGACGCGCTACGGCGCGCCAAGGAACAAGAGAAGGACGCCGCGTGGCAAGCCCTGCAACTGTTCTTCTCACGTGAACCGGCAAACAAGCGCGACATGCTGACCGAATTGCTCGCCTTGCCCAATGACAACAGCGAAGCCACCTATTCGCGCGCTGCGCCACGTTACCTGGACCTGGCCATGACGAATGGGACGGGCTACACCCAGGCGCTGGAACAGCTCGCGACCTGGCACCAGAACGGTGGCGGTGGTGTTTTCTACCAGGCACAACTGATGCGCATGACCGCCGAGCAGCATCGCTGCCTGGGTTCATGGCTGCGGGTGAAGATACGCCTGTATGCGATGACGTCCAAAAGGATCGCGGACAGCTTTGACAACAGTTCTCCCCTGTCACGCAGTGAACAGATCGACATCGCGACCCGAGCCACAGCACTCAGTGACGAAATGATCGCCACCCTTCAGACGCTGAATCGCTCTCTGCTTGTACTGGTCAAGCATTCCGGCAAAAGCGCAAAACTGGCCGCAGACTTGAAACGGTTGATGCCCGCTTACGGCGAACTTGATCTGAAGGCCAACGAAATCGGCATGTCCTTTGAACGCTGCGTCGTCGAACATCCCGGACCGGAAATGGACGCCGCCCGGCAGGACATCGGCATCATCACCGTCAAGGCTGCAGACGCCGCTCACGAGCTGCTCGGACTTTCACGCACAACCGCCACTGCGGACGGAAAAGCCGCGCGTATCGAGCAGTTTTCACACTGGAATGACCTTCTCTCCAGTCTCGACGATCAGATGGAACAGTTGCCCGCCAAACACCCTGCACAGTTCATCCAGGCCAGGATCGACAGGATTCGCGAACTGATCGGCGAGTTCCGCGAGCTGGCCCGCGAGCGCCTGATCGCCGAAGTCCCCGAGCCTCAAGTCGAGCCCATCGCGACACCCGCCAGACAGGATCCGCAGCCCTCGACTTCGCAACCGAAGGTCAAAGTCAGCAAAACCCGTCCGCGCCAGAATACCGCCGAACAGGCCCGCTTGCCCGGTACGACCCAGTCGGACGAAGAATCACCGTTCGTGAAAATTTCCGCTCGACCACCGAAACCGGCACAGTCAGTCGAGGACAGTGACCTGATCAACAAAGCGCAGGGGCTGAGCTATGACATCAACGACTTCATCACGAGGACTCGCGAAAGTGCCCGGCGTCCGGGGCGCATTCCCGCTGATATCAGAGACATGTTCGACCAGCAGGCCGCACGCCTGGAACAGGCGGCCAATGACGTGGACACGGTATTTGCCAAAAGGCGCGCAGCCAAACTGGATTCCTGGCCGGTTGCCGCTCTCAGTCCGGATCTGCGTGCCGGCGCGACCATCACACGCACCGAAGGCAACGCCGTCTACGGGGAGATGCTCAAGCAGCGCAAGCCCCGGGAAACCTATTTCCACTGGCTCTACGACAACGGTCAGGTCGACGTCGTCAAGGACGAACGCGGTCGCATCCGAACCCGACAGCGGGGTGATTACTTTCAGGAATACCGGATTCTCGACAAGGCCAAAGGAGGACGACCGATGTGGGTGGCGCATTTCCACTACGAACGAAAGAGTGACGCGGATGCCCAGTACACCATCGCCCACCTGAAATTCGCTGATGCCTATCTGCAGACCCTCGATGAAAAGACCCGTCAGACATTGAGCACCTTCGATGCCGTCGACAATGCAATGCGCCGCATCGTCGACCCGACGGTGCGTGACCTGTTCCTCAAGCCACAGCCGGCGGGCACCCGATAACTATTCACACCAGACAGAGCGCAGGCGGGCCAGAGCCGACTCGATTGCCGGCTCCGGCACCGCCGCAAAGCCCAGCACCAGACCGGCCCGCTGATCGAGCGGCGTCACCGAATCCGGCAGCCAATACTTGCTCAGGCCTTGGACTTCCACCTCCACACTGGCGGCTTGCTCTATCAACTGCTGCTCACGGGCCACGCTGTCGACTGCCACCGTGAGATGCAGTCCGGCCGACACAGCCGGCAATTCGCCGACGCCCGCCAGGCCTTGAGGCCAGCCGTTGATCAAGGCATTGCGCCGATTCACAGCCGCGCGACGCATCCGCCGGATGTGCCGCTGGAAGTGCCCGGCCGCCATGAACTCGGCCATCACCGCCTGGGTGCTGACTTCAGAATGCCGGACATCCACCGCACGTCGTTGCGCAAACGCTTTCACCAACCCCGGAGGCAGCACCAGATAACCCAGACGCAGCGCCGGGAACGCGACTTTGCCGAAGGTGCCGACGTACAACACACGACCCTGGCGGTCGAGCGCAGCCAGCGGGGCCAAGGGCGCGCCGGTGTAGCGATATTCGCCGTCGTAGTCGTCCTCGACGATCCAGCCCCCGGTGCGCTCGGCCCAGTCCAGCAGTTCCAGACGTCGCGCCAGGCTCATCACTACCCCGGGCGGGTACTGATGAGACGGCGTGACATACGCCACCCGGCAATCTTCGGCAGCCGCCAGTGCCGCGCAGTCGATGCCCTCTTCGTCCACGGCAATGCCATGCAGCCGACCACCGGCCAGCGCGAAGGCATGACCCGCTGCGCGATAGCCGGGATTCTCGATGCCCACCCCGGCGCCCGGTTCAACCAGCAACTGTGCACAAAGGCTGATTCCCTGTTGTGCGCCACTGGTGATCACAATTTGCTCAGCGGAACACTGCATGCCGCGCGAACTGCGCAAATAAGCGGCGATCAGACCGCGCAGACGCGCATCGCCCGCCGGGTCGCCGTAACACAGTTGCTGCAAGTCGGGTTTTCGCCAGAAGGCCGCGTTCAGCTTGGCCCAGACGTCGAACGGAAACAGATCGAAGGCCGGAACACCGACCCGGAATGCTCGTGGCGGACCACTGGGTGGCGTCGGCAAATGGTTGCGCTCAAGCCGTTGCAACGCACAGCTGTGGATAACTTCTCTGGATAAATCACCAGTGGAATTAAGCGAAATTGTGGATAAGGCTGTGGGTAAGGTTGTTGAAAACCCTGTGGATACTTTTGTGGATAATTTTCGTGCCGGTGTCACCGATTGCGGCAACTGCGCCACATAAGTGCCGTCCCCGACACGGCCTTCGATAAAACCTTCGGCATACAGCTGATCGTAAGCGCGCACCACGCTGTTTCGGGAAATCCCCAACGCTGTCGCCAGATCGCGGCTGGCAGGCAGGCGCGTGCCGCTGGCCAGGCGCCCGTCCAGCACCCGCATGCGCAAGGCCTGGTAGAGCTGACGGCTCAGGCCTTTGCGGCGGTCGAGTTCGATACCGGCGGGGTTGAACGGCAGCGACAGAGTGGGCGAATCGGGCATGAAAATGGACCTATGAAATTGGTCATCAATGGCTCTTACAACAGACCAATAGCCTGCCTACGATGCAGGCATTCGCCAAGGAAATTTTTCTCCATGTACACGCCCCGCGCCTTTGCCATCGATGACTTGTCCCAACTGCACGAATTGATCCTCGCCACCCGCCTCGCCATCCTGGTGACCCACGGCGAACAAGGCTTGCAGGCCAGTCATGTGCCGGTGCTGCTGCATCGCGAGCAAGGTCCGAACGGCACGCTGTACGGGCATCTGGCCAAGGCCAATCCGCAGTGGAAAGACCTGCGTGACGGCGCCGAGGCCATGCTGATTTTTCCCGGTGCCGATGCCTACGTCAGCCCGGGCTTTTACCCGAGCAAGGCCGAGCACGGCAAAGTCGTGCCGACCTGGAACTACGTCGCCGTGCACGCCTACGGTCACGCCGAAACCTTCAGCGATGGCGGTCGGCTGCTGGACATCGTCAGCACCCTCACCGATCGCCATGAAGCGGGCCGCACCCAACCGTGGTCGGTCGACGATGCCCCGCCCGATTACATCGACGGCATGCTCAAGGCCATCGTCGGGTTCGCCATTCCGATCGAGCGCCTCGAAGGCAAGCGCAAGCTCAGCCAGAACCGCAGCGCCGAAGATATCGCCGGCGTGCGCGAAGGCCTGGCTGCCAGCCCCGACATCAACGATCAAACCCTCGCTCACTTGATGCGTTAAGGAAATCACCATGAGTCAGATCGACATCCGTCCGGTCAGCGCCGCCGATCATGCGGCCTGGCTGCCGCTGTGGCAGGCCTACCTGCGCTTCTACAACACCGAGCTGCCGGATACCGTCAGCCAAAGCACCTGGCAGCGTTTTCTCGACCCGAACGAACCGACCCACGCCGCCCTTGCCTGGGCCGACGGCAAAGCGGTGGGCATGGTGCACTTCATCTACCATCGTTCGAACTGGAGCATCGAAAACTCCTGCTACCTGCAAGACCTGCTGGTGGAGCCGCAAACCCGTGGCACCGGCGTCGGCCGCCTGCTGATCGAACACGTCTACGCCACCGCCAGGGCCGACGGTTGCTGCAAGGTGCACTGGCTGACCCATGAAACCAACGCCACCGCAATCCAGCTCTACGAGCGCATCTCCGAGCGCCCGGGCTTCATCCAGTTTCGCAAAGCCATTTAAGGAGCCACGTGCATGACGATTTCTCTCGCTGACTGGAAAGGCGTGCCGCCGCCCTCCACTACCCTGATCGAAGGCCGCTTCATCCGCCTGGAAAAACTCGACCCGGCGCGCCACGGCGACGACCTGTTCAACGCTCTGCAAGGCCCCGGCGCCGATCCGAAACTCTGGGATTATTTGCCCTACGGCCCGTTTCCGGAGCGCAGCGCCTTCAACGACTGGCTGAACAATCACGCCGCCCACAGCGATCCGTATTTCTTCAGCGTCATCTACCGCGCCAGCGGCCAGGTGCAAGGCATCCTCAGCCTGATGTCGATCGTCCCGGCCCAGGGCCGCATCGAAATCGGCCACGTCACCTTCGGCGCCCCGATGCAGCGTTCGCCGAAAAGCACCGAGGCGGTCTACCTGCTGGCCAAGGAATCCTTCGCCCTCGGCTACCGTCGTCTTGAATGGAAATGCAACAACGGCAACGCCCGCTCCAAATACGCGGCCGAGCGCCTGGGCTTCAGCTTCGAAGGCGTGTTCCGCCAGCACATGGTGGTCAAGGGCCAGAACCGCGACACCGCGTGGTACTCGATTCTGGACTCGGAATGGCCGGCGATTGCGGCAGGGTTCGAGCGCTGGTTGAGCGATGAGAATCAGACGGCCGAGGGGCAGGTGAAGGGGTTGGTTGAGTGCCGCGGTTGAGCCAGTGAACGTAAAAGGGCGCAGCCTGCGGCATCTCATTCAAGCGATGTCCAAGGCTGCGATTTCGACTCTGCACCACCGTCGGATCTGCAATGAATTGCAGATGAACGTCCAAATCTGAGGCCTGAACTGCAAAAGAATGCACATAGGCCGTACATCATTCTGTAAAAACCCTCCGCTATACAGAACGCCCCCGCTTATAACAAAAAGGACGTTCTCCCCATGCCGCTCCCGCCTCAGCGTCTGTCGCTTGCCATCGCCCTGTTGATCGCCACCAGCGCCGCCCACGGCAAGACCGTGCAGATCGACACCGCCACCACCGCGTCGCAGACATTGGGCGGCAGCGACACGCTGACGATTTCGGCGCCGGGCAGCATCACCAACAGCGGCAAGGCCGTAAGCCTCAAGGACAGCACCAGCGGTGTCGGCGTGATCATCGATAACGCCGGCAAGATCATCTCCACCGGCGGCCGGGCCATCGACAGCAGCGGCGATCTGACCCAGGCACGCAATTACGCGATCCATAACCGCAGCGGCGGGCAGATTCTCGGCTCCAATGATGCGATTCGCATCGACAGCAACTTCATCAGCGGCAGCCTGTTGATCGACAACAGCGGCACCATTCGCTCAAGCACCGGCCAGGGCCTGGATCTTGATGCGTTGCGCAGTGACGGGGTGAAAACCACGATCATCAACCGTGCGGGCGGACTGATTCGTGGCGACGCCAGCGACGGCATGAAGACCGGCGCCAATGCCACCATCAGCAACTACGGCGAGATCTCGACCGGAGACTCGCGCAACGCCGACCAGAAGTTCGACGGCATCGATATCGACACCGCGACCGGCGTCAGCGTGATCAACTACGGCGTGATTTCCGGTGGCCGGCACGGCATCACCACTGACTTGGGGGCGACGCTGGTCAACTACGGGCAGATCACCGGGCGCAATGGCTCCGGTTTCGGCTCCGATGGCGACGGCACGGTGATCAACCACGGCACCATCACCGGCGCGTATTCCGGGTTGCAACCCAATGGCGACGGCGACGGCGTGGACATCGACAAGATCGCCCACATCGAAAACTACGGCACGATCCAGGGCGTCGGCGCCGGCGGTGTGGACAAGGGCGGTTTTGCCAATGGCAGTGAAGGCATCGCGCTGGGCGGCGGTTATATCCTCAACGCCAAGGGCGCCCTGATCAGCGGCGCCAACAGCGCCATTCTGGTGGACGACGGCAGCGGCGGTTCAGGGCTGGCGGCCACCACGCTGGAAAACTACGGCACCATTCAAGGCCTCGACGGTTTCGGCGTGAAGTTCGTCGGTGAGTTCGCCGACAACGTGATCAACGGCGGCACCTTCAGCGGCAGCAATGGCCTGGCACTGGACCTGGGTGGCGGTAACGACAATCTGACCCTGCGCAGCGGCAGCCGCTTTGTCGGCATGGTCGATGGTGGCAGCGGTTATGACCGCGTAGTGATGGAGGATGCGGCGGGCGGCAGCTTCGGTGCCAGCCGCAACTTTGAATGGCTGGAGGTCAAACAAGGCGTCTGGACACTCACCGGCAGCGGCGACTTCAGCGACGGCGGCGCCGTGCGCAACGGCGCCACACTGGTCAACCAGGGCGGTATCGCCGGCAATCTGACCGTGGACGCCGGTGGCGTGTATGCCGGCGGCGGGTCGCTGGGCAACCTCAACCTGAATGGCACGTTGCGCACCGACACCCGCCTCGGTACCGCGACCGTCGTGCACGACTTGAACATGGGCAGCGCCTCGACCCTCGCCTACGGCGTCAACGCCGATGGCAGCAGCGCACCGGTCCAGGTCGGCGGCACGGCCAACCTCAACGGCGCGACGCTGGCGGTCAATCCCGGCAGCGGCACCTATCCGTGGCAGAGCCACTACACGGTGCTGCAGGCTGCGCGGGTCAACGGCACGTTCGGCGCGGTCACCAGCGACTACGCCTTCCTCACGCCAATCCTCGCTTACACGCCGACTCAGGTCGATCTGACCTACACCCGCAATGACGTGGCGTTCAATGAATTCGCCGCCACCGGCAACGCCAGCAACGCCGCCAACAGCCTGGCCTCAATGAGCAAGAACAACGCGCTGTACAACGCCTTGCTCAACACCACCCAATCCACCGCGGGCGCGGCCATCGAGCAACTGGCCGGCGCCAGCAACGCCAATCTGACCAGCGCCACCCTCGGCGCCAGCAGCCAGATCGGCAGCAGCATGCTCTCGGCGATGCAGCAGATGGGCGGCAGTCCCGGCTTGATGGTCGGCCTCGATCAGCGCGACACCCCGATCCTTGCCGCCAACGGCGTACCGTCCGAAGCACGCAACCTGAATGATCCGAACGCCCGGGGCCGGCTCTGGCTGCAGGCCATCGGCGGCTACGGCAAGCTCGATGGCGAGCACGGCAGCAGCGGTCTGGAACAACGCACCAAGGGCAGCGTGCTCGGTGCCGACTGGGCATTGAATCCACAATGGCGACTGGGCGTGCTCGGCGGTTACTCGAAGACCGACCTGGATGCCACCGGTGTCGACGGCAATGTCGAGAGCTGGCACGCCGGCGTTTATGCGCTGCATCAAAACGGCCCGCTGGCCCTGCGCCTGGGCGCGGCATACAGCGGCCATCAGGGCGAAAGCAAACGCACCATCGCGTTCAATGGTTTCAGTGATCGTCCCAAAGGTGATTACGACGCCGACAGCCAGCAAGCCTTCGCCGAACTCGGCTACGCCATGGGCAGCGGCCGCCTCAGCGCCGAACCGTTCGCCAGCCTCGGCTACCAGCGCTATCACCGCGACCGCTATCAGGAAAAGGGCGGCGCGGCGGCCTTGCAGGTCGACAGCCAGACCCAGGACAACTTCAGCAGCACCTTCGGCGTTCGCCTGGCGCACCTCAGCTCGCTGGACAATGGCATGAGCCTGACCCCACGGATGGCCGCTGGCTGGAAGCACACCTACGGCGATGTCAGCAACTCGACCCGCCAGGCATTCGTCGTCGGCGGCACGGCGTTCAGCGTCGATGGCAGCTCTCTGGATCGGGACAGTCTGGTGCTGGAAGCGGGGCTGGATCTGGGCGTTTCGGCGCGGCATACGCTGGGGTTTGGTTACAGCGGCGAGATTGGCAACAACAGTCGCAATCACGGGTTGGTCGGGCAGTGGCAGATGAGTTTTTGAGATTTCGCCAATCCGGATTTCAGCGGGCGTTGTAGGTAAAGGCGTCTGGACAATTAGGTAATCATGGCGGGTTCACCACCCGCCCGCGACCGGGCTACAAAAGCAGACGCTATCACCTGCATGTGGCTCGGAATTGCCCGGCATCGGTGGACCGGTGTCGACTTTTACAGTTTGGCCTCATATTTACGAGGTTGAACTGAATGCCCATTCAACACACATCCAAGCTCAAACATCTTGTCCTGGCGGTTGCACTGGCAATCGGTTGCGTAGAATTTTCTCTGGCGGAGCAGTCGGAGCCCGACGCGCCGGTGGTGAAAGAGGCGAAACCCAAGGACAAGCGCAGGACCAGGGAAAAACCTGCTGCACTTGATCTCGCCAAAGAAAATGCGCGTGAGGAAAAGACCGCTCCGACACCGGAAACAAGCCCCGTCAGCACTGAGATTTTAGCGACACCCCTTCCTGCACCCGATGACGTTCCCCCCGATAAAGTCGCCACGACCGAGAGCGGCAGCGCGCTCGAAAAGAGCCTGGAAAAACCAGCGCCCTTACCGGAACCGGTACTGGCCGAAACGCCCGCGGCTCAACAAACCCAAGTGGTTGACCAGCCACCGTCAACGGACTCCCCTGTACCTGCGGGTAACGCAGCCATTGCAGCCCTGCTCGCTGCCGACGAATCCACGGCCGCACTCGCCTACGATCAACTGTACGGCGGCAGCATCGCCAACCTCGCCAAGGCAACCTTGAACAGCGTCACGCCGGTCAGCGCCAGCCTGCTGTCGGCCATGCATCAACTCGACAATGCCCACGACTCGACGGGAAACTCACCACGCCATGTGGCCGGCAACGCAGACACCGGCAGGGTGTGGCTGCAAGCCATCGGTCACAGCGGGAAACTCGATCGCGAATTTGAACCGATGCAGCACTCCACCAAAGGGCTGCTGCTCGGCGCCGACTGGCGCCTCGATGAAACATGGCACCTGGGCTTGATGGGCGGCACCTCCGACACGCGCATCGACAGCAAGGAGCTGGACGGCGATCTCGACAGTTGGCACCTCGGTGCCTACGCCTTGCGCCAGGCCGGCCCGCTATCACTTCGGCTCGGCGCAGCCTGGAGCAACCATGAAGGCAACACCCGTCGCGAAGTCGCGTTCGGCCGCTTCCATGACCGACTCAAAGGCAACTACCAGGCCAGTACCCAACAAGCGTTCATCGAGTCGGGATACAACCTGGGGAGGGCCAACGTCAGCATCGAACCGTTTGTCGGCCTCGGCTACCAACGCTACCAGCGTGACGGCTACACAGAGAAAGGCGGAGCGGCGGCGCTCAAGGTTCACGCTCAATCCCAAGGCAACTTCAACACCACCGTCGGCCTGCGCATGGCGAAAGTCAGCACGCTGGATAACGGCATGCGCCTCACGCCACGATTCAGCGCGGGGTGGAAACACGTGTACGGCGAGACCTATACCAGCACCCGGCAACGTCTGGTCACCGGCGGCCATGACTACACCGTTTACGGCGCAGAGCTGGATCGCAACAGCCTGACGCTCGACACCGGTCTTGATCTGGCCGTCTCGTCCAACCACACACTCGGTGTTGGCTTGTCGGGTGAGATCGGTACCGACAGCCGCAACCACGGTATTTCGGGCCAGTGGCGAATGGCGTTCTGAGTTCCGGTCAGGCGCTGCCGCACCTTGCGGCAGTGCCTGAAAAGCAAAAAAAAGGGGAGCACATGCCCCCCCGAGGTTTAAAGCGTTGTATCGAGGCCGTTATCTCAGCCTTCGATCTCGATCAGAATTTCGCCCGGATTCACCCGGTCGCCCTTGGCAACATGGATGGCGGTGACCTTGCCGGCAATCGCGGCCTGGACTTCGGTCTCCATCTTCATCGCTTCGGTGATCAGCACGGCCTGGCCCGCCTTGACGGTGTCGCCTTCCTTGACCAGCACATCGACGATATTGCCCGGCATGGTGGTGCTGACATGGCCCGGTGCCGAAGCCTGCTTGCGCTTGCTGCTGCCGCCGCCGACGAATTCATTGAGCGGTTCGAACACCACCTCTTCCGGCATGCCGTCGATGGACAGGTAGAAGTGACGCTTGCCTTCAGCCTTGACGCCGACACCGGTGATGTCCACGCGATAGGTTTCGCCGTGGACGTCGATGACGAACTCGGTCGGTACACCTTCGCCGCCGGCCGAAGCCACCTTGCCCGCTTCCGGGATCGGCAGCAGCACTTCCGGGGTGAGGGTGCCGGCGGCACGCTCTTCGAGGAACTTGCGGCCGATGTCCGGAAACATGGCGAAGGTCAGCACGTCTTCTTCGGATGTAGCCAGAGCGCCGATATCGGCGCGCAGCTTGGTCATCTCCGGCTTGAGCAGATCGGCCGGACGTACGTCGATCACCTCTTCGCTGCCGATGGCCTGGCGACGCAGCTTCTCGTTCACGGTGCCCGGCGCCTTGCCGTAGCCGCCTTGCAGGTAGAGCTTCACCTCGTTGGTGATGGTCTTGTAGCGCTCGCCGGCCAGCACGTTGAAGAACGCCTGGGTGCCGACGATCTGCGAAGTCGGGGTCACCAGCGGCGGGAAGCCGAGGTCTTCACGCACGCGCGGAATCTCTGCCAGCACTTCGCCCATGCGGTTCAGAGCGCCCTGCTCTTTCAACTGGTTGGCCAGGTTGGAAATCATCCCGCCCGGCACCTGATTGACTTGAACGCGGGTATCGACGGCAGTGAATTCGCTTTCGAACTGGTGGTACTTCTTGCGCACGGCATAGAAGTACAGGCCGATCTCTTGCAGCAGCTCCAGGTTCAGACCGGTATCGAACTCGGTTCCTTTGAGCGCAGCAACCATCGATTCAGTCCCAGGGTGGCTGGTGCCCGAAGCGAAGCTGGAGATCGCGGTGTCGATGTGGTCGGCACCGTTTTCAATGGCCTTGAGTTGGCACATTGCGGCCAGGCCGGCGGTGTCGTGGGAGTGGATGAACACTGGCAGCGACTGTTCGGCTTTCAGTGCACGCACCAGTTCACCGGTCGCATACGGGGTCAGCAGACCGGCCATGTCCTTGATCGCCACCGAGTCGCAACCCATGGCTTCCATTTGCTTGGCCTGAGCGACGAACGCGTCGATGGTGTGCACCGGGCTGGTGGTGTAGGCGATGGTGCCCTGAGCGTGCTTGCCGGCAGCTTTCACCGCTTCGATCGCCACGCGCAGGTTACGCACGTCGTTCATCGCGTCGAAGATGCGGAACACGTCGATGCCGTTGACCGCGGCCTTGGCAACGAACGCCTTGACCACGTCATCGCTGTAGTGGCGGTAGCCCAGCAGGTTCTGCCCGCGCAGAAGCATCTGAAGACGAGTGTTGGGCAGCGCCGCACGCAGCTGGCGCAGACGCTCCCACGGGTCTTCTTTCAGGAAGCGCACGCAGGCGTCGAAGGTCGCGCCGCCCCAGCATTCCAGCGACCAGTAGCCGACCTTGTCGAGCTTGTCGCAGATCGGCAGCATGTCTTCGGTGCGCATGCGGGTGGCGAGCAGCGATTGGTGAGCGTCGCGCAGGATGGTATCGGTGACAAAGATTTTCTTGCTCATTCTTGTATTCCTCACAGGCCTGCGTGGGCGGCGATGGCGGCGGCGATGGCCAGGGCCAGCTCTTCGGGTTTGCGCTTGATCGAGTAGTTGGTCAGTTCAGGGTGGCTTTCGACGAAGCTGGTATTGAACTGGCCGCTACGGAATTCCGGGTTGCGCAGGATTTCCTGGTAGTACGCGGCGGTGGTCTTCACGCCTTGCAGACGCATGTCGTCGAGGGCGCGCAGGCCACGATCCATCGCCTCTTCCCAGGTCAGTGCCCAGACCACCAGTTTCAGGCACATCGAGTCGTAGAACGGCGGGATGGTGTAGCCGGTGTAGATTGCCGTGTCGGTGCGCACGCCAGGGCCGCCGGGGGCGTAGTAGCGCGTGATCTTGCCGAAGCTCGGCAGGAAGTTGTTTTTCGGGTCCTCGGCGTTGATCCGGAACTGCAGGGCAAAACCGCGATGCTGAATGTCTTCCTGCTTCACCGAAAGCGGCAGGCCGGAGGCGATGCGGATTTGTTCGCGAACGATGTCGATCCCGGTGATTTCTTCGGTAATGGTGTGTTCCACCTGCACCCGGGTGTTCATCTCCATGAAGTACACCTCGCCCTCGGCGAGCAGGAACTCCACGGTGCCGGCGTTCTCGTAACCCACGGCCTTGGCTGCGCGCACCGACAGGTCGCCGATGTAGGCGCGCTGTTCCGGGGTCAGCTGCGGGCTCGGGGCGATTTCGATCAGCTTCTGGTTGCGGCGCTGGATCGAGCAGTCACGTTCGAACAGATGCACGACGTTGCCGAAGCTGTCGCCGAGGATCTGCGCTTCGATGTGCTTGGGATTGACGATGCACTTTTCCAGGAACACTTCCGCCGAACCGAAGGCCTTGGTGGCTTCGGAAATGACGCGAGGGAAGTTCTGTTCGAGTTCTTCTCGGCTGTTGCAGCGACGGATACCGCGCCCGCCACCACCGGAAGTGGCCTTGAGCATCACCGGGTAACCAATGCGGTCGCCCTCGCTCAACGCTTCCTCGATGCCCGAGACGTTGCCTTCGGTGCCCGGCGTGACCGGCACGCCAGCCTTGATCATGCTGCGGCGCGCTTCGGTCTTGTCGCCCATGCGGCGGATGACTTCCGCCGCCGGACCGATGAATTTGATGCCGCGTTCGGCGCAGATGTCTGCCAGCTCAGCGTTTTCCGAGAGGAAACCGTAGCCGGGGTGCAACGCATCGCAGCCGGTTTCCACGGCCAGGTTCACCAGCTTGCGCGGGTTCAGGTAACCGGCCAGCGGCTCGGCACCAATGCTGTGGGCCTCGTCCGCACGCTTCACATGCAAGGCGTGCCGGTCGGCGTCGGAATAGATCGCGACCGAGCGGATGCCCATCTCGGCGCAGGCACGCACGATTCGTACGGCAATCTCACCACGGTTGGCGATCAGGATCTTTGTTATCACTTGGAGGTTCCCTTGAGCCGGTGGCACCACGACCTGCTAGACCCAGGTCGGCACGTGACCAAATGTTTCAATCTGGTCTCGGCTCCACACTAGCGCTGACAAGGGATTAACAAAAATGAATAAAAATTGGGTCAGGCATAAGTAAAGACTTATAGTCAGCGCATCAGCCAACGGCCAGAGTCGGTAGAAAATGCGTAAGTCCTTGATGCGTATGACATTGCGTCAATTGCAGATCTTCAACGAAGTGTGTGATTTACGCTCCTACAGCCGCGCAGCCGACGAAATGTCGCTCACACAACCGGCCGTCAGCCTACAGATTCGTCAGCTTGAAGAGCTGATCGGCCAACCATTGTTCGATTACGTCGGCAAAAAACTCTACATGACCGAAGCGGCCGAAGCACTCCAGCGTGCCAGCCGGGACATCTTCGGCCGACTGGAAAACCTCGACATGCAGCTGTCGGACATGCAGGGCTCACTGCAGGGCCAGTTGAAACTGGCGGTGGAATCGAGCGCCAAATACTTCGTGCCGCACCTGTTCGCAGCGTTCAAGCGCCAGCATCCGGAAGTGAACCTGCAACTGACGGTGGTCAACCGTGGCCAGGTGATCCGCCGCCTCTCCGACAACCGCGACGATCTGGTGATCATGTCGATGGTGCCGCAGGACATGGGCCTGGAATTTCTGCCGTTCCTCAACAACCCGATCGTCGCCGTGGCACGCCCGGATCATCCGCTGGCGCACATGGGCCCGCTGCGCTTGCAGGATCTGGAACCTTACACCTTGCTGATCCGCGAACCCGGCTCGGGTACGCGACTGGCCTGCGAAGAGTATTTCAAGGAGAAGCGCGTGCACTTCACCCAGACCCAGGAAGTGGCGTCGGCCGAAGCCCAGCGTGAATGCGTAGTCGCAGGTCTGGGCCTGGCGCTGTTGACGCGCCACGCCCTGAACCTGGAGCTGGCGACCGGCGGCCTGGTGGAGCTTCCGGTCGAAGAATTGCCGCTGTTTCGCAGTTGGTGCCTGGTGCAAGCCAAAGCCAAACGGCTGTCACCGGTGGCTCACGCCTTCCAGGCGTTTATCCGCAGCGAACGGGTGCAAATCAGCGCGCTGGTTGAGCGCTTCGACGGGAAGCTGCTGGCGCTGCCTGCCAGTAGTTGAGTTCGATGTCCTCGGGAAAATCGCTGATTTCGCTCTGAAGCTGGCGAAGTTCGAAGCGATCTTCGATGGCGCGGCGAAATTCCATGCGGCGCTGGTCTTCCTGCTGACGACGGGTTTTCGCGGCGCTGTTGCGTTCTTCGTAGGGCTGAGCCATTTCGAGTCTCCCAAGGCGAGTACGGGAGTTTCACGATAGGCGCGGTGGATGACGATTTGGCTGCGGGGGGATGACAGTGCGATGAACTTGCAAATGGCGATGGCGTTTTTGAGGCCGCCATCGCGAGCAAGCTCGCTCCCACAAGGGATGTTTTACGTACACAAATTCTGTGTCATATCGAAATCAAATGTGGGAGCGAGCTTGCTCGCGATCAAGGTCGGAACGACCTTGCGATGACGTCAGTCATCCAGTGCTTTCACCGACTTTGGCGACAGCCGCAGGCTGCGCAGACTGCGCTTGACGCTCTTGAGGTGGTTGACCAGGCTCGGCCCGCGCGCCATGGCCACGCCCATCGCCAGTACGTCGATCACCACCAGATGAGCGATACGCGAGGTCAGCGGGGTATAGATTTCGGTGTCTTCGTGAACATCGATCGCCAGGTTGACGGTCGACAGCTCAGCCAGCGGTGTCTGGCTCGGGCACAAGGTGATCAGCGACGCACCACTCTCGCGAACGAGGTTGGCGGTGATCAGCAGGTCTTTGGAACGACCGGACTGGGAAATGCAGATCGCCACGTCGGTGGGCTTCAGTGTCACCGCCGACATTGCCTGCATGTGCGGGTCGGAATACGCCGCCGCCGTCAGCAGCAGACGGAAGAACTTGTGCTGCGCATCCGCCGCCACCGCGCCTGACGCACCAAAGCCGTAGAACTCGACACGCTGGGCCTGGGACA
This sequence comes from Pseudomonas sp. B26(2017), assembly GCF_002113045.1. Taxonomy (NCBI): domain Bacteria; kingdom Pseudomonadati; phylum Pseudomonadota; class Gammaproteobacteria; order Pseudomonadales; family Pseudomonadaceae; genus Pseudomonas; species Pseudomonas sp. B26(2017). The sequence continues at coordinate 201,152 of NZ_NEJJ01000002.1, read as the reverse complement.
TCAGCGTCACCGCCCGTTGCAGCTCCAGAGGATCGAGCTTCTCGCGAACCTCCATCAGCGTGTGCAACGTGGTGTCGAAAATCTTCAGGCTGTAGTCGGCGACAGAGTCGTCTTCATGGATCGCGAACTGACCGAAGCTGGCGCCGGCCGCGAGGCTTTGCGCGAGCTTGAGTTTCAGATCCTGGAAACCGGAACAGCCGATGGCCCGGCAGAAGCGCACGATGGTCGGCTCGCTGATGCCGACGCTGTGGGCCAGGTCGGCCATGGAACTGTGCATCACTGCCGCAGGGTCAAGCAGCACGTGGTCGGCGACCTTGAGCTCCGACTTGCGTAACAGGTGACGTGACTGGGCGATGTGTTGCAGCAGATTCAAGGGGCTGGACTCTTGTTATGGAAAGATGTGCTGTGGCCAGATGCCAGGGATGTAGCAAGCTTGTAGTTATACTACATGAATCGGCTTTTTGCCTGCTCAATGCGTAACTCGATACCCCCGGATCAGGCGACATGCGCTGTATGTAGCCCTTACAGCGGTTTTTCCTGTTCACGCAGCAACGCGGCAAGGCCGACCGCCTCCACCGGACGGCTGATCAGATAACCCTGCACTTCGTCGCAACCTTCAGCTTTCAGATATGCCAACTGCTCGGATCGCTCGACACCTTCGGCGACAACTTTCAGTGACAACCCATGAGCCATCGCAATGATCGCCCGGGTGATCGCTGCGTCTTCGCTGCCCTCGCCCAACCCGCGAATAAAGGCCTGATCGATCTTCACGTAGTCCACCGGAATCCGTTTCAGATAGCTCAGCGATGAATAGCCGGTGCCAAAATCGTCGATGGCCAGTTTCACTCCCAGATCCCGCAACTGCTGGAACGCGGCGATGATGTATTCGACGCTGTCGAGCAACTGACTTTCGGTCAGCTCCAGTTCGAGGTAGTGCGGCGCCAGGCCGGTTTCCTCCAGCACCTGACGCACCAGACTGACCAGTTTGCCCTGACGCAGCTGATGCACCGACAGGTTCACCGATACCCGGATCGGCGCCAGTCCCTGACGCTGCCATTCGCACGCCTGCCAGCAGGCCTGACGCAGTACAAACTCGCCGATCGGCCCGATCAGCCCTGTCTCTTCGGCCAGACCGATGAAGTCCCCCGGCGGCACCCGGCCCATGGTCGGGTGGTCCCAGCGCACCAGCGCCTCTGCCGCATTGAGACGACCGGTCGCCAGGCACAGTTTCGGTTGATAGAAGACGTTGAGCTGCTTGTCTTCGATGGCTTTGCGCAGCTGGTTTTCCAGCTGCAAACGCTCCAGCGTGCTGGCCTGCAGACTGTCGGTGTAGAACTGAAAATTGTTGCCGCCCAGGTGCTTGGCATGCTGCATGGCCATGTTCGACTGGCTGACCAGCGCGGAAATCTCCCGCGCATTGTCCGGCAGCATGCTGATGCCCATCGAGGCGCTGACCACCAGTTCATGTCCTTCCACAGTCAACGGCAAACGCAGCTTGGTCGACAGCCGCGTGGCGACCCGCGCCAGGCTCGACAGGTTGCCGTAGGCGTCGAACAGTACCGCAAACTCATCACCGGACAACCGGGCAATGGTGTCGGCCTCCGGCAGAGCACTGACCAGACGACGGGACATCTTTTGCAGCAATTGGTCAGCAATCTCATGGCCGAGACTGTCGTTGAGCAGCTTGAAGCGATCCAGATTGATGTGCAGCAACGCCAGACTCCGGCGCCCGCCCTGCCGCACGCGCTGATGGGCTTCGTGCAGGCGTTCGCGGAACAGCGAGCGGTTGGCCAGACCGGTGAGTTCGTCGTAGTGGGTCAGGTAGCGCATGCGCTCCTCGGATTCGCGGCGCGCCGACAGATCGGCGAAGAAGCCGACGATATGGCTCACACTTCCCCGACTGTCGCGCACGGCATTCAATTGCAGCCACTGCGGATAGAGCTCGCCGTTCTTGCGGGTTTCCACCAGTTCACCCTGCCAGCTGCCGTTCTGCTCCAGCGCGTGGCGGATCGCGACGTAATGCCTGCGGGCATCGCGACTGCACGGCAACTCAACGACATTGCGCCCGAGCATGTCGTCGATGTCGTAACCGGTGACCCGGCTGAAAGCCTGATTGACGGCGATCAGCGAATAATTCGGGTCGAGGATCACGATGCCTTCGCTGGCGGCCTCGAACACCGTCGCCGCCAGTTGCTGCTGGGCTTCCAGGCTTTTGCTTACGCTGATGTCGCGGCGGGTGCCGACCATGCGGATGACCCGGCCGTCCTCGTCGCGCTCCACTGCCCGGCCACGGTCTTCGATCCAGACCCAGTGACCGTCGCCATGGCGCACGCGGTATTCGATCTGATAATCCTCGGTGCGGCCCTTCAAGTGCTCGATCAACGCCCGCTTGAGTGGTGGCACATCCTCCGGATGCAGGCGCGGCCGCAGATGCCTGAGCAGTCCGGTGACGTATTCCGGATCCAGACCGAACAGTTCCTGGATTTGCGTGTGGTGAACTTCGTCGGTCTGCAGGTTCCAGTCCCACAGTCCCAGCTCACTGGCCTTCAACGCCAGCGCCAGGCGCGCCTCGCTCTTGCTCAGCGCCTGGTTGGCGACGTCCAGTTCCCGGCTGCGCTGAGCGACCCGGTCTTCCAGCTCGACCTGAGCTTCACGCAGCTTGCCCTCGGCGCAACGCCGGTGTTCGATTTCCTTCGCCAGTTCCAGATTGAGCTGTTCGCTGCGGGTTTGCGCTTGTTGCAGGTGCTCGATCAGGTGCTGGTTCTGGAAACGCCGCAGCAAACCACGATCGATCAGCCGGTTGACCTGCCACGCCACCACGCTCAGCGACCCGAGCAGGATCAGCCCGAGCCAGCCCCAGCCGCGCGCCAGTTCGTCACCGCCCCAAAACAGGTAGCCGATGGCCGGCAACAGGCACGGCAAGGTAAAGGAAAGAAACGCCGGAATGCTCACGGCGTAGGCCACGCTCGCCGACAGGGTCGCGGCGCCGATCAGGCCGAATACCCAGGCCTGCTGCATGAAATTGTCGGCGGGCACCAGGGCGATGCCGGCGCCGGCCAGGGTCAGGCCGGTCATGGTCGAGCCGAGCAGGAACATCCGCCCCCAGATCGGCTGGGCCTGACGATCAGGGATCGCCGAGTCGAACGCGGCGACCTGAATCACTCGCAGGGCCACCAGCGACAACAGCCACACCAGCCAGACGCTGACCACGAAATAACGCTGCGGACTCCAGAGCAGACCGGCGCAGACCAGACCATTGATCAACATGAACAGGGTGGGCAACAGCGAACCCTGATAAAGAAGGCGCGTGCGCTCGACCGCCATCTGGGTGGCGTAAAGCTTGCGGATCGCCCGAGGCTCCACGGAGGGGCCCGACAGGTCGAAGCTGAGGGTCATAGGCAACGTTCTTGTTCTTATAAGTGTGAGCATGCGCCCGGAAACGTGGACGGAGCATACACAAGCCGAACCACTTGCCAAACTGCCCCAGATCATAATTTCACCGAAACTTTTACACCGCTCGTCCCCCTCCAAAGCCCCGACGCCAGGCGGGTCAACGCCTGTAGCCGGTGACCGACCGGTCGTCATCGACAGCACTTTCATCGGCTAATGCAAAGCTCGGTTTGCCCGGGCCTGCGGCGCACCCTAGAATGCCCCGATGCGCGATGATCTCTCTCTTCTGCTGAACTCCCTCAACGATGCCCAACGCCAGGCCGTAGCGGCTCCCGTTGGTCGTCAATTGGTCCTGGCCGGTGCCGGCTCCGGCAAAACCCGAGTGCTGGTGCACCGTATCGCCTGGTTGATCCAGGTCGAAAACGCCTCGCCGCACTCGATTCTGTCGGTGACCTTCACCAACAAAGCCGCTGCCGAGATGCGTCACCGCATCGAGCAATTGCTGGGCATCAACCCGGCCGGCATGTGGGTCGGCACCTTTCACGGCCTGGCGCACCGCTTGCTGCGGGCGCACTGGCAGGAAGCCGGGCTGAGCGAGACTTTCCAGATTCTCGACAGCGACGACCAGCAACGACTGGTCAAGCGGGTAATCCGCGAGCTGGGGCTGGACGAGCAACGCTGGCCGGCCCGTCAGGCCCAGTGGTTCATCAACGGGCAGAAAGACGAAGGTCTGCGTCCGCAACACATTCAGGCCAGCGGCGATCTGTTCCTGGCGACCATGCGCGGCATTTATGAAGCGTACGAGGCAGCGTGCCAGCGTGCCGGTGTCATCGATTTCTCCGAACTGCTGCTTCGCGCCCTCGACCTGTGGCGCGATCACCCGGGCCTGCTGGCGCACTACCAGAAGCGTTTCCGACACATTCTGGTGGACGAATTCCAGGACACCAACGCCGTGCAGTACGCCTGGTTGCGTCTGCTGGGCAAGGGTGGCGACAGCCTGATGGTGGTCGGCGACGACGATCAGTCGATCTACGGCTGGCGCGGCGCGAAAATCGAGAACATACACCAGTACTCTTCGGACTTCCCGGACTCGGTGACCATCCGTCTGGAGCAGAACTACCGCTCTACGGCCGGCATCCTCAAGGCCGCCAACGCCCTGATCGCCAACAACACCGGACGTCTCGGCAAAGAGCTGTGGACAGACGGCGGCGATGGCGAAGCGATCAACCTCTACGCCGCGTTCAACGAACACGATGAAGCGCGCTACGTTGTCGAAACCATCGAAAGCGCGCTGAAAACCGGCCTGGCGCGCAGCGATATCGCGATTCTCTACCGCTCAAACGCCCAATCGCGCGTTCTGGAAGAGGCGTTGCTGCGTGAACGCATTCCGTACCGCATCTATGGCGGCCAGCGCTTCTTCGAACGGGCGGAAATCAAGAACGCCATGGCTTACCTGCGCTTGCTGGAAGGTCGTGGCAACGATGCGGCTCTGGAGCGGGTGATAAACGTCCCGGCTCGTGGCATCGGCGAGAAAACCGTCGAGGCGATCCGTGACCATGCACGCCACAGCGATGTGTCGATGTGGGAAGCCATGCGCCAGCTGGTGGCCAACAAAGGCCTGACCGGTCGCGCTGCCGGTGCGCTGGGCGCGTTTATCGAGCTGATCGAAAACCTCGCCGCCAAGTGCGCCGAGATGCCGTTGCACCTGATGACCCAGACCGTCATCGAGCAGTCCGGTTTGATCGCCTACCACGAAGCGGAAAAAGGCGAGAAAGGCCAGGCCCGGGTAGAAAACCTTGAGGAACTGGTCAGCGCCGCGCGCAACTTCGAGAACACTGAAGAAGACGAAGAGCTGACGCCACTGGCCGCGTTCCTCGGCCACGCTTCGCTGGAAGCCGGCGACACTCAGGCCGACGAACACGAAGACAGCATTCAGTTGATGACCCTGCACAGCGCCAAGGGCCTGGAATTCCCTTACGTATTCCTGGTAGGCATGGAAGAAGGCCTGTTCCCGCACAAGATGAGCCTGGAAGAACCTGGACGCCTTGAGGAAGAGCGGCGTCTGGCCTATGTCGGCATTACCCGGGCGATGCAAAACCTGGTGATGACCTATGCTGAAACCCGACGCCTGTACGGCAGCGAAACCTACAACAAGGTGTCGCGTTTCGTACGGGAAGTACCGAAAGGCCTGATTCAGGAAGTACGCCTTTCGAACAGCGTCAGCCGACCGTTCGGCGGCAACCCGTCGATGGGCGGCAGCAACCTGTTCAGCGGTAGCGAGATTCCGGAAACCGGCCTGAGCCTTGGCCAGGCTGTGCGTCACTCGATCTTCGGCGACGGCGTGATCCTCAACTTCGAAGGCGCCGGCGCCCAGGCCCGGGTGCAGGTTAACTTCGCCGAAGGCAGCAAGTGGCTGATGCTCGGGTACGCGAAGCTGGAAGCCATATAAGTCAACGTCCGTTCCCGCGCTGAGCACGGGAACGGACACTGGAGGCAACATCCATGGGCTCGGGATTTTTTTCCTCCTGGACATTCTGGGCCCTGCTCTCGGCCACTTTTGCCGCGCTGACAGCCATCTTCGCCAAGATCGGCATCGAAAACGTCAACTCCGACTTTGCCACCCTCCTGCGCACAATCGTCGTATTGATCAGCCTGGCCTTGATTTTGTACGCCACGGGCCAATATCAGTCCTTGGGATCGATCTCCGCCAAGAGCTACCTGTTTCTGTTGTTGTCGGGCCTGGGCACCGGTGCTTCGTGGCTGTGCTACTTCCGGGCGTTGAAAGTCGGCCCGGCGTCGCTGGTCGCGCCGGTGGACAAGCTCAGCGTAGTCTTCGTGGCGGTGCTCGGTGTGATCCTGCTGGGTGAGAAACTCGACCTGCGACAATGGAGCGGCATCGGCCTGATCACCGCCGGAGTGGTGATGCTGGCCTTGCGGCGTTGATCCATTTCCTGCCGAACCTATCTCCTTTTCCTACAGACAAAAGTACATGGCCTTATTGCCCCGACCGAGCTGAACGTAACCTGTCAGGCAAAAGCCCGAAACACTCTCTCGCTAGCCAGTAACACTTCAGCTGTGCAACATGGCGCGCGTGTCTCCACAAACGGGAATTCCCTTTATGAAACGTTTTCTTAGCATCGCCATGGCGTTGTGCATCGGCCTGACGATGAGCCTCGACGCCAACGCCAAGCGCTTTGGTGGTGGCAAAAGCGCCGGCGCTGCGCCGACGCACCAGACCAGCCAGATGGCTCCTTCTTCTCCAGGCATGGGCGGCGCTGCGGCGACCGCGGGTGCTGCCGGTGCCGCGGGCGCTGCGGCCAAGGCCGGCGGTGCTTCGAAATGGCTCGGCCCTCTGGCGGGCATCGCGGCCGGTGGCCTGCTCGCTTCCATGTTCATGGGCGGCGGCTTCGAAGGCATGCAGTTCTTCGACATCCTGATCATGGCCGTGATCGCGTTCGTGATCTTCCGCTTCATCGCCGCCCGTCGCCGCAAGCAGCAGGAGCAGTTCGCTCCGGCCGGCGCGCCGATGCAGCGTGAAGTATTTGAACAGAAGCCAGCAGCCATGGGTTCGATCTTCGGTGGTTCGGCCGCGCCTGCTGCCGCCCGTCCGGTGATCAACGCACCGGCCTGGTTCAACGAACAGCGCTTCCTTGAAGCCGCCCGCAGCCACTTCCAGGCGCTGCAGCAGCACTGGGACGCCAACGAGATGGACAAGATCGCCGAGTTCGTGACCCCGCAAATGCTCGAGTTCCTCAAGCGCGAGCGCGCGGAGCTGGGCGACGCGTTCCAGTCCACCTACATCGACAACCTCCAGGTACAACTGGATGGCGTGGATGACCGTGCGGACAAGACCATCGCTACCCTGACCTTCAACGGCGTGTCGAAGACCTCGCGTTTCGATCAGCAGGGCGAAGTGTTCAGCGAAAGCTGGAACATGGAACGTCCACAGGGCGACAACCAGCCTTGGCTGGTCGTCGGTATCCGCCAGAACGGCTGATCACCTCCGACGTTTACGCGCAGTAATGAAAACCCCGGCCTCGGCCGGGGTTTTCTATTTCGCGGTTGCATCTGTAGCGAGCTACTGTATAAACCGGCCCATATGAACCGCGCCATTCAAGCAAGAGGATCCCGGACGTGGAAGAAATCATCGAACAACTGCGCGAAGCCAACGAACCCGTACCGGTTCCCCTGGAGCTGCCTGACGAAGACCAGTTGGTGGAAATCGAAGAAGAGCTCTTCATCAACATCCCGTTCGTCTTCAAAGAGTTTCTGCTGACCGTCAGCGACGTGGTTTACGGCAGCCTGGAGCCGGTGACCGTCACTGACCCGCAATCCCACACCTACCTGCCGGACGTAGCCGCCAATGCCTGGGATGCCGGCGTGCCGCGTGACCTGATCCCGATCTGCCAGGACGGTGACGACTACTACTGCGTCGAAGAAGACGGCACCGTGGTGCTGTGGTCCGGCGAAGAAGAACTGATTACCGAAGAGTCCTGGGAATCGGTCTGGCACTGGGCGCGGGACGTCTGGCTGGAAAGCTGAAACGCCCCTCACCCTGGGAGGTCAATGCCCCGACGACTCCTTGTGGTTGTCGAGGGTTTCCAGCAAGGCCACCTGCATCCGCGTGTGCACCCGGATGAACCAGCGCCAGAGCAGCGCCGCCACGGCGGCCGCGACCACGGCGACCAAGACCAGCAACTTGTTGGTCGGCAAGATACTGGCCGACAAGGCTGCCAGCAGCAGGAAAATCACCAGCAGCGAGATGATCGGGATCACTTCGGCGATTACCCGGCGCACTCGCTGTGTGTGACGCCCGGCCATTTCCGGCTTCACGCCCATCTCCGCCAGTAGCATCGACAGCGCCTTGAGCTTGCGATAGGCCGCGATCAGGAACGGCAACGACACCAGCAATGCCCCGCCCCAGATCAACGCCTTTTGCCAACTCGGATCGCTGATCCAGTCCTGCATCCAGATCGAGAGGCGCCCGGCAAAGAAAGCGCCGGCAAAGAAGATCGCGATCACCAGCGCCAGATTGACCCCGACCTGCAGCAGGATTCGCCGGATCATCGAGGCCAGCATCGCGCCCTCACCCTGCGGCTGAATACTGCGCAGCCATTCGCCATACATCCCGAACACCCGCCCAAGACGCTGCGGCATGGCGGCGGACAGCTTTATCGACAGCGGATCGGCAGCCCGGATCAGGTACGGCGTCAGCAACGTGGTAATCACCGAAACCGCCACGGCCACCGGATAAAGGAAGTTGCTGGTGACCTGCAGCGTCATCCCCAGCGCCGCGATGATGAAGGAGAATTCGCCAATCTGCGAAAGCCCCATCCCGACGCGCAGTGAGGTGCGTCCGTCATTACCGGCGATAAAGGCACCGAGGCCGCAGGACAGCATCTTGCCCAGCACCACGGCTACCGTGATGACCGCGATCGGCCACGCATATTGCAGAAGAATCATCGGGTCGAGCATCAGGCCGATGGCGACGAAGAAGATCGCACTGAACAGGTCGCGAACCGGCTCGATCAGGCGCTCGATTTTCAGCAGTTGCCGCGACTCGGCCATGATTGCGCCGATCAGGAACGCCCCGAGCACCATGCTGTACTCGAGCTTGACCACCAGCAGGCAGAAGCCGAAACACAGCCCCAGCACGGTGATCAGCAGCATCTCGTTGCTTTCGAACTTCGCCACGTAGGCCAACAGTCGTGGCACCAACAGGATGCCGACGACCAACGCGACGATCATGAACAGCGAGAGCTTGCCCACTGTGGAAAACACTTCACCGGAACTTACCGTGCCGCTGACCGCAATGCTCGACAGCAAGGCGATGATGCCGATGCCGAGAATGTCCTCGACGATCAGCACGCCGAAGATCAGCTGCGCGAAGCGCTCGTTTTTCATCTTCAGGTCATTGAGTGCCTTGACGATGATGGTGGTCGAGGAAATCGCCAGGATTGCGCCGAGGAACAGCGAATCCATGGTGTTCCAGTCGAACCAGCGGCCGATTTCGTAGCCGATCCAGATCATCAGGACAATTTCCAGGAACGCCGCGATGAATGCCGTGGCGCCGACCTTGAACAGCTTGCGCAGGCTGAACTCCAGGCCCAGGCAGAACATCAGGAAAATCACCCCGAGCTCGGCAAGGGTCTTGATGGTTTCCTCGTCGTGGATCAGGCCGAACGGCGGCGTGTGCGGGCCGATGATGAAGCCGGCGACGATGTAGCCGAGCACTACCGGCTGCTTGAAGCGGTGAAACAGAACGGTCACCACACCTGCGACCAACATGATCACCGCCAGATCCTGAATAAAGCTGATGGCATGCATGGTGTGGGCTCCTTGAATGACGAGGCTCACGCAGGCATGGGAAATGTCTGGGCGAGCTGAGTAAAAATCCGCTTTTGGTGTAGGAATCGCCCTTGGAGAGGCGCTTTTGCAGGGTAACACCGCGACTTCCGGCTGAAAGGCGGTGCAATATATGGAAACAGATCGATTCGGGCGTGACGGCGGCCAGTTGCCTGGCGTCCCGATAACGGTGCTTTTGAAAAGCGACCAGGCACCCGCAGAGGTGTTTCTATCAGCAACCCTGCCTTGACCCGTGAGAACGTTATGGAACCCGGAAACGCCCAGCTGTCGATGACGGTACTGATGACCCCCGACATGGCCAACTTCTCTGGCAATGTGCACGGCGGCACCCTGCTCAAATACCTCGACGAAGTGGCCTACGCCTGCGCCAGCCGCTATGCCGGCCGCTACGTGGTGACCCTGTCGGTGGATCAGGTGATTTTCCGCGAGCCGATCCACGTCGGCGAACTGGTGACCTTCCTGGCGTCGGTGAACTACACCGGCAATACCTCGATGGAAGTCGGCATCAAAGTGGTGACCGAAAACATCCGCGAGCGCTCGGTGCGCCACACCAACAGCTGCTTCTTCACCATGGTTGCGGTGGACGATCAGCGCAAACCCGCCGCCGTACCGCCGCTGCAACCTCAGAACAGCGAAGACAAACGCCGCTACATGCAGGCGCAGCAACGCCGGCAGATCCGTCAGGAGCTGGAAAAGCGCTATCAGGAAATCAAGGGCGACGCCTGATTGAAAGCGCGCTCGCGGACCCCGTCCGCGAGCGCGGCAATGATCAGAGACTGATCGGCGTAGCCTCGAATTTCACCCGAGGATGCGCAATCCGGTCCTGCGCCCGCACCAATTGCAACTCGTAACTGGCGCAAGCCTGAGTTTCCAGAAGCACCTCATGCACCGCCGCTGCGGTGAATTCGAACGCCGCCACCAGACTGTCGCCGAGCAGCACGCGCGCCAGGAACAGGCCGGACGTGAGATCGCCCACTCCCACCGGCTGACGCGGAAACGCCAGCAGCGGACGCCGCAGATGCCAGCTGCCCTCGGCCGTCACCAGCAGCATCTCAAAGCCATCCGCCGGCTTGCCCGGATAATCCAGATGTTTGACCAGCACCGCTTTCGGCCCACGTGCCAGCAGCGCCCGCGCCATCGCCAGGCAATCGAACAGCGACTGCGGCTTGCGCCCGGCGAAGCTGTCCAGCTCCAACTGGTTCGGACACATGAAATCCGCAACGGCGGCGGCCTCTTCCAGCAAAAACTCACTGACTTCGGCGGGAACGCTGCAACCCTTTTCCGGATGCCCCATCACCGGGTCGCACAGGTAAAGGGCTTTCGGGTTAACCGCTTTGATCCGCTCGATGCCACTGAGAATCGCCCGGCCCTGCGCCGCACTGCCGAGATAGCCGGACAGCACCGCGTCGCAATTACCCAACTCACCGATGGCGGCGATGCCTTCGACCAGCTCGGGGATCCGCTGCGGCACGAGCACTTCTCCGGCCCACTGGCCGTACTGGGTGTGGTTGGAGAACTGCACGGTATTGAGCGGCCAGACATTCACCCCGACCCGCTGCATCGGAAAAACCGCAGCGCTATTGCCGGCGTGGCCGAACACCACATGGGACTGGATGGCGAGCAGATGAGGCGTACGTTTCATTCGGGTTTTTCCGTAAAACGATTGAAATTCAAGCCGCGCAGTATGCGACGAAACGCAGCCTGTACGACAGACCGGCGACGCAGTTAAGCTGACGCCATCATTTGGAGTTTCGTGTTGATGCTCACCCTGGAAAACATTTTCGTGCTGATGCTGTTCGCCGTCGCCGGTGCGTGGCTTTGGCACAACCACGGCTTGCGCGAGCGGGCGCTGGAGCGGGTCAAACAGCATTGCGTGAATGTCGGCGTCGAGTTGCTCGACGGTAACGTGGCGCTGAAGAAGATCGGCCTGATCAAGGACGCCAGTGGCCGGCGACGCCTGGCCCGGGTCTACAATTTCGAATTTACCGTGACCGGCGAAACCCGGCACAACGGCACCATCACCCAGTTCGGAGCACACAGCGCCCAGATCGAGCTGGCGCCCTACCCGGCGCCATTCGATGACTCACCGCCCGTGGTGGAAGTGACCAAGCCGCGTGGTGAAGTGATCGAGCTGAGCCAATGGCGTCAGGAACACACCAAGTGGAAGCCTTGAATCAGCTCGTCTGAAGCCGGCACTGAGCCAGCGCAGCCTGTAATTCACCGACCGCTTGTGGCTCGGCGAAAATCAGCTCGATCCGGGAGTCCTTGCGCCATTCACTGGGCAGCCAGCTGAGCTCGGCATTGTCCAGCGCATTGGCTGACTGCCAGCCGTCCGGGCTGTGAATCACCAGTTTGGCCCGGCGCCAGTTCAGACTTTTCAGCCATTGGGTAATCCCCGATACATCGAATACCTGGCTCGGATGCCAGCGCCAACCGATACTCCAGCCACCTTCCTGCGCCTGACTCAGACAGATCGGCAACGCCGGATCGCTCCAGATGGCCGGCATCTGCGCCAGCCCTTGGGGCACGATCAACTTATCCACACCTGCTTGCGCCTGTACCGCCAGACCCGGCAACTCGCTGAGCGGCAACATTGCCTGCTGCGTCCAGATCAGTCGGGCAGGCGGCAACTGTCGGCTGATTCGCTCGCGCGTGGTCTCGTCGAGGTTTTCCGCTTTGTTCAACAGCAGCAGGCCTGCACTGGCCAAAGCCTCTTGCTGCGCGTCCGGCAACGGTTTGCCTGCGGCGAGAGCCTTGGCGTCCAGTACCAGCACGCAAGGCTGTACGGCGAGTACGCCTTGCCACGGCGCCTCGTTCAGCTGGTTCAGCAACTGCGCCGGATGCCCGAGCCCCGAGGGCTCGATGAACAACCGATCCGGCCGCGCCTTGCGCAACAAACGCCCCAGACCAATCTGGAACGGCGCCCCGTTCACGCAACACAAACAGCCCCCGGCCACTTCACCCAGTGCGATACCATCGGCGTCGCGGGTCAACAGCGCAGCGTCGAGCCCGATCTGGCCGAACTCATTGATCAGCACCGCCCAGCGCTCGCCCGCCGGTCGCTGAGCCATGAGCTGGCGGATCAGGCTGGTCTTGCCCGCGCCCAAGGGGCCGGCGATGACGTGGGTGGGAATGTTCTGCAACATGATCAAGGTTTTCTGGAGGTCGAAGATGCGGTGGATGGGGTGGTCGTTGCTGTTGATGCTGATGTCCGGCGAGGCTTTGGCACAGGCCTGTGTGGTGCACAGCCAGGCGGAGCGGCTTGACGTGAAAGTCTGCCAGCAAAATCGCAACATCCCGGAAAAACTGTTCAACGACGGCTTCTGCCAGCCGACCCTGGCCGGGCAGAAAGTCGAGGTTCAATACGTCGACCATTGCCCCGTCGGCGCATTCGGCGTGTGCAGCAGCGCGCAAGTCGCCAATATGCCTTATCGCCAGGATATCCACTATTACGGCGTTGCCACCGATGCGGCGTATTTGCAGCCCTATTGCGAGGCTCAGAGCCAGGGGGAATGGCTCAAGCCCTGAGGTGCTAGCCGAGCCAGTCGAGGGTCAGCATCAGCCGCCGCTCACCCGGCGCCGGCTGCGGCGAGCGATGGATCAGCCCGAAACCTTCATTGCCGTGCCATTTTTCGCCTTTGAGCAATGCCACCTCGCCCCGATTCAATTGCTGAATACGTGACGTTTCCTGCAGCTCGGCTTGCGGTTGGCCAAGTTGCCGACGGTCCATCTGCCCTTCCCTTAGCCATTCACTGCCGACACCTGCATACGTCGTGATCAATCGCACCGGCACATGATCGACGTGAAAACGCGGACACATGGCCTTGTCCAATACCCGCAGACGCAAACCGATCCGCCGTGCACCCAACAGGCAGGCGAAGGCACTGATCAACCATTTCAGGTCGGCGATAAACCCTTCGTAACCCTGCAGATCACGAAAACCGCTGGCCAGTCCCGTGAGATCCGGCTCTGCGTCATCGTCCGGCAATTCCAGGCACAGCGCCTCTGCGTAAGGTTCGTTCAGAGAAAGTAACAGGTCCGCAAATTCGGAAATGTGCAGCGGAAGCTGGCGTTGCCAGACCGCGAGGTTGGTCTCGTCGTCAAGAATGTCCGCCAGCGTCTGCGGGGTCTGGCCGAACGATTGATGACGCGTGCTGCCGGGCAGCGGTTTCAGGGCGAGCATCAGGCCACCTCGTCGTGCCAGGAGCCAAAGGGATCGTGCAGTTGTCGCCAGCCTTGAGTACCGAGCGCCATTTCGGCATCGGTCAGCAGGCAATCATCCAGTTCCGACGACAGCTGTGCGAAATCTATGTTCTGCCCGATAAACACCAGCTCCTGGCGACAATCGCCTACGCTGGCGTTCCAGTTTTCCATGATCGCGGCGGTACTTTCCTGATCCTGTGGCCATTGTTCTTTTGGCACGAAGCGCCACCAGCGCCCGGCGAAACCGTGGCGCATCAGGCCTCCGGCCTGGGACCAGCTGCCAGCGTCGGTGGGTTTGCTGGCCAGCCAGAAGAAGCCTTTGGAGCGCAGCAGTTTGCCGTTTACCCAAGGGCGATCGATGAAGTCAAAAAAGCGCTGTGGATGAAAGGGCCGACGCGCCCGATAGGCTGTGGATGCGATGCCGTACTCCTCGGTTTCCGGCACATGTTTCCCACGCAGTTCCTGCAACCAGCCTGGGGCCTGGGCAGCTTTTTCGAAGTCGAAACGACCGGTGTTGAGAATTTTCTCCAGCGGTACTTCACCCATGACCATCGGGATGATCTCGGCCTGAGCGTTGAGACGTCTGAGAATGGCCATCAGCTCCTCCCGCTCGCGACTGCTGATCAGGTCGATCTTGCTGATCAACAGAACGTCGGCGAACTCGATCTGTTCGATCAGCAGATCGGTGATCGAACGCTCATCCTCTTCACCGAGAAATTCGCCACGGGAAGCGAGATTTTCAGCAGCCTGGTAGTCCGGCAGGAAATTCATGCCGTCGACTACAGTGACCATAGTGTCGAGGCGAGCGATGTCGGCAAGGCTTTGCCCCTGCTCATCGCGGAAGGTGAACGTCTCGGCCACTGGCAATGGCTCGGAGATTCCCGTGGATTCGATCAGCAGGTAATCGAAACGGCCTTCACGAGCCAGCTGGCTGACCTCTTCAAGCAGGTCTTCGCGTAACGTACAGCAGATACAGCCGTTGCTCATTTCCACGAGCTTCTCTTCGGCACGATTCAGGCTGACATCACGCTGGACTTCGCTGCCATCGATATTGATCTCGCTCATATCGTTGACAATAACGGCAACGCGCAGATCGTCTCTGTTACGTAGTACGTAATTCAAAAGTGTACTTTTTCCGGCGCCGAGAAAGCCGGACAAAACGGTCACGGGAAGTCGGGAAGACATTGGATAAACCTCATCAGACGTTCGCTAAACAGCGCTGGAAGCTCTCGGGGCTAGCGTTCTTGGGCTTCGATGAGATCACCTGGGAAGCGGACGCTTGAAAAAGAAGCCACGAAAAGCCTTGTCTGAATAATGTTATAGTATAACAACGAATTCAATCTACTCTCTTCTTGCCCAAAGTGACAAAGAGCCGGAAGCTGCAATCAGTTTGTCGCCGAGTGACGTCATGGAAACCGTGCTGAAGTACTCGCTTATCTGCCTGGCAATGCTGACGCTGAGTGCCGAAGCACAAGTGCCGGGGCTCGCCAACTGCACACGCAGCGCAAACCTGTTGGCGTGCATTGATGCCAACGGCAACGCCTATAGCGTAAACACCGTCGGCAGCACAATTTACGTGCGCGGATTCGAGAAAGCGGGCAACCGCTACTGGGCACAAACCAATAGCCGTTATGGGCAACTCACGTTCTTCACCGGCATCGCTTCTGATGGAGAAGCCTGGGTTGGCTACAACCGGCGCGTAGGCTGGACGACGATCAATCGGTTCTCCAGCTCCGGCGGCAGCAGTGCGAAGTTCACCTGCAGCCGGATCATCGGGTGTTAAACCCGTGATCCTTTCTGCTCTTGTTGCCAGGCCATGTAGCTGTCGATGGGTGGATTTTTCTGGAAATAGCGCTGCAAGCCGTCAAACAAACCATCAGCCACGGCCTGTTGATGACGCGCCGTCACCAGGCGCTGACTGTCCCGCGCGTTGGAAATGAACCCGGTTTCCACAAGAATTGACGGCACGTCCGGTGATTTCAGAACAGCAAATCCAGCCTGTTCCACGCGCTTTTGGTGCAGCGTGGTGATGCCGGCCAGACTGCTCAGCACTGTGCTTCCGAGTTGCAAACTGGCAGCGAGGGTCGCGTTCATCGACATGTCGAGAATCACGCCAGCAAGCATCGGATCCTTGTCCTTGAGATTGAGCAGGCTGGTTGCACCGAGCAGATCCACGCCGTTCTCACGCTGCGCCATGAACCGTGCTGTGGCGGACGTAGCACCGCCTTCGGACAAGCAATACACCGACGCCCCGGAAGCCGTCAGACGTGGCGCAGCATCGGCGTGTACCGAAATGAACATGTCGGCCTTGTGCTGACGGGCTATCTCTACACGTTTGCGCAACGGGACGAAGAAATCGTCGTTACGGACCAGCTTCACATCAAAGCCTTTCTCTCGCTTGAGTCTTCGTGCGAGCAGTCGCGCAATGGACAGAACTACATCCTTTTCCCGCTCGCCTTTGGCGCCGATTGCACCTGGATCTTTCCCGCCATGACCCGGGTCGACTACCACCATGATGTCGCGCTTGGGATGGGATTTTTCTTGTGGTGTTTCACGTGGAACGCTTGCCGGAAGCTCTGCCGGAGCTCCCATCAAGTCCAAAACCAAGCGGTGACCTTGTCCATCCTGAGGCGCCAGCAAGAAAGAATTAAGCTGAACCGGACTGCTTAAATCCAGCACGATCCGGGTGTTTCCTTGGCCAAAATGGCCGGAGCGAATCGAGCGAATCGGGGTGCCGGATAACGCTAATTGGCTGAAATCGCCATCCAGGCTCGCCCCGCTCAAATCGATAATCAAGCGTTCAGGCGTACTCAAAGTGAATGTCTTGTAGCTCACAGGCCCGCTTAGATCGAATACCAGCCGAAGCTTTTCATCCGAACGCCAAAGCCGAGCATTCCGTATCTGCGCGGCGGGCACTGAAAAAGGCAAAACAAAGGCCGCGCTGGCCAGCATCAAGTTGAGCAAGTGGCGTCTGTGCATATGAAAGCCTGTTCATGAAAAAGGCATCGTGGTTTGAATTGTTATAATGTAACATCAAATCCAATAACCATCATGGAACTGCTCATGAACGCGCTGACTTTGCCGGATGTCGCGGCTCAAGCCGCTCGCCAGGCCCTGCCTCTCGAATGGGTGGGGATGTGCGGCATCGCTTTACCTGTGTTTATCGAAGGCCAGCGCCTGGCCGCAAAAGCGGATGCAGGCGTCAGTCTTGACGATGGAGACGCACGCGGCATTCATATGTCGCGACTGTATCTGGGGCTGGAAACGCTGGAGCAGCAGAATCTTTCGCCGGCCCTTCTGCGACAAGTTCTGCAACGCTTCCTCGACAGCCACGAAGAGCTCTCCGACGCCGCCTATCTCAATATCCACGCTGATTTACTGCTCAGAAGGCCGGCATTGGTCAGCCCGTTGGCAGGATGGAAAACCTATCCGGTCACTGTTTCAGCCCGGCTGAAAAACAAAGTGTTCCACGTGGAACTGAAAATCGACGTCGCGTATTCCTCGACTTGCCCCTGTTCCGCGGCATTGGCGAGGCAGTTGATCCAGCAACAATTCGTCGACGACTTCGCCAACAAACCGCTGCAACACGCCGATGTGTTGGCGTGGTTGGGCTCGACCCAAGGCATTGTCGCCACACCTCACAGTCAACGCAGTACTGCGCAATTGCATCTACATCTGGATGAATTCATTGATGAACTGCCTCTGACATCCATCATCAACGACGCCGAAGCAGCCCTCGGCACCGCTGTACAAACCGCTGTAAAACGCGCCGACGAACAAGCCTTCGCCCTCGCCAACGGCCAGAACCTGATGTTCTGCGAAGACGCTGCCCGCCGCCTGAACCAGGCACTGCGCCGCTCACCGGGTGTCAGCGAATTCCATGTTCGAGTTATCCACGCCGAAAGCCTTCACGCTCACGACGCCGTCGCCGAGAGTCATTGGAGCCGGGAGCAGCCATGATTCGTTGCCAGAATCTGAGCTGGGGAGCACCCGGCCAACCGCTTACCGCGCCGCTTGACCTAAAGCTGGAAAGCGGCAGCCTGACGGCAATCATCGGCGTCAACGGCAGCGGCAAAAGCAGCCTGCTCAAAGTCATCGCCGGGTTACAGCGACCATTGGCCGGCAAGGTCGAACTGGGTGTTCCACGCCAAAGCGGTTTGTCCTTCCTGCCTCAACAGCAGCATCTGGATCGACAGTTCCCGATCAGCCTCCAGGAATTGGTGGCTGCAGGTTTTTGGGGACGCCGACTGTCATCGCAACTCAGGGCTCAACGTCTTGAATCCGCACTCGAAGATTGGCACCTCAGCGGGCTGGAACATCGTCCCCTGATGGCCCTCTCCGGCGGAGAACTGCAACGCGCCCTGCTCGCCCGATTGAGCCTGGCCGACACACCGTTGCTGCTGCTCGACGAACCTCATGCCGCACTCGACGAACTGGGCCAGACATTGCTGTGGCAACACCTGCACGCCTGGCATGAGCAGGGACGAACCCTGGTCGTGGTTTGCCATGACCTTGCCGCCGTACGCCAACACATTCCACAAACCTTGCTGATCAAACCGAGCGGCTGCGCATTCGGCAGCAGCGTCGACCTCATCCAGCAAACGCCTCACACGCAGGTGGCCTGATGCTCACGCTCAGTCATTTATGGCAGCCGTTCCACGAGTTCGTCTTCATGCGTCGGGCCTTGCTGGGCGGTCTGGTATTGGCGTGCAGCACTGCACCACTGGGCGTTTTCCTGATCCTGCGGCGGATGAGCCTGATCGGTGATGCCGTCGCCCACGGCATTCTCCCCGGCGCCGCATTGGGGTTCTGGTTCGCCGGGCTGAGTCTTCCCGCGCTGACCCTCGGCGGACTCGGTGCCGGGCTGAGCATGGCCGGACTCGCCGCGTGGATCACTCGACGCACCGGCCTGCGCGAAGACGCCAGCCTCGCGGCCATCTATCCCATCTCGCTGGCGAGCGGCGTGCTGATTCTCGGCATCGCCGGCAAGCGACTGGATTTGCTGCACCTGCTGTTCGGCTCTGCACTGGCGGTCGACGGGCCAACCCTTAACGGCATGTTGTGGGTATCAGCGCTTAGCCTGATGGCCATGGCATTAATCTACAAACCCTTGCTCCTCGACACGCTCGATCCGTTTTTCCTGCGCACGGTCAGCCGACTCGGCCCCGTCGCCCATGGCGTGTTCCTGACGCTGGTGGTGCTCAACCTGGTGATCGGTTTCCAGGCCATCGGCGCCCTGATGGTGGTCGGTCTGATGATGCTGCCAGCCGCCGCCTCACGCTTCTGGAGTCGACGCCTGCCGATCCTGATCGCCATCGCCGCGCTCATTGGCTGCGCATCGGTATGGCTCGGTCTGTTGCTGTCGTTCTACTACTCGCTGCCCAGCGGCCCGGCCATCGTGCTGGTCGCCGGTGGCGGCTATGTGTTTTCCGTGGTGTTCGGACCGGTTCACGGTCTGTTGCGCCGCCCGCCTTTGCTCACATCCCAATGAGGTGTTTCCCGATGCGCGCTCTACTCGTGCTGTTCAGCCTGATGCTGTCGATGTCGTTATCGGCGGCGGAAAAACTGCCGGTGGTCACCAGTTTCAGCATCCTTGCCGACATGGTGCATCAGGTCGGCGGTGAGCATATCCAGATCACCGACATGGTCGGCCCTGACGCTGATGCCCACACTTACGAACCCACTCCGGATGACGCCAAGGCCCTGCTCAAGGCGAAACTGATCGTCAAGAACGGGCTGGGTTTCGAGCCTTGGCTGGATCGGCTGGTCGCCAGCACCAACACAAGAGCCCCAGTGATCAGTGCCAGTCGCGGCGTGATTCCGCGCTCGCTGGATGAGGACGGCGAAACCGTCCCCGACCCTCACGCCTGGCACAACCTGGCAAACGCCGAGCTGTACGTTGCCAACATTACCAAGGCGCTGATCGCTGCTGATCCGGCCAACAAAGCCGACTACGAGCGCAACAGCCAGGCCTATCTGAAACAGATCTACGCCCTCCTCGCCCAAGCAAAAACCAAGCTCGGTTCGCTGCCGCCGGGCAACCGCAAGATCGTCACCAGCCATGACGCCTTCGGTTATCTCGGTCAGGCCTACGGCATCGACTTCATGGCGCCACAAGGACTGTCCACCGAACGCGAACCTTCTGCTGCCGAAGTCGCCGCGCTGATCACCCAGATCCGCCAGGCCAAGGTCAAAGCGGTGTTCATGGAAAACATCAAGGACGCGCGCCTGCTGAAACAGATCGCCGACGAAAGCGGCGCACACATCGGCGGCACGCTGTACTCCGATGCCCTCGCCGCAAACGGTCCGGCCAGCACCTTCACCGGGCTGTTCGAATACAACCTCAACTCTCTCTACCAAGCCCTGAGCCAGCCATGATCCGAAAAAATCCTTCCGGTGATTTGCCGCAGATTGCCGAGTCTGCCTACGTCGATAAAACCGCGATCATCTGCGGCAAAGTGGTGATCGGCGAAAACGTTTTCGTCGGCCCGTACGCGGTGATCCGCGCTGATGAAGTGGACGCCACGGGCGAGATGGAACCGATCACCATCGGCGCCAATTCGAACATCCAGGACGGCGTGGTGATCCACTCCAAATCCGGCGCAGCGGTGACCATCGGCGAATTCAGCTCCATCGCCCACCGTTCGATCGTGCATGGCCCGTGCACGGTCGGCGACCGCGTTTTCATCGGCTTCAACAGCGTGCTGTTCAACTGCGTGGTCGGTAACGGTTGCGTGGTGCGGCACAACTCGGTGGTCGACGGCCGGGACCTGCCGGACGCGTTCTACGTGCCCTCCACCACCCGCATCGGTCCGGGTACCGACCTCTCGCAATTCCCGCCGGTGAGCGTCAGCGCCTCCGAGTTTTCCGAAGACGTGGCGCGTACCAACGTCGACCTGGTGCGCGGCTACAAAGCCCTGCAGAACGAGTTCTGAATCATGAGCAGTGTGTTGATTCGCAATGCGCGGCTGGTGAACGAAGGTCGTCAGTTCGACGCCGATCTGTTGGTCAGCAACGGGCGCATCATCAAGATCGCCGGCAGCATCGAAGGTGAAAACGCGACCCGTGAAATCGACGCCAACGGCCAATGGTTGCTGCCGGGCATGATTGACGACCAGGTGCATTTTCGCGAGCCGGGTGCACCGGCCAAGGGCAGCATCCACACCGAATCCCGTGCTGCCGTGGTTGGGGGCATCACCAGTTTCATGGACATGCCCAACACCAACCCTGCCACGCTGACCCTTGAAGCGCTGGCCGACAAAAAGCGCCGGGCAGCGATCACCTCGGTGGCCAACTACGGTTTTCACTTCGGTGTCAGTCACGACAATCTGGACACCGTCGCGGCGCTCAATCCCTGTGAAGTGGCCGGTGTGAAAGTGTTCATGGGCGCATCCACCGGCAACATGCTGGTGGACGACCCGAACACCCTCGAGCGCCTGTTCGCGCAAGTGCCGACGATTCTGCTGGCCCACTGTGAACACACGCCGAGCATCAAAGTGAATGCCGGTAATCTGCGTGAGCGCTACGGCAATCATTTGCCAGCCGATGCCCACGCGCTGATCCGCAATGCGGATACCTGCTTTCGTTCGTCGTCTCTGGCAGTGGATCTGGCGAAACGTCACGGCACTCGTCTGCACGTCCTGCACCTGACCACGGCCCGCGAACTGGCGTTGTTCGAAGACAAGCCGCTGTCGCAAAAACGCATCACCGCCGAAGTCTGCCTGCACCATCTACTGTTCGATGACCGTGACTATCCGAACCTCGGCAACCTGATCAAATGCAATCCGGCGATCAAGTCCCAAAGCGATCGCGACGCCCTGCGCCAGGCACTGCTAAGCAATCGGCTGGACGTGATCGGCAGCGATCATGCGCCGCACACCTGGGCGGAAAAACAGCAAGCGTATGAACAGGCGCCGTCCGGGCTGCCACTGGTGCAACACGCGCTGCCGGCGTTGTTGGAACTGGTGGCGGATGGCGTGCTGCCGATCACCACACTGGTGGCCAAGACCAGTCACCGGGTGGCGGATCTGTTTGCCATTCCGGATCGCGGCTATTTGCGTGAGGGGTATTGGGCGGATCTGGTGTTGGTGCAACCGGAGCCCAAGGGTGTCGCGGTGTCACGCCAGCCGGTTCTGTCGCAATGCGGCTGGACGCCGTTCGCTCAGCGCAGCTTTCGGCATCGGGTCAGCACGACGGTGGTATCGGGGCAGATTGCGTGGCATGACCATCGGATCCATGACAACTGTCAGGGATTGCCGCTGCGGTTCATGCGCTGAAAAAAACCGCCTCCACTCGATGTGGAGGCGGTTTCGACAGTGACGTTACGCTCTCGGTTTGACCGTACCGCAATCCTGACCCAGCCAGACTGCCCGGGTTTCCAGACTGCCCTTCTGGTTGATCCCGATGGCGTTGAAAGTACCGTTGGCGACGGTGGTGAACTCGCGGTCACTGAGGAACGTCGCGACACCGGTGCCTTGGGCTTTCGGGCAACTGAAGCGGAATTTCCACTGGTTGCCGACACGCTCGGTGATCTGCTGCTTGCAGCCCGACTGTGGATCCGCCAGTGGAATATCGTTGGTCGCCACCTGCTGCGGCGTCAGACAGGCGCGAATGCCCTTGCCGCCGATGTTGATCCCCTGCTTCTCCAGTTCAGCCCGTTGTTGCGGAGTGATCTGGCCCTGAATCTGGCCGAGGATCGACTGCACATCCATCACCTGATCATCGACCTTCACATTGCTCGACGTCATTTCCCACAACCCCGGCTGCAGCATTTGCGCCTGAGCAACCACCGGCAAGGCCAAACCCAGGCCCAGCGCCAAACCCAGCAGACGAACGTTCATTGAAAAACTCCTGATCAGTAGTGGCCTTTAGACGCCGGCCGCCTGTTTCGGTTCATGGCGGACGCTGGCGACTTGAAAACAAATAGCGACAATCGCCCTGGAACATGGTCTGTTAAGCATTGAATCTTCAGGAGCAAGGTTGCCCCATGGATTATTTCGGACCGCACATCTTCGGTTACCTGATCGCCCTGATACACACCCTCGGCTCGATCGCTGCGATCCATGCCGTATTGACCGTACGCACGGCACAAGGCTCGATTGCCTGGGCGCTGTCGCTGATCTTCATTCCCTACCTCACCCTCATCCCGTATCTGGTGTTCGGCCGCAGCACCTTCGATGGCTACATCAAGGCCCGCCGCCAGGCCAACGAACAGATGCGCCAGGCGATTTCCGAACTCAACTGGCGGCCGTGGGTGGAAGAAGCCCTGACCGCCCGCGCCTCGAATGCGTATGACTCGTTGCGGGCGATGCCGAAACTGGGGCGCATGCCGTGCCTGGCCAACAATGAAGTGCGATTGCTGATCAACGGTGCCGCCACCTTCGAGGCGATTTTCCACGCAATCGACCAGGCGCGGGAAGCCGTGCTGATCCAGTTTTTTATCATTCACGACGATCGACTCGGTCAGCGCCTGCGTGACCTGTTGCTGAAAAAAGCGGCCGAAGGCGTGGTGATCCATTTGCTCTATGACCGCATCGGCAGCCACGCCCTGCCCCACAGCTACGTGCAGGCGCTGCGCGATGGCGGCGTCGAGGTCAAAGCATTCGCCACCCGCGGCGGCTGGCTCAATCGTTTCCAGGTGAATTTCCGCAACCACCGCAAGATCGTGGTGGTCGACGGGCTGATCGGGTTTGTCGGCGGCCACAACGTCGGCGACGAGTACATGGGTGAAAAACCACCGCTGGCACCGTGGCGCGATACCCACGTCCAGGTGCGCGGCCCGGTGGTCGCGTGCATGCAGGAGTCATTTGCCGAAGACTGGTTCTGGGCCGCGCGGTCATTGCCGCCGCTGATCCTGCCGGACGCCTACCCGGAGGACGGCGTACTTTGCCAATTACTCGCCAGTGGCCCGGCGGATGCCTACGAAACCTGCTCGCTGTTCTTCGTCGAAGCCATCCACGCCGCCACCGAGCGCGTGTGGATCACCAGCCCCTACTTCATTCCCGACGAAGCCGTGTTCGCCGCATTACGCCTCGCGGTATTGCGCGGGGTCGATGTGCGTCTGCTGCTGCCTTCGCGTCCCGACCACCGCATCGTCTACGCCGCATCCAGCCTGTACGCGTTC
This sequence comes from Pseudomonas sp. B26(2017), assembly GCF_002113045.1. NCBI lineage: Bacteria > Pseudomonadati > Pseudomonadota > Gammaproteobacteria > Pseudomonadales > Pseudomonadaceae > Pseudomonas > Pseudomonas sp. B26(2017). The sequence continues at coordinate 177,070 of NZ_NEJJ01000002.1, read as the reverse complement.
GAAGCGGTGCGCGCCGGCGTGCGGGTATTCCGCTATGAACCGGGATTCCTGCATCAAAAAGTGGTGTTGATCGACAGCGAAATCAGCGCCATCGGCAGCGCCAATCTGGACAACCGCTCGTTCCGGCTGAATTTCGAAGTGATGCTGCTGACCGTCGACAGCGAATTCGCCGCCAGCGTGGAACAGATGCTCAATGACGACTTCGCCCAAGCCTACGAGGTCGCCAAAGAAGAAAGCCGGGAGATCCATCGCCTGCAACAGGTCGGCATGCGGATCGCCCGGCTGATTTCACCGATTCTCTAGGTTCAAGGGTTGTAGATGTCGTCCCTGGTCCACGGCAGTTCATGGCCGCCGTCGGCATGGGCTTTCACGGCGAGAATCTGGTGCAGGTTGATCCAGCCGCGAGCGAATGCGTAAGCGCAGCCCGCCAGGTACAGACGCCAGATACGCAGCGCCTGCTCCGGCACCAGTTTCGCGGCGGCTTCAAGATTGTCCTCCAGCCGTTCGCTCCAGTGGTCCAGGGTGCGCGCGTAATGCAGACGCAGACTTTCGACGTCGACAATCTCCAGACCCGCTTCGCTGATCTCGGCCGAGATCATCGCCAGGTGCGGCAGCTCGCCGTTGGGGAACACGTACTTCTCGATGAAATCCCCGGCACCGCGCCCCACCGGACGGCCATCGGTGTGCTTGGCGGTGATGCCGTGGTTCATCACCAGACCGCCCTCTTTCACCGCGCCGAACAGGGTTTTGCAGTATTCGGCGAGGTTGGCGTGGCCGACGTGTTCGAACATGCCGACGCTGACCACTTTGTCGAAACGACCATCCTGAGGCAGGTCGCGGTAGTCAAGCAGCTGCAGTTCGATCTGGTCTTCCAGGCCTTCAGCCTTGACCCGCTCACGAGCCAGCGCCAGTTGTTCCTTGCTCAGGGTGATACCGAAGACCTTGGCGCCGAACTCACGGGCGGCGTAACGCGCCAGACCGCCCCAGCCGCAACCGACGTCCAGCAGGTAATCACCCGGCTGCAAACGCAGCTTGCGACACAGGTGCCGGAACTTGGCCTGTTGCGCCTGCTCAAGGGTTTCGCTGCCGGTTTCGAAATACGCGCAGGAATACGCCATGTCGCTGTCCAGCCACAGCTGGTAGAACGCGTTGGACAGATCGTAGTGATAGGAGATGGCCTTGGCGTCGGTTTCCTTGTCGTGGAGCGTGCGCACCGGGTGACTGTCTTCGTCTTCATCGAGCAGCGCGGAGCTCAACTCATCGCACACCCGGATGACCTCGCTGATCGACCCCTCCAGTTCGAGCTTGCCCTCGACGAACGCCGCCCCCAGCGCGTCGAGGCTTGGATGGGTCAACTGGGACACCATCAACGGGTCCTTGACCACGATGGTGACGCTGGGCGTCGGGCCCAGATTGAATTCATGGCCGTCCCAGAGTCGCAGGCGAAGCGGAAGCTGCAGATTCTGTAAGGCCGGTGGAAGTTGCGCGAGCATGGAATATCCCCCTGGTTTCAGACGTCTGATCTGAGGGTAGACCATCCTTGAAAATTAGCAGGCTATCGATCTGATAGTCGCCGACTATCAGCCACAGCGGCTGTCACCGCGCGGTCATCCGTGTTTCAGTGCGCCTGCTCAAATGACTGCGAGAGCGGCGCACAGTTCGAAAAATGATCAGTCCGACGCCTTCAATTTCAGCAGCGGCTCCTGAAAACGCAGCAGCCGGCCAGCATTGCCCAGCACCAGCAGCGTGCTCAGGTTGTGCAGCAATGCAGCGATCATCGCGCCCGCCGCACCGAGCCAGCCGAAGGCCGCGAATACCACGATGGCCAGCGTCCAGCCCAGACCGATGATCACGTTCACCTGCAAGGTTTTCCGGCACTGACGACTCAGGCGCACACAGGTGCCGAGCCGACGCAGGTCACTGCCGATCAGCACGATGTCGGCTGACGCCAACGCAATGTCCGCGCCGCCCGCGCCCATCGCCACCCCGACGACACCTGCCTTGAGCGCCAGCGAATCGTTGATCCCGTCGCCGACCACCATCGGCCGGAAGCCGTTATCGATTTCCTTGAGCACTCGGTTGAGTTTGTCTTCGGGCAACGCCTGGGCTTCTACTTCGTGCAGGCCGACGTCCTTGGCCAGGGTTTGCGCAACGCTCTGCCGGTCACCGGTTAACAACAGTTGCCTCCCCAGCCCGAGGTCACGCAGCTCGCTCAACGCAAATCGCGCTTCCGGTTTGACGGTGTCGGCCAGCAACAGCCAGGCGAGAAATTCGCCATTCAATGCCAATCCGGCAATCGGGCCATCGTGTTCGGGGATCGCGGTGGTCGGGATGCCCAACTGCGCAAACAGCTCCGGGCGCCCGAGTGCGGCCTCGCCTTGCGCGGTTTGGGCCACTACGCCCAACCCCTGCCGCTCATGAATATCGGTCAGCACCAACACCTCTTCCGCCCTGACCAGTCCGGCCAGCGCGCGGCTGACAGGATGGCTGCTCGCCGCGCCCAGGCTCGCGGCCAGTGCCATTACCGATCCGTGATCCGCTCGCGGGCTGCTGATCGACTGCAAGCGCAGCGTGCCGTAAGTCAGGGTGCCGGTCTTGTCGACGACCAGCGAAGTGAGATCAGCCAATTCCTCCAGGAACGCCGAACTGCGGATCAGAATCCCGTGCCGAGCGGCTACCGCCACTCCGGCAATCGCCGTGGCCGGCGCCGACAACACCAGCGCGCAAGGGCATGCCGCCACCAGCACCGCGAGCATCGCCTGTGCATCGTTGGTGATGAACCAGGTGACTGCCGCAAGCAACAACACCAGCACCATGTAACTGCCGGCATAGCGTTCGAGCAAACGGGTGATCGGCGGCTTGGAGCGTTCGGCGTTTTGCATCAGCGCGATGACCTTGCCGAGAGTCGACTCATCCCCGGTACGGGTCACTTCAATTCGCAGCAACCCGTCGAGGTTGATCGCGCCGCCGAACACTGCCATGCCGACAACCGCCTCCACCGGCACCGACTCACCGGTGATCGACGCCGTATCGAGGCTGGCCTGACCGGACACCACCCGACCGTCCGCCGGCACGCGATCGCCGGCGCGCACTTCAACTTTGTCGCCGGCCTTGAGCGCACCATTGTCGACTTCGATGACCGAGCCGTCCGCCTGCACCTTGCGCGCATGGCTGCGCGTCAGTTGGCCGAGGGCATGAATCGCTTCCTGGGAGCCGATCACACTGCGCTCTTCCAGCACATGGCCGAAGATCATGATGATCGGCAACAGCGCAGCGGTGAGCAGATCGCCCGTGGCCCAGGCCCCGATCATCGCCAGGGCGATCAATTGATCAGTGATGCCGTGCAGGCTCGGATAACGCAGGCTGAACCACGCAGAACGCATCACCGGCACCGCGACCAATAAAGAAGCAAATCCGAGCAACAACTGACTGACGCCGGTCTGTTCCGGCATCAACCAGCGCCAGATCAGTCCAAGACCAAGCAAGCCGAGGGCGAGCATCGCCAGGGTCAACTGGCGCGCGGCGCGGCGTTGTTCGGCCGAAGACAACAGGCTCGGAGCGGAGGTGGTGGCAGTCATTGGCTGGCTCCCTGAATGATCAGGCGTGAATCGTCTTTCGGATCGACCGTGGTCACCGAACCGGCCTGGCCGAGAATCTTCGGCATCCGCTCGCGGTACAAACGCAACAGCATTTGTGGGTCAGTGCCCTGCTGTTGCGCCTTGGCCAGACTCAGCACCGTCGCCGTGTCGGCGGAGGCTTTGGCCAGGCGCTCACCGGCCTGGGCGTGGGCGACTTGCAGCGTGCGGTCGGCCTGTTCGTTGGCGGACTGGGTCAGCTTTTCAGCGTCCGTGCGGGCATTGGCGACCGCCTTGTCGGCTTGCTGGCTGGCGGTGAGGACGGCGTTGAAAGCACTCACCGCCGGCTCCGGCAGGCTCGATTGCACATCGACCCGCGCCACTTCGATGCCGATGCCCTGACCGCTCGCCTTCAACTCGGCGAGACGTCGGTTGATGCCTTGCACCAGATCACCGCGCAACCGTTCGCGACGTTCGGCGGCCTGATTGTCAGCGCCGATCAACTCGGGCCGCGCCACCAGAATGGTGTCCAGATCCCGCGCAGCCGTCAGCGCAACCGCGCTTCGCGTCACCACTCGATCCAGTGCCGGCAAAACATGTTCGCCTTGCAGCACAAAGTCATAGGGATCGGTGACCTTGTAGAACACCCGCACATCCAGCTGCACAACGCCGGCATCACCGGTGAGCAGATAACCGGAACCGGCCAGCGCGTCACTCAGCGGTGTGGCGAAGGTCGCGACGCGATCCGCCCGCACGGCCTGATCACTGCGCAGCAGATTTTCCACCCGTCGTTCAATGACCCGATCCGCCGCCGGCAACAAAATTACCTGTTCAAACGGCTGCGGCCACGCCAATAGCAACCCGGCATTCTGAATGCGATCCAACGCTCCGAAATGCAAAACCATCGCGCGATTTTGCGGGTCAATCTGCCGCACATTGGAAAATGCCCAGGCCAACGCCGCGAGCACGGTTACCGCGTACAGGGCGAAAAACGCCAGACGTCCCGCTTGAATCCAGGGACTGTTCAGCGAATGTGTTCCACGTGGAACTTCATTCATGGCTGCGTTCCGCTTTTGCTGTCGAGATTGGGCGGACCGTCGACCAACACCCGGAATGGCGCGGCGTCGGTGCGCAGGATCAGCTTGGTGTCTGGCGAAACGATGGTGCCCAGGGTGTCCAGCGAACGCAGCAAGTTGTACAGCTGCGGCGAACCGGCGTAAGCACGTCCGTAAATCTGCGCCGCTTCCACCCGCGATTGGGCTTCGATATCGGCGGCTTTCACCGTGGCATCGGCTTGCACGATTCGCGCATCGCGTTCAGCGGCGGAGCGGATTTGCGCCGCTTCACGCTTGCCGACAGCGGTGCGTTCGGTGGCGATGGTTTCACGCTCGGCACGCATCCGGTCAACCGTTGCAGTCAAGGTCACCGATGGCAATGTCAGCCGTTCGATGCCCACCTGCACCACGCGCACCCCGTAAGTGGCGAGCAGTTGCTGATCGATTTGCTGACGCAGCTGCGCTTCAAAATCGGCGATGCGAACCTGACTGGCATCGGTGTTCACCAGATTGGCCAGATCGAAACTGCTGGCCGTGGTTTCCAGCGCCGAGCCGACAAACGTCCGAATCTGCCGCGCCGCTTCGTCCGGCTGGTTTTGCACGGCGCGCATGAAGCGCTGCACGTTGTCGGGGTCGCCTTGTACCTGCCAGGCGACGTACGCCTGAACGATGATGCGCAAACCATCGCGGGTGCCGACGTCCTGCAAGCCACTGGAGGTCGTGCGCAAACGCAGGTCTACCGGAATCGCCGCTTCGAACGGTGCCGGCCAGCGCCAGCTCAGACCCGGTTCCAGCAACACGCGGGACGGGTTGCCAAACCGCGTGATGACCGTGGCTTCACCGGAGCGCACTTGCACCAGGCTTGCCGCCGCGATGGCAAAGGCCACCAGTAACGCTGCCCAACCCATGCGTTTCCAGGGAAAAGGCCCCGCCTCTTCCGGCGCGCCGTGGTGATGGTGATGATGCCCGTGATGGTGATGACCGCCGCCATGAGCATGATCGTGGCCGCTGTGGTCATGGTGATCGTGAGTGTGCGACTGGCTCAATGGGTGGCTCCTGGCTGAGCGGTGGTGCGCGCCGGGTCTGCCGGCAGCGTGAACGTACGCAGGTCGATGGTCGGTGCGTTACTGCTGCCGCCCAGGCGATGGTCGAGTACCAACAGTTTGGCTTTGCTCAAACCCTGGCTGAGTTGGCTGAGGTATTGCTCCAGCACGAAGGCTTGGCCGGCGCTGGCGTAGGCCTTTTGTTCGGCGCTGAATTTCAGGTCCGCCGCCTGGGCCGTGGCATTGATTTCGTGGGCGTTGGCACTGGCCTGATCCCGAGCGAGACTGGCCTGCAACTGCGCCTGGTTACTCGCTTCGGCAGCAGCGCCGCGCTCGCGGGAGATCAATGCCTGAGCGCCGATCTGTGCCGCTTGCACACTGTGATAGGCATTGGCCGCCCCTGCCGGCGGGTGGATCGCTTCGACCACCGTGGCGAGAATTTCCACGCCGCTGTCGAGTTTCTGCAGATCGCTTTGCACGGCGCGGCCGATTTCTTCGGCGAGCCCGGTCCTGTCCTCGCCAAGCAATCCGTCGAGAGTACGCGAGGCAAAGTCATGCACCAGAATCCGGCTGGCGGTGCTGCGGATCAGCATCGGCACATCGGCGCTGTTGTAGGTGGCGGCCAGCGCGGCTTGATCGCTCAGGCCGATGCGGTAGACGAAGCGCACATCCATGTTGACGATCTGAAAGCTCTGCTGATCGCCACGGCTGCTGGCGATAACCTGAGACTTGTCGTTGACGTGGCTGGCGTCCCACAAACGATTCGCGGTGAGAGGCGCCGGCCCTTCTGCCGGGTCCAACTGCGCGGGCGTCGGGTTCTCGCCGACGCTGGTCGCCAGTTCGTGCACAACACCATTTTCAACATTCAGCACGCGCCCCAGCGGCCAGGGTAAACCGGTGTGCAAACCCGGACCGAAAACCTGCACCGGTTTGCCGAAGCGCTCGTAGATGCCACGGCTTTGCAGCGGAATTTCGTGAAGGCCGGTGAGCAGCCAGCCCACCGCTGCCACCAGTAGCAACACCGGCAAGAAGGCGCGACGCATGTAACTGAAGGCCCAGATCTGACGCAGATCGATGCCGAAACGGTTGTGCAATTCGTGCTGCAATGCGAGCAACGGTTGTGGCGGCCAGCGCAGCAAATCGGCGACGAAACTGCGCGCCAGCAACGCCGGTTCGAGTTGATCGCGGCGCGGGCTGAACAGCGACAGCAGCGCACGCAGCAGTAATTCCAGGGCAACCAGTCCCGGCAGAATGCCGATAAACACTGCCAGACGCACCGGCCAGATTGCACTCTCACTGGCGAAAAGCAGGCACAACGCGCCCAACACCAGACTGATGATCGCCACTCGCGTCAGTTGCGCCAGCGCTCCGGCCTCGGGCCATTGCGCCGGGTTTTCCTGCGCCAGTTGCCGCTCCAGCACCAGCAGAGCGAATGCCAGGAGCAAAGCGATGGCCGCGCCAACCGTGGCAGACAAGCCCACACCCGCCGCCGGCAACGCCAGATTCCATATTTGCTCGATGCTCAACAGCACCAGTACCGACCACCCGCCCAACCACAATGTGGCCGCGCCAATCTGCCTGAGCAGGTGCAGACTGCGCTGGCTCATGCGATCCAGCAGGCGCTCGTACCAGCCTTCCGGCGCTGGTTCCTCAGCAGCCGTCACCGGCACGACGGGATTGATCACCCGCGCCCGCCAGCGCGTCACCCACCACGCCGATTGCAACCCGGCCACCAGCACCAGCAACGCCGCGCTCTGATTGACCAGCAATGCGGGCCACAGCGATTGCGGCGCAAACAGGCCGACGAAAAATGCCAGCCCCCATCCCGCCCCGGCCAACACGCCCAGACCGATCGCCAGGCGACGCAAACGCCGGCCCTGCGTCGCCGCTTGCTGAAAGCGCGGCATCGCGGTCACCGGCGTGCCTTCATCCAGATCGACTTGCATATCCCCCAAAACCCTTGGCTTTCCACACATATCGTTACGATATAACGAAAGTCGTGAAATATTTGTACTCATTTGCGCCATTCAAAGATGCGCAACCTGTCGCTTGCCTGAAGCCTTGACCGAAATGTCTGGAAACGCACATATTACGTTCGTAATTTTCAGTGGGAACTACTTTTACCGATCCGCATCCTTAAGCCAGGAGTGAGAGCATGAGCAACTATGACGTGGTGATTCTGGGCGGCGGCCCCGGCGGTTATAACGCAGCGATCCGCGCCGGCCAGTTGGGCCTCAAGGCCGCGTGTGTCGAGGGCCGCGCCACGCTGGGTGGCACCTGCCTGAACGTCGGCTGCATGCCGTCAAAGGCGCTTTTGCACGCGTCCGAGCTGTACGAAGCGGCGCTGGGTGCGGAGTTCGCCAACCTCGGCATCGAGGTCAAACCCACGCTCAACCTTGCGCAAATGATGAAGCAGAAAGACGAAAGCGTGAGCGGCCTGACCAAAGGCATCGAATTTCTGTTCCGCAAAAACAAAGTCGACTGGATCAAGGGCTGGGGCCATATCGACGGCCCCGGAAAAGTCAGCGTGACCGGCGATCAGGGCAGCCGGATCGAGCTCACCGCCAAGGACATCGTCATCGCCACCGGCTCCGAGCCCACTCCCCTGCCCGGTGTGGAGATCGACAATAAGCGCATCCTCGACTCAACCGGCGCGCTGTCCCTGAATGAAGTACCCAAACATCTGGTAGTGATCGGCGCGGGCGTGATCGGCCTCGAACTTGGCTCGGTCTGGCGCCGGCTCGGCGCGCAGGTAACCGTGGTGGAATACTTAGACCGCATCTGCCCCGGCGTCGACGGCGAAGCCGGCAAAACCCTGCAACGCTCGCTGAGCAAACAGGGCATCAGCTTCAAGTTGAGCTCGAAAGTGACCAGCGCCACCTCCTCGGCCACTGGCGTACAGCTCAGCGTCGAACCCGCCGCTGGCGGCAGCGCGGAAATCCTCGAAGCCGATTACGTGCTGGTGGCCATTGGTCGGCGTCCGTACACCCAGGGCCTGGGCCTGGAAAATGTCGGCCTGAGCACCGACAAACGCGGCATGCTCGCCAATAAACAGCATCGCACCGAAGCACCCGGCGTGTGGGTGATTGGCGACGTGACGTCCGGGCCGATGCTCGCGCACAAGGCCGAAGACGAAGCCATGGCCTGCATCGAGCAGATCGTCGGCAAGGCCGGCGAGGTCAATTACGACCTGATCCCCAACGTGATCTACACCCGCCCGGAACTGGCCAGCGTCGGCAAGACCGAAGAGCAGCTGAAGGCCGAAGGCCGGGCGTACAAGGTCGGCAAATTCCCGTTCACCGCCAACAGCCGGGCGAAGATCAATCACGAGACCGAGGGCTTTGCCAAGGTCATCGCCGATGAGCGCACCGACGAAGTCCTCGGCGTGCATCTGGTCGGGCCGAGCGTCAGTGAAATGATCGGTGAGTTCTGCGTGGCCATGGAATTCAGCGCCTCGGCCGAAGACATCGCGCTGACCTGTCACCCGCATCCAACCCGCTCCGAAGCGTTGCGTCAGGCGGCAATGAATGTCGAGGGGATGGCGACGCAGATGTAAGCACTGTGCGAATACTTCCCGCGCAATGCGGGAAGTATCAGGACGGCAGATGCCCCAGCGGTAACGCGCCGGGCGTCTTCACTGTGTGGATCGCAAAATTGCTGCGGATATCGCTCACCCCCGGCAGCTTCAACAGACATCCGGTGAGGAAGCGGTCATAAGCGCGCAGGTCCGGCACCACCACTTGCAGCAGAAAGTCTGATTCTCCGGACACCAGGAACGCCGAAATCACCTCCGGCAACGCCGTCACCGCCCGGTGGAACGCCTCAGCCTGTTCATCGTTGTGGCGCTCGACCTTGACCCCGACAAACACCGTCAGCCCCAACCCCACTTCATCACGATCCAGATTGGCCTGATAACCGCGAATGACTCCGGCCTCTTCGAGCATGCGCACCCGGCGCAGGCACGGCGATGCCGACAGACCGATTTCATCAGCCAGCTGCACATTGCTAAGGCGCCCGTCCCGTTGCAGCGCGGCGAGAATCTTGCGGTCGAAGGCATCCAGTTTCATGGTTGGCAGATCCTGATGGTTTAGGCGGTGAAAGTGTGCAGATTATGCCAATTCATCCGCCCTTAGAAGCTGATTACGCAACCACCTGCCCTGCCCTTCGGCCCTAGACTGAGGCGACCGAATCGACAACGAGAGGGGTGCGACATGGCGAGTCTCTGGCTGTTTTTCCTGGCGTTGGGGGTGGTCTATCTGCTGCCCGGCCCGGACATGATCCTGCTGTTGCAGACCGGCGCCCGCCAGGGACGCGGCGCAGCGCTGGCCACGGCGATGGGCCTGGCGATTGCCCGAGGTTGCCACGTCGCGTTGGCGGCGTTGGGTTTGGCGGCGCTGTTCAAGGCGGCGCCGTGGACGTTCGATGCCGTGCGGATCGCCGGGGCGGCGTACTTGCTGTGGATCGGCGTTCAATGTCTGCGCACCACGCTGTTGCCGGATCTGAACGCCGACACCGTAACGGACAGTCATGCGCAGTGGTACGCAGCCATCCGTCGCGGCCTGCTGACCAATCTGCTCAACCCGAAAGCGTTGCTGTTCTGTTCGGTGCTGCTGCCGCAATTCATCGTGGCGAATGGCGCACCGGTGCTGACGCAGTTTGCGCTGCTCGGCGCGATCCTGGTGGGCGCAGGCCTGCTGTTCGACAGCGCCTACGCCCTGACCGGCGCCGCGCTGGGCCGCTGGCTGAAACACAGCCCGACAGCCCAACGAGTGCAACAGTGGCTGTTCGGCAGCCTGTTGATCGGCTTCGCCGTTCGCCTGACGTTTGTCCAGCAGGCTTAAGGTTTGCGGGCCTTGCGTTGGCGGCGAGCAATCAGCAACAACGCCACGGCAGTGAAGGCCACAATCGCGCCGATCTGAACCGGCCACTTGTACGGCCGCAGTGTCGAACGCACCGAATCGGTCACCTGAGTGACGTAGCGCTTGTCGGCGTTTTCGAAGTCCGGATAAGGGCATTGATGGCCGAAATCCACGGCCCACGGTACGTACGGCCCTTCGTCGACATAGCGTTTGTACAAGGCGCTCTGCTCTTCCAGGCTGCTGTTCCAGCCCGCCGCCGAGCATAATACGGCGGCGAATGCCTGACTGGTGTGCGGCAGATTATCCGCCGCCCGACTGGCCAGCGCCGTCGCGACGAACCGATAGTGATAACGCTCATCCGGCTGCGCCTCACTGGCTTTCTGACGTTGCACTTCGGCTTCGCTCACCAGCGGCCCGACTTTGAGCCCGGCATTTTCCAGACTGTAGTTGCCGCCGAAGGTCGCGTAATCCGGGGCCATTTCGTAGCCCAGAATGTCCATGCCCCACTCACGGGCCGTCCACGCGGCATTGAACAGCGCGCTGGCACGCTTGGTTGGCCACCATGCCGAATCTGCCTTCAGGCGTTGCTCACCATAGAGCCGGGCCTTGTTCTGCAGATCGGCGCTGTCGAAATAGCCGACCGCCTCTTCATAACGCCCCTCACGCAGCAACCGCCGCCCCAGCAGATTGCGCAGGCTTGCGGCCACCGGCAGCGGCACGTAATTGTCGCGATCCTGCTGACTCAGCGCGGGCGGTGCCGGGACATTGGTATCGACGTAGTTTTTCAGTTCTTCGACCGTCAGCACCCGCTCGGCCACGGTCGCGGCGTCGAACCAGTAAATATTCCGGCTGCGATACAACTGGTCAAAAGCCTGCAGATACTCGCCACGTTGCAGCGCGAGAATCGCGCTTTCACCCTCGACCCGGCACTTGGGCTGCACGCTTTCGATATTCCAGTCGGCGGTGCGCCGCTCACCCCAGGATTCGTCCTGCGGGAACGCTTGCGCGGCTTTTGCGTAGGCCGCAGCTGCTGCGTTCCTGTCGCCGTCGCGCACCGCCAGTTTTGCCCGCAACCACCACGCCAGGCCACTGTCGCCAGCGTGTTCGAGGAACGCCTTGGCGCTGGCGTAATCGCCCTGTTGGTAATTCATCGCCGCCAATCGATCAGCGTTGTCGAGGCTGCCGCGCGTGCTCGCTTGCAGGGCCTTGACCAGCTTCTTCTCGTTCGGCGGCTCATCGCCAAACGACCAGCCCATCCGGCTGATGAGCGAGGCGGTCACCAGTTGCTGCACCGCTTCGCCGCGCAGCAATTTCGCCAGCCGGTCTTCGGGCTCCTCGGCCAGCTCGTTCATCAATTGTTTGAGCGAGGTGTAACCGACGTTCGAGCCGTGCAGATTCTGCGCGGCATAGAGCTTGATGGCGTTGTTCCAGTCACCTGCCGTGCGCAGCGCTCGCGCCTCTTCGCCGAGGCTGGCCACGCCGAGTTCCAGCGGATCGCTGAAACCGTCGATGCTCAATTGCCGGGTCTGGCGGAAGGCTTCGATGGCGTTTTCCAAGGCTTGTAGCGCATCCCCGGCTTCGCGGCTCATGGCAAAGAATGCCCGGCCCAGTGAATAAGCCGCCCAAGTGCTGCGCAACGCGCGCTGATCGGCCGGCAGCGCCAGCAACTGACGGAAATACTCGACAGCCAGTTGATGGTCACCGGCGCCGAACGCCACGGCGCCCGCCACATATAGACGCAGTTCCGCCGGCAGGCTCGCGCCCTGCACGTCGACCTGACGCGCATCGGTCAGGCTGCGCAGTCGTTTGACCAGTGCCTGCTGTTCAGGTGTCAGACCGATCTGCTCGGCCTTGTCGCGCACCTCGGCGGGTTCTGGCGCCTCGGCGTAGATGTCATCCGGATTGTGGGTGGCGACGGTGACATTCTTCAGCCCGGCAATGGTTTTGCCGAGACGACTGATCTCGAACCTGAAGTTGCCCTCCGGCAGTTCCGCCAGCGATTGCCCGCGATCGTCGAGCAGACGCATCGGGAAATCAGGGCCGCAGGCCAGGGCCGATCCCAGCGGCAGGCTGAGACTCAGACAAAGCAGATGGCGGGGCCAGTTACGGGTCAACATGCGAACCTCCTTGATCAATATTTGCGCAGCGTGCCCAACCGATCGCCCGCTGCCCGCCCGCCGGCAATCGGCCGTCGCGCAGGCGGGTGAAGGTAAGCAGATCCGCCGTCTGTTGCAACGTGTAACCGGCGAGCGCGTCAGCCCCTTCACAGCCCCGGGCCTTGATGGTGATGCGGGCGGGCCAGGTGCTGTCGAGGTTACCGAGGTTACGCAAGGTGATGTCATTCACATCGTTCTGTTCGGTGAACACCAAGCCGAGCTGGCTGTTCAATGCATCGCCTCGGGCGACCGCACGCAGCGTGCTCAGACTCCAGGCTCTGCGGTCGTTGGCCAACGGCAGGCGAAACCAGATCAGGCCGGCCAGATGCGCCGGGCGATCCTCGCGTAATACTTTGGCCAACCGGCCCAACTGTTGTGGATCGGCCAGCAATTCGCGTCGCTGGCCGCCACGTTCGAGCGGCACTTCACTTTCCACCACCGGGGCGCCATCGGTATTCGCCAGCAACGCCACGCCGTAGGCCGGCAGCGCCAGATAAAACGGCTTGTTGGTCACCCGCGCCCAGGCCTTGGCCCAGCGCTGCGCCTGCTCGGGATCGAACAGACCGTGACGCGGATCGCTGACGGCGTGCACCTGCAACACGCTGCTGTCGACGGTCGTCAACAGCGCCGGCAATTGCGGGCTGTCGAGCCAGGCGGGCAATGCGGTGATGCTCAGGGGCAGGCTGGCCGGCAATGCGCCGCGCAAGTGAGTGAGGAATTCGATGTAAGCGGGCAGTCGGGCACTGCCGGCGTCATGGTCGATCTCGACGCCGCTCAGGTTCAGCCCCTGCCCTTGCCAGTCGGCAAGTACTTGAAGGATTTGCGCAGTGACCGCTTGCGGGTCGAGCGCCTTGAGCTGGCCGTCGAGACGAATTACTGCGATCAACGGCCGGGCATCGCGTTTCAGCAGTGCGGTATCGATTCGTGCCCGACTCCATCCCGCATTCGGGAAAGCCTGCAGCGCCAATACCCGCAACGTCGAAAAGTCACTGCGACTGTCGTTCAGGGCAGGTTCATGGGCCGGCGTCCATTGCCGTTGCCAGACATAAAGCTGCTGATCGAGCGGCGCTGCGTCCTGCCGTTCACAAGCACACAGCAACAATACAGCCACCACGGCTGAACACCCGATGATAAAGCGCATACCTTGCAGATCCCTGAGACATCAGGCTGCAAGGTTACACAAAAGCGCTCAGGGCTTGCGGGCGATGATGACCTGACTCTTGGCCACCACCGCATCCAGCGCCTGCTTGATCTGCGCGCCGCGCGGCGAGTCCAGCACCGCTTGCCAGGTCTCGGCCCAGTGATTGAGCAGCGGATGATCCGGATTGCTGAATTCGACCTTGGCTTCCCAGAACAGCAACATCCACATCGACCAGTAAAAGCCGTACTGGCTGTGACTGATGATCTCGAGCCCCGCCTCGCTGACCATCGCCTTGAACTGTTCCTCACTGATGATGCGAATGTGGTTGGGCTTCTGGAAATACTCCGGTGCGGCGATGTCCTTTTGCAGGTCCTCGGAGCTGGGGTGCGGCACGCTGAGCAAATACAGCGCGCCCGACTGGCCGACCCGCACCAGTTCGGCAAGGAACTGCGCCGGGTCGTCGACGTGCTCGATGACTTCAGTGGACACCACGCGAGTGGCGGTGCCATCGGCGATCGGCAGCGGATTGCAATCGGTCACATGGCATTCGACGCCACGCGCCGGCGTATCGCTCAGGCGCTTACGGGTCGCTTCGACCTTGGCGCCGTCGATGTCGGCAATGATGATCTTCGCCCCGCGCATGCCGCAGAAATGCACGTTGCCACCGTCTCCGCAGCCAACGTCCAGCAAGGTGTCGTCGGCGGTCACCGGAAAGTCTTTGAACAGCTCACCGGTTTCCTGATTGAACCAGCCGCTGAGCATCGCATCGTGCAGGCCGAGCATATATGGGTCTACCTTGTCGGCGACCGGTGCGACAGCTTGTACGGGGGCCGGAGCCGCCGTGAGTTTTTTCAAAAGGCTCAGCATGAGGTGGCTCCAGAGGACGAGACGACGGTTCGCGAAGTGCCGAGGCGTTTCACCAGCGTGGCGCCTCGATTGCGCATGGGCATTTCGATAAAGCGGTAGTTGAGTTCGCTGAGCAGAACGATCAGGCCACCGGCGATCAGCAGCGTCACGATCGGATGCCCTGCCGGGCTCGGCAGACCGGCGCTCTGCAAACGGAAGGTCATTTCCCGCACCAGTTGATAGGCCGGGATGTGGATCAGGTAAATGCCGTAGGAGCGGCTGCCGATCCATGCCATCAGCCGTTGCAGGCCACCGGCCGGCAACAGGTAATTGCGATCGTACGAGGCGATCCACACCAGCACGGCGCTGAGCACGGCGATAGACCCGATGCGGTAGCCGGCAAAGGTGAAACGGTCGGTAGCCATGAAGCTCAGCAGCGCTCCGAGACCGATCAGCGCGGACAATCCGGCCCACGGCCGACGCAGGAATACGGGCTCCCAACGGCGGTAACCCGGCTGCACGCTCCCTATCGCCAACAGCACACCCAGCGCCAGCGCGTCGGTACGGATCACCATCAGCAGTGGCGTACGCACGGTGAACAATTGCACCGCTACAAGTGCCAGCAATGCCCACACCAGATGCTTGCGGCACAGCAGGATCAATAGCGGAAACAACAGGTAGAACTGCTCCTCCAGCGCCAGACTCCAGTAGACGAAACTGCTGCCGTATTCGTAATGAAAGAACGCATCGGCAAAGCGGAAGTTGGCGTACTGAAGCACGCCTGCCAGGGTGGCCTGAACGTTGGCCGACCATGTGCCGAATGCCCCCGAACGGTTGAGAAACACACACGCCAGCAGCATCAGCGCCAGCCACAGCCAGGCCGACGGCAAGAGGCGAAAGACCCGGCGCAGCCAGAAATTGCGCGTCTGCTCCCAGTATTCCTGGCGATTGCTGCAACCGCGCAGCGCCGGGATCAGGCTGCGGGCGATAACAAACCCGGAGATGGCAAAAAACAGGTCGACGCCCCACCACGGTTGCGCTACGGCATGGATCCTTTCAAGCAGCGGTACCGGGTCGGTGAACAGGCTGCCCTGCAAGTGATGAAACAACACGCCGAGTACCGCGACAGCTCGCAAGACTTCGATGTCCATGATCCGTTTGCCGCTCATGACACACGTCCTGTATCAATCGGTTTGCGGGCGATGATCACCTGACTCTTGGGCATGAACCGGTCGAGCATCTGTTTGATCGCCAATCCATCGGGCTGCGCCAGCAAGTCCTGCCAGGTCCTGGCCCAACTCTCCATCAACGGTGGATACGGTGCCTGGATCCGGTCGCGCACGGCACCGTCGAGGTCACGTCCGGCAGCCCGTTCGCTGGCCCAGAAAAAGATCATACCCATCACCCAGAAAAAACCCGTGGCCTGACGATGCTCGATCACCAGACCGGCATCCTCCACCAGGGCCGCGAAGCGCTCCGGGGTGAAGATCTGCACATGATTGGGTGACTGGTAATAACCCGCCGGAGCGATGCCTTGCTGCAAATGCTCGCCTACCGGTGCCGGCACACTGAGCAGATACAACGCGCCGGGACGGCCCATGCGCACCAGTTCGGCCATGAACGGCTCGGGCTGGTCGATGTGCTCCAGCACTTCCATGCACACGACCTTGCTCGCACAGCCGTCGCTCAACGGCAGTGGCAGACTGTTGCTGACCAGACCGAGGCTGGCCTTGCGGCTCTGCGCTTCGACTTGCCGGGCGAGGTCGCGCACCTTGTCGTGCTCGCTGTCGGTGAAGATCACCGAGGCGCCTTGGCGCACGGCGAACAATGTCGCCACGCCCTCGCCACAACCCACATCGAGCAAAGTGTCGCCGGCATCGATGACAAAGCCCTTGAGCAGCTCGCCACTGTCGCCGTGAAACCAGCCGTCGATCATGGCATCGCGCAGGCCGACGTCTCGCGGCGAAACACTGGCGGCCAGCGGTTCAGGCGCAGCAACCGGCGAAGAGTCCGGCACCGATCGCGCAACCGGACGCAAACGCCTCAGCAATGCGCGGATCATGTGCCTGTGGCTTCCGTTGCAGCGACAGCGCGAGATTCCTGCACTTGAGCAAGGAAATCACGCAAACGCTGCTCGGCCACCGCCTGACTGCAGAACGCCTGGAGACTGGAAACGGCCTGCGCCGACATTTGCGCATAACGCCCGGGGTCGTTCTTCGCCACCTCATAGCTGTCGCGATAGGCCACACAGACCGACGCCCAGTTGGTCATGTAGCGCAATGTGCGGAACGCCTTGCGCGGATCGTGCGGCCAAGCGGTGAGTTCATCGGTGGACTCGACCAGAAACGCGTTGTCGGTGCTCAGGTAATCGATCATTGCCGTGGTGCGCGGCGCCACCGCTGGTTTGCCGCAGGACATGAATTCCATCAGCGGCAGGCACTGGCCCTCGCCGTAGGAAGTGTTCACCACGTATCGGGTGGCCTGCACCAGACGCTCGTAGTCCGCGTCCGCGAGGTAGCCATAAATCAGCACGATGCGGCAGCGGTAGGACTGGTTTTTGTAAAGGTGATGAAGAATGTCGCCGAGCGCCTCTTCGGCATCGTGATGCGTGAGCTTGAGCACCAGCGTCGCGTCTTCGATGTCGCGGAACGTCACGCAGAATGCACTGAGCATGTCTTCCCAGTTCTTGCGTCCGTCACCGGGATTGAACACCGATGTGTAGACGACACCGTCCAGCAGCAGCTCCTGCTCGCGCACCGGCGCCTGGAAATCGATGCCCTCGCCACGGCGCAAGTGTTTCGGGCCGAACGCGTCGAGATTGAGCTGACGACTGTCGGCGACCAAACCCTTGATCGTCAGTCGAACCGGTCCTGTCGAGGGCTGCCCCTGAGGCTGCGTGCCGCGGGCCGCGAAGCGATCCCACACCGGCGCCGGCACCGCGACAATCGGGTAATCGGCACCCATGGCTTCGCGCACCGCATTGACCGTGTAGCTGGAATGAGTGATCGCCGCACCACAGGCCTGGAGCACCATGCGCCAGTCATTGCGCGGCTCGTTGTCGAAGGGTTCGTTGGGAATGGTGCTGAATTCCCAGGCGAACACCGGCAGCGTCGGGCATGCCAGATGAGTCGGCGTGCGGTGCGGCGGCGAGAACGACAGAAACACGCACGGCTCGCCACGGGACAGGCATTCCAGATACAGCGCATCGACTTCGCGCACCGGGTCGACGACTTCCACCACACGCCCAAGGCGTTCGAGCACCGGTCGGTATTCCTTGAGCACGAAGTAATAGCTGTACTCCGACCGCCCCAGGTTCTGCGCGATGGTGTGCTGGTTGGTTTCCGAGTGAATGATGATCAGCATGAGGCGTTATCCGTCACGGGGGCGGCATCGGCAGCCAGCGGCACGAGACCGAAAAAGTCCGCCATGCGCCGTTGCACCGGAGCGAACGCGCAGTAGTCTTGCATGCGTTCGACAGCAGCGGCGGACATGCGCGCGTAATCCTGCGGCTGCGACTTGGCCATCCGGTAACTGTTCTCATAGGCGCGTTTGAGCGAAGCCCAGTCGGGCCGATAGCGCAGGGTGCGGTAGATGATTCGGGTGTCCTGGGGCCAGATCGTCAGCTCTTCGCTGGACTGCACGACGAAGGCCACCGTGTCGTCGATGTAGTCTTCCATCGCCGTATGGTCCGGGGCGATCACCGGTTTGCCGCTGGACATGAACTCCATCAGCGGCAGGCACAAGCCCTCACAACGTGAGGCGTTGACGTAAAAACTGGCAGCCCGGTAAAGCCGCGCGTATTGCTCGTCGTCCAGATAACCGTGCATCACCAGCACCCGGCAGGCGAACGGTGTCAATTGCGCGAGCAAGGTCATCAGTTCGCTGTAGTAGGACGCCAGATCGTTCTGGGTAATCTTCAGCACCAGGGTCGCGTCAGGCGTTTCGCGAAAGGCCCAGCAGAACGCGGTGATCAGATGGTGCCAGTTCTTGCGGCCGTCTTTGGGGTTGAACACAGTGACATAGACCACGCCTTCCACCGCAGCCTCCACTACCGAAGAGGTATCCGGCAAATCCAGCGGAGGTGGCTCGGCCACAGCCACCGCATGCGGCGCGGCGATGGCCGGGAAACGTTTTTCAAGCCAGGCGTGTGCGCTGTCCGACAGCAGATCCTGCACACCTTCCCAGTACCAGTTGTGCAGGTATTTCACCCGTTCTTCACCCGCGTCCAGCATCCACAGGCGCAGATAATGACGGGCAATGACCAGGCGCCGTTTGACCGTCAGCGGTGGCGGGCGCAGAGCCTCGATTTCAGCCAGTTGCTCGGCAGTCAGCGGTTTTGGCAGCAAGTCATCGGCAGACAGTCCCAGCGTGCGGCTGTCGAAAATGCAGCCCTTGATTGCCAGGGTCGCGCCGGTATTGATCGGCGCACTGGCAGGCTGCTCACGAATGGCGGCGAAGTTTTCCCACAAGGGTGTCGGCAGCACGAGTACCGGAAAGTCTTCGCCCATGGCGCGGCGGATCGCGCGGGCGGTATGGCTCGACAGCGTAATCACCCGTCCCTGTCGTGCGAGCATCTGCGTCCAGTCGTGACGCGGATCGTCATCCCACGACTCATCAGGGATTGAATCGAACTCCCATGCGATCACGCAGATCGTCGGACATTCAAGGTCGGTCGGCGTATTTTGTGGAGGCGTGAAGGACAGGAAAACGCTGCTTTCCCCGGCGCCGAGCAGTGTTCGATAGAGTGGATCGACCTCGGCGCGGCTGGACACCACATGCACCCGCCCCAGGCTTTCCAGCACCGGGCGATAGGCCTTGAGCACAAAGTAGTAGCTGTATTCGGGACGCCCGAGACTCTGGCTGATGGAGCGGTCGTTGACATCCGAGTAGAGAATGAAATTCATGGCATCCCACGGTGAAACCACCATCCCGGCCGCTTCACGCTATGACGGCCAGGCGTCGGATCGAACCGGTATCAGCGGTGTTCGTCCTGCGTCATCGGGCACGTCTCTGTTCTTGTTTTAATGTTCGGTTTTACCCTGTCGCACGATCCTTGCGAAATGCCGCAGGAGATCGCGCCGAGGGGCATTCTAAACACATCCCCCAAGGATTCGGGAACCGCCCGGCGAGAAAAACCCGACTACTCTGACGAGAACTGACCAGTCACGATTTGCCCGGTTGAAATTGCTGCGCAATTGGCACAGATTGGCAACCAAACAAATACAACAACGACTTCACCCGTCTTCTGACATGGTTTTTCTCTCGGTCTGACAGACATCCCCTTAAAACCTGTGGGAAGAGGTGAAAGTTAAAGACCGAGGGGTCGCTGTTTGAAAAAGAGTCTGTTCATCACGGGCCTCAGCGGGTTCGTAGGACAACACATCCAGTCACGTCTGCATGGGGAAGACGCGTCGTGGCAACTGCTGCCTGCCACCTCTGCCTATGACCTGACAAAACCGGACAGCCTCATCGATCTGTGGCCGCAGCTGCCCGATGCGGTCATTCACCTGGCTGGCCAGACCTTTGTCCCCGAAGCTTTCCGCGACCCGGCACGTACGATCGACATCAACCTGCTCGGCACCCTGAACCTGTTGCAGGCACTCAAGACCCGTGGCTTCAAGGGCACGTTCCTGTATGTCAGCTCGGGCGACGTCTACGGCCAGGTTGAAGAAGCCGCACTGCCGATCACCGAACAACAACCGCCCTGCCCGCGCAATCCTTATGCCGTGAGCAAGCTGTCGGCCGAATTCCTCAGCCTGCAATGGGGACTGAGCGAAGGCTGGCCGGTGCTGGTGGCGCGTCCGTTCAACCACATCGGCACCGGGCAGAAGGACAGCTTCGTCATCGCCAGCGCCGCGCGGCAGATCAATCGCATCAAGCAAGGGCTGCAGGCACCGCAGCTGGAAGTCGGTGACATCGATGTCACCCGCGACTTCCTTGATGTCGGCGACGTGGTCTCGGCCTATTTCGCGCTGCTGGAAAAAGGCACGCCGGGGCAGGTCTACAACATTTGCTCCGGACATGAGCAAAGCATCCGCAGCCTCATCGAACAGCTGGGCGATCTGGCCGAGGTCGAGTTGCAACTGGTTCAGGATCCGGCACGCATGCGCCGCGCCGATCAGCGTCGCGTCTGCGGCAGCCATCAACGGCTGGCCCGGACCACAGGATGGACGCCGCAAATCACTACACAACAATCCCTGCGGGCGATCCTGTCCGACTGGGAGACGCGAGTACGACAAGAATGACAAAAAGTGCATTGATCACAGGGATCACCGGCCAGGACGGCGCCTATCTGGCCAGACTGCTGCTCGACAAGGGCTACAAGGTTCACGGCCTGGTGGCACGGCGCAGCAGCGACTCACGCTGGCGCCTGCGCGAGATGGGCGTTGAAGCCGATATCGTTTACCTGGACGGCGACATGGCCGACGCCTGCTCGGTGCAGCGTGCGGTGATCAAATCGGCACCGGACGAGGTGTACAACCTGGCGGCCCAGAGCTTCGTCGCTGCCTCCTGGGATCAACCGGTGACCACCGGCATCGTCGATGGCCTGGGCGTGACTCACTTGCTCGAAGCGATCCGTCAGTTCAGTCCGCACACGCGTTTTTATCAGGCGTCCACCAGCGAGATGTTTGGCCTGATCCAGGCCGAGCAGCAGGACGAAAACACCCCGTTCTACCCGCGCAGCCCTTACGGCGTGGCCAAACTCTACGGCCACTGGATCACCGTCAACTACCGCGAAAGTTTCAATCTGCACGCCAGCAGCGGCATCCTGTTCAACCATGAATCGCCACTGCGTGGCATCGAATTCGTGACCCGCAAGGTCACCGACGCGGCCGCCCGCATCAAGCAGGGCAAACAGCAGGAGCTGGCCCTGGGCAACATCGACGCCAAGCGCGACTGGGGCTTCGCCGGTGACTACGTCGAGGCCATGTGGCTGATGCTGCAACAGGACAAGCCTGACGACTTCGTGGTCGCCACCGGGGTGACCACCACCGTGCGCGAGATGTGCCGCATCGCTTTCGATCACGTCGGCCTCAACTACCGCGACTACGTGAAGATCGACCCGGCGTTCTTCCGCCCGGCCGAAGTCGAAGTGCTGCTCGGCAACCCGGCCAAGGCCCAGCGCGTGCTCGGCTGGAAACCCAAGACCGACCTCGACACCCTGATCCGCATGATGATGGATGCGGACATGAAACGCGTCGCCAAGGAGTAGGCCATGCTGATCCCCGTGATTCTGTCCGGCGGTGCCGGCACCCGTTTGTGGCCGGTGTCCCGCGAGGGCCATCCCAAGCCGTTCATGGCCCTGCCCGACGGCCAGTCGCTGCTGGGCAAGACCTACCGCCGCGCCGCCGCGCTGCTGGACGGCTGGGGCGACATCGTCACGGTGACCAATCGCGAGTACTACTTCCAGAGCAAGGATCACTATCAGGCCGCGCGCCTTTCACGCCATCGCGGGCACTTCCTGCTTGAACCCACCGGGCGCAACACTGCACCGGCCATCGCGGCGGCGGCACTGTCGCTGCAAGCCTTGCACGGTGATGCAGCGATCATGGTGGTGATGCCCGCCGACCATTTGATCGTCAACGAAGACGCACTCAAAAGCGCGGTCGAGCACGCGGTCAATCTGGCGAAAGACGGTTATCTGGTGACCTTCGGTGTGGTACCGACCGCCCCGGAAACCGGCTTCGGCTACATCGAGACCGGCGCCCCGCTGGATGCAAAAGGCGCAGCCAAGGTCCAGCGTTTCGTGGAAAAGCCCGACCTGCAAACCGCCACCCATTACCTGGAAAGCGGCAACTTCCTGTGGAACTCGGGAATGTTCTGCTTCACCACCGCCACCCTGATCGCAGAGCTGGAGCTGCACGCCCCCGAGCTGCTGGAACAGACGCGCGCCTGCATGGCCGCCAGCGAACCGCTGGAAACCACGGGTTACCTGCAACAGGAACTGTCGCCGCAACTGTTCGCCGAGATCACCGACATTTCCATCGACTACGCGTTAATGGAACGCTCCGAGAAAGTCGTGGTGGTGCCCGCCGGTTTCGACTGGAGCGATATCGGTTCGTGGGGCGCAGTCGCCGCGCTGGTGCCGGCCGACGCCGATAACAATCGCGCCAGCGGCGAGGCGATCTTCATCGACAGCCGCAACAACTTCGTTCAAAGCGAAGGCCGGCTGGTGGCCGCAGTAGGTGTTGAAGACCTGATCGTCATCGACACCGCCGACGCCGTGCTGGTGGCCCACGCCGACCGTGCGCAGGATGTGCGGCGGGTGGCCAAACAGCTCAAGGACAAATCTCACGAAGCCTATCGTCTGCATCGCACGGTCAGCCGTCCGTGGGGCACCTACACCGTGCTTGAGGAAGGTCCGCGCTTCAAGATCAAGCGCATCGTGGTCAAACCCGGCGGCAAGCTGTCGTTGCAGATGCACCATCACCGCAATGAACACTGGGTGGTGGTCGAAGGCATGGCCAAGGTCACCAACAACGGCAGCGGCACGACCCTGGTGGCAAAGAACGAATCAACGTTTATCGCCGCCGGTCACAAGCATCGCCTGGAGAACCCCGGCGTCATCGACCTGGTGATCATCGAAGTGCAAAGTGGCGAATACCTGGGAGAGGACGACATCGTCCGCTTCGAAGACCAATACGGCAGGACGGTTTGAATGCTGCTTTCCCTGTACCGCTCGCTGCATGACTACCGGGGTTTCATCCTCGGTAGCGTCAAGCGGGAGTTTCAAGCGCGGTATCGCAATTCGCTGTTCGGCGCGCTGTGGACGGTACTCAACCCGCTGTCGATGATCATCGTGTACACGGTGATCTTTTCCCACATCATGCGCGCCCGTCTGCCCGGCGTGGACGACGGCATGGCCTACAGCGTCTACCTGTGCGCCGGGCTGCTGACCTGGGGCCTGTTTTCGGAAATCACCCTGCGCAGCCAGAACATGTTTCTGGAGAACGCCAACCTGCTGAAGAAAATCAGCTTCCCGCGCCTGTGCCTGCCGGTGATCGTGCTGCTCAATGCCGGGATCAACTTCGCGATCATCATCGGCCTGTTCCTCGGCTTTCTGTTGATCACCGGACGCTGGCCGGGCATGGCCCTGTTGGCACTGGTGCCGCTGCTGGCGCTGCAAGTGCTGTTCTGCGCCGGGCTGGGCATGATCCTCGGCGTGCTCAACGTGTTCTTTCGCGATGTCGGACAGCTATTCGCCATCTGCCTGCAATTCTGGTTCTGGCTGACCCCGATCGTGTACCCGCTGAGCATCCTGCCCGAGTGGGTGCAGCGCCTGTTGCAGCTCAATCCGCTGACCAATCTGATCGGCAGTTATCAGAACCTGTTTCTCTACGGTCAGTGGCCGGTGTGGAGTTCGCTGCTGCCGATCTTCGTGATCGGCCTGCTGTTGTGTGCGGTCGGCCTGCGCCTGTTTCGCCGGCGGGTCGGCGAAATGGTGGATGAACTCTGATGGGGTACATACGCGTTACCGGCCTGGGCAAGGCCTACAAGCAGTACCCCACTCGCTGGAGTCGCCTGGCCGAATGGCTGATACCGTTTTCGCCAATGCGCCATCGCCAGCACTGGGTGCTGCAAGACGTGAATTTCGAGATCGCCCCCGGCGAAGCGGTGGGCATTGTCGGGGTCAACGGCGCCGGCAAAAGCACCCTGCTGAAAATGATCACCGGCACCACTCAACCGACCTGCGGCCAGATCCAACTCGAGGGCCGGGTCGCCGCGCTGCTGGAACTGGGCATGGGCTTTCATCCGGACTTCACCGGCAGACAGAACGCAATCATGGCCGGGCAACTGCTGGGCATGCAGGTCGAAGACATCGAAGCACTGATGCCGGACATCGAACGCTTCGCGGAAATCGGCGAGGCCATCGATCACCCGGTGCGCACTTACTCCAGCGGCATGCAGATGCGTCTGGCCTTCAGCGTCGCCACCGCGCGCCGCCCCGACATTCTGATCGTCGACGAAGCACTGTCGGTGGGCGACGCCTACTTTCAGCACAAAAGCTTCGACCGCATCCGCAGCTTCCGCAAGGCCGGCACCACGCTGTTGATCGTGTCCCACGACCGTTCGGCGATCCAGTCGATCTGCGACTCGGCGATCCTGCTCGAGGGCGGCCACATGGTCATGCACGACAAGCCCGAAGCGGTGATGGATTACTACAATGCCCTGCTCGCCGAGCGCGAAGGCCAGACCGTGCGCCAGGAACTGCTCGACGGCGGCCAGGTACGCACCGTGTCCGGCACCGGCGAGGCCGGGATCCTCAGCGTGCGTCTGCTCGATGAACGCGAACGCTCTATCGACGCCGCCGAAGTCGGTCAGCCGGTGACACTGGAAGTCGAGGTGGAGATTCGTCAGGACATCGAACGGCTGGTGCTCGGCTTCCTGATCAAGGATCGCCTGGGCCAGGCCATGTACGGCATCAATACCCACCGCCAGAACCAGGCGCTGGAAGACCTGCGGGCGGGTGAGCGCATCACCTATCGCTTCGCCTTCGTCATGGGCTTGGGCAAGGGCAACTATTCAGTCGCCCTGAGCCTGTCGCGACTGGACTCGCACCTGGACCGCAACTTCGAATGGCGCGACTACGGTCTGGTATTTCACGTAATCAACAACCGCAAGGAAGATTTCGTCGGCTGTTCCTGGCTGGGCGCCCACACGTCGATCACCCGCCATGCGGACAACCTCGCGGAGCGTGCGCCATGACCCGCCTGCTGGTCGAATGCACCCACGTCTTCAAACACCCGAAGGTCAATTCGGGGATTCAGCGGGTGGTGCGCAACGTCATCAAACATCTGCCGCCGAGTGCCGAAGGCGTCGAATGCGTGCCGGTGGTTCTGCTCAAGGGCCAGTTATACCGTGTGAAGCGTCTGGCGCCGCTGGATTCGCCGCTGTTCAATGCCATCGTCACGTTTGGCGAACGCCTGGAACGGCTGGCTCATCGTTTCTGGCAGCTGCATCAACGGCTGGACACCCGTTGCCGCACAAAACTGGCACGACGCGTGTTGTACGTCGGCTATCGCCTGACCTCGTTCGGTGCATTCGGGCTACCGCTGCGGCTGGTCGAGCAGGTCAATCGCTATCAAATGCCTCAACGCTGTGAACCACTGCAACACCAGCCAGGCGATCAACTGGTGCTGCTGGATTCGTCATGGCATTCGGACTTTTTCCTGCATGCCGAGCGCCTCAAACAGGAAGGCCTGGGCCTCGTTGCGGTGATCTACGACCTGATTCCGCTGTCCCATCCGCAGTTCTACGACACGCGGCTGGTCGAGGTGTACAGCGAGTGGTTCGACTGGATCGCCGGCAACGCCGACGGCTTCATGGCGATTTCCGCCACGGTGCGCGATCAGGTGCGGGCAGAACTGCAACGTCGCCTGGGATCGGCGCAAGTCGGCAAACGCTGGTTCGACTACTTTCACCTCGGTTCGGAGCTGGATCTGCAGAGCGTCGAAGCCGGCGTCGAACCACGTTTGCAACAGCTGTTCGCCACACCGGAGCCAGTGTTTCTGATGGTCAGCACCATCGAGCCGCGCAAGAACCACGACTATCTGCTGGATGCCTTCGACCATGCCTGGGCGAACGGCTCGAAAGCTCGCTTGTGCATTGCCGGGCGCATTGGCTGGAAGTGCGACGCGCTGCTTGCGCGGATCCGCAATCATCCCGAACTGAACCGGCGTCTGTTCATGTTCAACGACTTGAGCGACACCAGCCTTGAACACGCTTACGCCCATGCCAGCGCACTGGTGTTTCCGTCGTTCATCGAAGGTTTCGGCCTGCCGCTGGTGGAAGCGATGCAGCGCGGGCTGCCGGCGATGGGCAGTGACATACCGGTGTTCCGCGAGATCGGCGGTGAATTCATGGCGTATTTCGATCTGCAATCGCCGCACAGCCTCGCCGATCTGGTGCAGACCTTTGAACGCAGCGGTCGATTCCCCGCGGCCCGCGATGTGAGCGACTGGCAATGGATCGGCTGGCGCGAAGCCAGCGCGCAACTGGCCGAGCGTACCGCGCGCCATGTGCTGGAGGCACCTGAGGTGTCAGCGAGGCAACATGCGCATAGCCCTTAACGCCCGGATTCTCCAGGCACCGCGCACCGGCATCGGCCATTACGTGGCCGAGCTGGTGAATGCCTTGCACGCGGAAACCGATATCGAAGTGGCGCTGTTCCATGGCTGGGGCTGGAGCTCGCAACTGCCGGAAGCGGCGATGCCCGGTTATTCGCGCCTGACGCCGCTGCTGCGACAGATCCCTGGCGCCTATCAGGCGCGCCGCTGGCTGGAGCAGAAACGCTTCGATCAGGGCCCTGCGCAACCGGTCGATCTGTATCACGAACCAAGCCTGTGGCCGCTGGCCTTCGACGGCCCGACCGTGATCACCCTGCACGATCTCACGCACCTGCATTTTCCCGAGACCCAGCCGCCGGCACGGCTGCGGGAAATCGAACGGCGGCTCGCCGACGGCGTACGCCAGGCGCGGATCATTCTGACTGACTCACAAGCCATCGCTGACGAGGCCCGGGATTATTTCGGACTGCCTGCCGAGCGCTTCGTGGTCGCGCCGCTGGGTGTCGCCGAGCGCTTCCATCCGCGCGAGCCGCACGACATCGATGCGGTGCTCAAGGCCCATGCGGTCGAGTACCGGGAGTATTTCCTGTGTGTCGGGACTCTGGAGCCGCGCAAGAACCTTAACCTGGCCCTGCGCGCCCACGGGCGGCTGCCGGAACGGGTGCGCCAGCGTTTCCCGCTGTTGATCGTCGGCATGGCCGGCTGGCAGCGCGATCAGTTCAGTGAAGAATTGAATCAGGCGCTGGCTTGCGGGCACGTGTGCCTGCTCGGCTATTTGCCCGACGAGCAAGTCGCGCAATTGCTGGCCGGCGCCCGGGCGCTGGTTTTTCCGTCGCTGTATGAGGGGTTCGGCCTGCCGGTGCTGGAAGCGATGGCCAGCGGCACGCCGGTGGTGCTCACCCGCTCTTCGGCCATGCCGGAAGTGGCGGGCGATGCCGGCAACTATATTGAAGCTGACGATGCAGACGGCTTGCGTGATGCGATGAGCCGACTGATCGATGATCAAGCGCACTGGCAGGCATGCCGGGAAGCCGGATTGCAGCAGGCACGGCTTTTTTCCTGGAAGCGTTGCGCGCAGGCCACGGCCGGCGCCTACCACCAGGCCATGGGAGGTTGAATGCGGGTTCTCCATTTTTTCAAGACATACCTGCCTGACTCGGTCGGCGGTATCGAACAAGTCATCTTTCAACTCTGCGAAAGTGGCGCCCAGCACGGCATCGAAGGCCAGGTACTGACGCTCAGCGCCAATCCCGAGCCAGCCGTGGTACGCCTTGGCCAGCACGAAGTGCATCGGGCCAGACTGGACGTGCAGTTCGCCTCCACCGGGTTTTCCTGGAGCGTGTTCAAGCGGTTTCGCGACCTGGCCGCCGAAGCCGACGTGATCAACTACCACTTCCCGTGGCCGTTCATGGATCTGGTGCACTTCGCCAGCGGCGTGAACAAACCGACGGTGGTGACGTACCACTCGGACATCATTCGCCAGAAGCACCTGCTCAAACTTTATCGCCCCCTGATGAACCGCTTTCTCGCCAGCGCCGACCGGATTGTCGCGGCTTCGCCGAACTACCTGCACACCAGCGATGTGTTGCAGCAGTTTCGGGACAAGACCCGCGTCATCCCGTATGGATTGAACAAGGCAGGTTATCCACAGCCCGACGTCGAGCGCATGAACCGCTGGCGTCAGCAGCTTGGGGATAAGTTTTTCCTGTTCGTCGGGGTGATGCGCTATTACAAGGGCCTGCACATCCTGCTCGACGCCTTGAAAGACGTGGACTATCCGGTGGTGATCGTCGGCGCCGGCCCGCTGGAGCAGGAACTGCACGCCCAGGCCGCCGCGCTGGGCCTGCGCAACATTCATTTCCTCGGCCGTCTGAGCGATGAAGACAAGGTCGCCCTGCTGCAACTGAGCTACGCCATCGTATTCCCGTCGCACCTGCGCTCGGAAGCGTTCGGCATTTCGCTGCTCGAAGGCGCGATGTACGGCAAACCGATGATCTCCAGCGAGATCGGCACCGGCACCAGCTATATCAATATCCACAACGAAACCGGACTGGTGGTGCCTCCGAGTCATCCACAGGCGTTTCGTGAAGCGATGCGCACCCTGTGGGAAAACCCGGCCCGCGCCGCCGAAATGGGCCTCAAGGCTGAGGCCCGTTATCGGCAGTTATTCACAGCCGATGAGATGGGCCGCAAGTGGACCGAGTTGTATCAGGAGTTGCTGGAAGAAAAGGCATTGTCCTTCGCCTGATCCGTTACAGATCCAGCACCAGCGGCTGGGCACTTTGTGCCGGTACCGCGCAGCAAATCAGCACCTGCCCCTCCTCCGGCACGTCCGCCGGAGGCTGTGGATAATTCACCGCGCCGCTGATCAGCCGTGTCTTGCAGGTGCCGCACGAACCACCGCGGCAACTGAATTCCGGACGCAGACCGCGGCTTTCCGCCAGCTCCAGCAAACTGCCGCCGTCAGGCTGCCAGCGCGCTTCCTTGGCCGAACGCTCGAACACCACCGGCACCGACTTGGTCGCGGCGGGCAATTGCTCGATCACGATCGCATCCGGATCGGCTTGGCGCTTGAGGGTCGAAGGGCCGAAGGTTTCGGCGTGGATCTGCCCGTCCCGCACATCCAGTTCACGCAAAGTGTCGTAGATCCCCTGGGTAAAACCGCCGGGACCACAGAGCACAAAGTCGACCTGATCAAAGTCCTCGTCGGTCAGCAGATTGCGCAATAGATCGCCATCGATACGGCCACGAATATCGAAATCCTCGCCTTGCACCAGATCGTCCTCTGGCTGGCTGAGCACTCGCAACACCTTCACGGCGTCACCGGCGTCTTCCAGCAAGCGATCCAGCTCCGCGCGAAACGGCTGGTCGGCGAGGCTGCGGGAGCTCTGAACAAACAGGGTCGGACGAATCCGCCGAGTCCGCAGGCCCTGATACACCACCTCACGCAGCATCGACAGCAACGGCGTGATGCCGACTCCGGCGGCGAGCAACACCAATGGACGGCGTTCCAACCCCGCGACGGTGAAATGTCCTTGAGGCAAGCGCGCCTCCAGTACATCGCCCACGCGAATCTGCTCGTGCAGGTGCGTCGACACACGACCTTCACGTTTGACGCTGATCCGAAAGAAATCGTCTGACGGCGCGCCCGACAGGCTGTAGGTGCGGATGTGCACCTCGCCATCGAGGTTGAACCGCAGCGGCAGGTGTTGCCCTGCCAGAAACACCGGCAGACCCGCGCCGTCGTCCGGCTCCAGATAGATCGAGCGGATGTGGCGGCTTTCCATTTCGATCCTGGACACCCGCAATGGCCGCCAGCTGTCACCCAATGCCTTGGCCTGCAACCGTGCATCGGCCTGGGCCCAGTTACCGGTCAGCAGACTGGTTGGCGACATACCCTCGAAGCGCCAACGCAGAGCCAGGGCCGCCGGACGTCGAACCAGCTTTTCCACTTCAAATGTCCACAACCGCTCGGCGCCCTGGAAGGCTTCGATCTGCGGCCCTTCGAGAATCACCTCGGTACGACCGCTGAGCTGCAACACATCGCCTGTGGAAAAGTCGATAAACAGCAAGCCGGCCAAGGGATTCAGCAGCAGATTGCCGAGGGTGTTGAAGTGCAGATTGCCGGCAAAATCCGGGATCGTCAGGCGATTGCCTTCGATCCGCACAAAACCCGGCTGGCCGCCACGGTGAGAAACATCCACCGAACGCTCACCGTCGACATCAACGTAACTGGCGACAAAGAAGGTGTCGGCGCTTTCAATCAGCGCAATGGCGGCGTCATCGAGGCTGTCACGGTGTTCGGCCTTGCGAGTCTGCGGATCCGTCAGTGGCACCCGCTGAAACTGGCGCAATTGGATGTACTGCGGACAGTTGCCGAACGACTGATCTACCGTCAGCGCAAAACCGTCCGCCCCGAAGCTGCCAATATGACCATTGAGCCGATTGCGCCGGCGGGTGTGCAGCTCGATGCCGAGCAATCCGATCGCGGCGCCGGCCTGCAACTGCGCCGGATCATCGGCAGCCGGCAGACTGGCGAACTGCAGTTGCGTCGGCTCCGGAGAGTGAGCAAAGCCCGGCTCCCCCTCCAGCACACTGGCCCAGGGACGACCTTCGGCATCCACCGCGCCGTACAGCATGAAGGGCAATTGCTGATAGAACTGGCGGTGCTGATCCGGCATCCAGGTGCGAATCACCTTACGACCGAATTCCTCCATGCGTTCGGCAACGCCGACATGGGCCTGCAATTGTTGCTCGCCAGCGTGCCACGGTGAACGTTCCATCTCGGCCTCTCCCCTGCACCCTCGGCGCAGTGTGGATGATCAATGTCAGGCGGTGGTTTGCAGGCCGGCGACAGTGCGCGGCATGCCGACAAAACCGGGCAGCGCTTCGATGCGCGAGAGCCAGGCGCGAACGTTAGCGTAGTCGTCCAGCGACACATTGCCTTCCGGCGCATGGGCGATGTAACTGTAGGCCGAGACATCGGCAATGGTCGGCTCGCTACCCACCAGGTACGGGGTTTTGCCCAGTTCCTGATCCATCACCTTGAGAAAGTTATGCGCACGGGTGATCACTTCCTCGGCGTTGAACTTCGCTCCGAATACCGTGATCAGGCGGGCGGCGGCGGGACCGAAAGCAATTGGCCCGGCGGCTGCGGACAACCAGCGCTGTACGTGCGCGGCGCCGACCGGATCGCTTGGCAGCCAGCGACCATTGCCGTATTTCTGTGCCAGGTAGACGAGGATCGCGTTGGAGTCGGCCAGCACCACACCGTTGTCATCAATGGCCGGTACTTGCCCGAAGCTGTTGATCGCCAGGTAGCCGGGCTGTTTGTGCTCGCCTTTGGCCAGATCGACAAAGATCAGCTCTGTCGGCAATTGCAGCAGGGACAACATCAGCTCGACGCGATGGGCGTGGCCGGAACGCGGGAAGTTGTAGAGTTTGATCGCTTGCATGGTCGACTCCGTTGAATGATGGCGCCGTTCAGGGTGGACGGCGGCCGTGGGAGCCATCTTCCACCTATCGTGAAAACAACAGAATCACCAGCAAACGCAATCCATTATTTCTCTGGATGAAATAAAGCGGCATTTTTCAAGGCGGGATGCTCACGCAATGCGTTCACCATGAAGTCGACAAAACTGCGCACCCTCGCCGGCGCCTTGCGCCCGCCCTGATACACCACATGGATCGGCAGCGCAGGCAATTCAAACTCGGCGAGGACGATTTCCAGTTCGCCGGAAGCCACCTTGCTGGCCACCTGATAAGACAGCACCCGGGTCAGCCCCAGGCCCAGCGACGCTGCCGTGATCGCAGCCTGATTGGCGGTGACCACCAGACGCGGCTCCGGTCTTACGCCAATGAGTTCACCGTTTTCCATGAATGGCCAGCTGCGCTGCTGGCCGATGGCCGACGTCGCCACCACCGGCGCCCCTGCCAGGGCCTGTGGATGGGTCGGCCGGCCGTGAATCGCAAAGTACGCCGGTGAGCCACAAATCACCCGCCGCACCTCACCGACCCGGATCGCATGCTGATTGCTGTCCGGTAGCTCGCCGATACGTATCGCGACGTCGACCCCCTCCTCGACCATGCTCACCACCCGGTCGAGCAACAGGGCGTTGATGGAAACGTCCGGGTATTGCGTCAGATAACGCGCCATCACCGGTGTGACAAACAACTCGCCGAACAAAACGGGCGCCGTCACCGTCAACTGCCCACGGGGCTGGGTATGACTGCCGGCAGCGGAATCCTCCGCTTCCTGCACCTCGGCGAGAATTCTCCGACAGTCTTCCAGGTAACGCAGACCCGCTTCGCTCAGATGCACGCTGCGGGTGGTACGAATCAGCAACTGCGTACCGATCCGCTGCTCCAGCGCCGCCACCGCCCGGGTCACGCTGGCTGCCGACAGACCCAAGCGCCGCGCAGCAGCAGAAAAACCCTGCTCCTGGGCGACGATGGCGAAAACCTGCATTTCCTGGAAGCGATCCATGGTGTCCTCGATCCGGATAAAAAAATCGCAGCCGAAGCTGCGATTTTATTGGGTGATCCACTGTGGATAACTTATTCCACCGTCACCGACTTCGCCAGGTTACGCGGCTGATCCACGTCAGTTCCCTTGAGCACCGCGACGTAATACGACAGCAGTTGCAGCGGAATGGTATAGAGGATCGGCGACAGAATGTCGTGGATGTGCGGCATCTGCACCACATGTGTGCCTTCGCCGTTGGTCATCCCGGCCTTCTCGTCGGCGAACACGATCAGTTCGCCGCCGCGGGCGCGGACTTCCTGCAGGTTGGATTTGAGTTTCTCCAGCAGCTCGTTGTTAGGCGCGACGGTCACCACCGGCATGTCGTTATCCACAAGCGCCAGCGGACCGTGCTTCAATTCGCCGGCCGGGTAGGCTTCGGCGTGAATGTAAGAGATTTCCTTGAGCTTCAAGGCCCCTTCCATCGCGACCGGGAATTGCGCGCCACGGCCCAGGAACAGCGTGTGGTTCTTCTCGGCAAACAACTCTGCGATCTTTTCCACCGTGCTGTCCATCGCCAGCGCTTCGCCCAGACGGGTTGGCAGACGACGCAGTTCTTCGACCAGCGAGGCTTCAACGCCTTTGCCCAATGTGCCGCGCACTTGGCCCAGAGACAGGGTCAGCAACAGCAGACCAACCAGTTGCGTGGTGAACGCCTTGGTCGAGGCCACACCGATTTCGCGACCGGCCTGGGTCAGCAGAGTCAGGTCGGACTCGCGCACCAGCGAGCTGATGCCGACGTTGCAGATCGCCAGGCTTCCCAGGAAACCCAGTTCCTTGGCGTTGCGCAGGGCGGCCAGGGTGTCGGCGGTTTCGCCGGACTGGGAGATGGTGACGAACAGAGTGTCGGGCTGCACCACCACCTTGCGGTAGCGGAACTCGCTGGCGACCTCGACCTGACAAGGAATGCCGGCCAGCTCTTCGAGCCAGTAACGGGCAACCATCCCGGCGTGATAACTGGTGCCGCACGCCACGATCTGCACGTTGCGCACTTTGGCGAACAGTTCAGCGGCTTGTGGGCCAAACGCCTGAACGAGCACCTGATCCGAACTCAATCGACCTTCCAGGGTGCGCTGCACCACGGATGGCTGCTCGTGGATTTCCTTGAGCATGTAGTGACGGAACTCGCCTTTGTCGGCGGCTTCGGCGCCATCGGTGTACTGGACGGTCTGGCGCTCGACGGCTTTACCGGTCACGTCCCAGATCTGTACCTTGTCACGCTGGATCTCGGCGATATCGCCCTCTTCCAGGTACATGAAACGGTCGGTGACCTGACGCAGGGCCAGTTGGTCGGAAGCGAGGAAGTTCTCGCCCAGCCCCAGACCGATGACCAATGGGCTGCCGCTGCGGGCAGCAACCAGTCGATCCGGCTGCTGAGCGTGGATGACCGCCAGACCGTAAGCGCCATGCAGCTCCTTGACCGCAGCCTTGAGGGCGTCGGTCAGGTCCGGCAGCGTCTTGAGTTTCTCAGTCAGCAGGTGGGCGATGACTTCAGTGTCGGTATCGGAACTGAACACATAGCCTTGCGCCTTGAGTTGTTCACGCAGCGCCTCATGGTTTTCGATGATGCCGTTGTGCACGACAGCGATGTCACCGGAGAAATGCGGGTGGGCATTGCGTTCGCTCGGTGCACCGTGGGTCGCCCAGCGGGTGTGGGCAATACCGAGACGGCCGACCAGCGGATGTTCGGCCAGAGCGGCGTCGAGTTCGCTGACCTTGCCCACACGACGGGTGCGCTCGAGGGTTGCGTCATTGGTAAAGACAGCCACGCCTGCGCTGTCATAGCCCCGGTACTCCAGACGCTTGAGGCCTTCGACCAGAATGGCGGTGATATTACGTTCAGCAACGGCGCCGACAATTCCACACATGCTTATTTCTCCTGACTGACAGTCGCGCAAATCAAGTTGATACCGCGAGCCTGAATCTGATCCCGTGCGTCTGAAGGCAGGCGATCATCGGTAATTAGGGTATGGACGCTGCTCCATGGCAGCTCCAGGTTGGGAATCTTGCGGCCGATCTTGTCGGCCTCGACCATCACGATCACTTCCCGCGCCACTTCCGCCATCACCCGGCTGAGGCCGAGCAATTCATTGAACGTGGTGGTACCGCGCACCAGGTCGATGCCATCGGCACCGATAAACAACTGGTCGAAGTCGTAAGAGCGTAGTACCTGCTCCGCGACCTGGCCCTGAAAGGACTCCGAGTGCGGATCCCAGGTGCCGCCGGTCATCAACAGCACAGGCTCGTGTTCGAGTTCGCTCAGGGCGTTGGCCACATGCAGGGAGTTGGTCATCACCACCAGACCCGGCTGCTGGCCGAGTTCGGGAATCATCGCGGCGGTGGTGCTGCCGCTGTCGATGATGATGCGCGCATGCTCGCGGATGCGTGTAACCGCAGCCCGGGCGATCGCCTGTTTGTATTTGGAAACACTGAGGCTGGCGTCCGCCACCAGCTCATGCGGCATGGTGATGGCTCCACCGTAGCGACGCAGCAGCAGGCCATGACTTTCCAGCGCGGCGAGATCCTTGCGAATCGTAACTTCCGAAGTTTCGAAGCGCTTCGCGAGTTCGTCGACACTCACTTCGCCCTGTTCATTGAGCAAGGCAAGAATGTTGTGACGGCGCTGAGGTGTATTGCGTTTCGACATGGTGGATTAAGTTTCGATTCGAAAGATAACGGAAGCAATCAAAACCTATCAGTTGCAAGTCGTCAAGCCGACGCCCATAAAAAAAGACCGCCGGCGGCGGTCTTTTCAGATTCAAGCGTTGTGGATAACTCAGTTCTTTTTGATTTTCTCAGGCCGCTTCCAGCCATCGATATTTCTCTGCCGCGCCCGGCCAACCGCCAATTGCGCGTTATCCACATTCTGGGTGATGGTCGAACCGGCCGCAGTGGTTGCACCGGCGGAGATATCCACAGGCGCCACCAGCGAGTTGTTGGAACCGATGAACACATCCTCACCCAATACGGTTTTCCACTTGTTGGCACCGTCGTAGTTGCAGGTGATGGTGCCGGCGCCGATGTTGGTGCGCGCACCAATCTCGGCGTCGCCCAGATAAGTCAGGTGCCCGGCCTTGGCGCCTTCACCCATGCGGGCGTTTTTCAGCTCGACGAAGTTACCCACATGGGCGCGGGCCTCCAGCACGGTGCCCGGTCGCAGACGGGCAAACGGGCCGGCATCGCTGCCTTCGCCCAACACCGCGCCTTCGATATGGCTGTTGGCCTTGACCACCACGCCCTTACGCAGAGTGCTGTCCTTGATCACGCAGTTCGGGCCGATGACCACGTCATCCTCGATGACGACCTTGCCTTCGAGAATCACGTTGATGTCGATCAGCACGTCGCGACCCACGATCACTTCGCCACGCACATCAAACCGGGCCGGATCGCGCAGAGTGACACCCTGGGCCATCAGACGGCGACCGGCGCGCAACTGATAGTGACGCTCCAGTTCGGAGAGTTGTTTGCGATCATTGGCGCCCTGCACTTCCATCGGGTCGTGCGGTTGTTCAGTGGCGACGGTCAGGCCATCGCTGACTGCCATCTCGATCACATCGGTCAGGTAGTACTCGCCCTGAGCGTTGTTGTTCGACAGGCGACTCATCCAGTCCGCCAGACGATTTGCCGGCACAGCGAGAATGCCGGTATTGCCTTCGGTAATCGCCCGCTGTGCTTCGCTGGCGTCCTTGTGCTCAACGATCGCGGTAACCTTGCCG
The DNA here is from genome assembly GCF_002113045.1 of Pseudomonas sp. B26(2017). Lineage (NCBI taxonomy): Bacteria > Pseudomonadati > Pseudomonadota > Gammaproteobacteria > Pseudomonadales > Pseudomonadaceae > Pseudomonas > Pseudomonas sp. B26(2017). Next base: position 140,589 of record NZ_NEJJ01000002.1, on the reverse strand, counting down.
TCGGCGTCGCGCACGATGCGGCCATAACCGGTCGGGTCAGCCAGTTCGACGGTGAGCAAACCCATCTGCCCGGGCACAACGTGCTTGAGCAGGCGCTGCAGGGTTTCGACTTCGATCAACGGCACATCACCGTAGAGAATCAGTACGGTATCGGCAGTGATGAACGGAACAGCCTGAGCCGTGGCGTGACCAGTGCCCAGTTGCTTGTCCTGCAGCACGAAATTCAGGTCATCGCCGGCCAGACGTTCGCGTACCACGTCGGCGCCGTGGCCAATCACCACATGAATCCGTTGTGGATCAAGTTGACGAGCGCTGTGGATAACATGCCCAAGCATGGAGTCGCCGGCAATCGGGTGCAGCACTTTTGGCAGCGCGGAACGCATGCGAGTGCCTTGGCCGGCCGCGAGGATAACGATTTCAAGAGACATGACTGGCTACCAATCCTGGGTGGTCATCAACTGCGACCGGGGGTTTTGAAAGTCGGAAAAGAAAAAAGGGTAGCCGAGGCTACCCTTTTTTATCAATCGCACAACAAGTGGCTGACGGATTAACCGCCAAACTTCTTGCGGATCTGCTGGACGGTGCGCAGCTGAGCTGCAGCCTCGGCCAGACGTGCGGATGCAGCTCCGTAGTCGAAATCTGCGCTCTTCTCATGCAGAGCAGCTTCGGCAGCCTTGAGAGCTGCTTGAGCCTGAGCTTCATCCAGGTCGGCGGCACGTTGCACGGTATCGGCAAGCACCTTGACCATGTTCGGCTGAACCTCGAGGAAACCACCGGAGATGTAGAACACCTCGGCTTCCCCGCCTTGCTTGATCAGGCGGATCGGACCTGGCTTCAGATTAGTGATCAGCGGCGCGTGGCCCAGAGCGATACCAAGATCACCCAGAGCACCGTGCGCAATCACCATCTCGACCAGGCCGGAAAAGATCTCTCCTTCCGCGCTGACGATGTCGCAATGGACTGTCATAGCCATCTGATTGCCTCAACCTAAATTAGCGCCCGTTGCCGGGCGCCTGGATTACAGTTTCTTGGCTTTCTCGATCGCTTCTTCGATGCCGCCGACCATGTAGAACGCTTGTTCTGGCAGGTGGTCGTAGTCACCGTTGAGGATGCCTTTGAAGCCAGCAATGGTGTCTTTCAGGGAAACGTATTTACCCGAAGCACCGGTGAAGACTTCAGCCACGAAGAACGGCTGCGACAAGAAGCGCTGGATCTTACGAGCACGGGCTACCAACTGCTTGTCGGTTTCCGACAGCTCGTCCATACCCAGGATCGCGATGATGTCCTTCAGCTCTTTGTAACGCTGCAGCACGTACTGAACGCCACGAGCGGTCTCGTAGTGCTCGTTGCCGATCACGTTCGGGTCCAGCTGACGCGAAGTCGAGTCCAGTGGGTCTACCGCCGGGTAGATACCCAGGGAAGCGATGTCACGGGACAGAACGACGGTGGCGTCCAGGTGAGCAAACGTGGTTGCTGGCGACGGGTCGGTCAAGTCGTCCGCAGGTACGTATACGGCCTGGATCGAAGTAATCGAACCTTGCTTGGTCGAAGTGATGCGCTCTTGCAGCACGCCCATCTCTTCAGCCAGGGTCGGCTGGTAACCTACTGCCGAAGGCATACGGCCCAGCAGTGCGGATACTTCGGTACCGGCCAGGGTGTAACGGTAGATGTTGTCGACGAACAGCAGAACGTCGTTACCTTCGTCACGGAACTTCTCGGCCATGGTCAGACCGGTCAGCGCTACACGCAGACGGTTTCCCGGTGGCTCGTTCATCTGACCGTAGACCAGGGCAACCTTGTCGAGAACGTTGGAGTCCTTCATCTCGTGGTAGAAGTCGTTACCCTCACGAGTACGCTCACCCACACCGGCGAACACGGAATAACCGCTGTGCTCGATGGCGATGTTGCGGATCAGTTCCATCATGTTTACGGTCTTGCCTACACCGGCACCACCGAACAGACCGACTTTACCGCCCTTGGCGAACGGGCAGACCAGGTCGATAACCTTGATACCGGTTTCGAGCAGGTCGTTGCCACCTGCCTGTTCAGCGAAGGAAGGAGCGGCGCGGTGGATACCCCAGCGCTCTTCTTCGCCGATCGGGCCGGCTTCGTCGATCGGGTTGCCCAGTACGTCCATGATCCGGCCCAGGGTCGCTTTACCGACCGGTACGGAGATGGCTGCGCCAGTGTTGTTGACGTCCAGACCGCGCTTCAAGCCTTCGGTGGAGCCCATCGCAATGGTACGAACCACGCCGTCGCCCAGCTGCTGCTGAACTTCCAGAGTGGTTTCGGCGCCTTGAACCTTCAAGGCGTCGTAGATGCTCGGTACGCTGTCGCGTGGAAATTCCACGTCGATAACGGCGCCGATGATTTGAACGATACGTCCGCTACTCATAGCTGGATCCTCTGAATATTTGAACCGTTAAACCGCGGCAGCGCCGCCGACGATTTCCGAGATCTCTTGGGTGATCGCAGCCTGACGCGCCTTGTTGTAGATCAGCTGCAAATCGCTGATCAAATCACCGGCGTTGTCGGTAGCGTTCTTCATCGCGATCATCCGCGCAGCCTGTTCAGCCGCGTTGTTCTCGACCACCGCCTGGTACACCTGCGACTCCACGTAACGCACCATCAAGCCGTCAAGCAGCTCTTTGGCGTCTGGTTCGTAGAGATAGTCCCAGTGGTGCTTGAGTTCTTGATCCGGGGTCGCCACCAGTGGAATCAACTGCTCCACGGTAGGCTGTTGCGTCATGGTGTTGATGAACTTGTTGGATACCACGGACAGGCGGTCGATACGGCCGTCCAGATAAGCATCCAGCATCACCTTGACGCTGCCGATCAGATCGTTGATCGACGGTTCTTCACCCAGGTGGCTGATAGCTGCAACGACGTTACCGCCGAAGTTGCGGAAAAAGGCCGCACCCTTGCTACCAACGACACACAGATCAATCTCGACGCCGTTTTCGCGGTTTACCGCCATGTCCTTGACCAGGGCCTTGAACAGGTTGGTGTTCAAGCCGCCGCACAGACCACGGTCACTGCTCACCACGACATAGCCGACGCGCTTGACGGCGCGGTCGATCATGAACGGATGGCGGTATTCCGGGTTGGCGTTGGCCAGATGCCCAATTACCTGGCGGATACGCTCCGCATAAGGGCGGCTAGCAGCCATGCGCATTTGTGCCTTGCGCATTTTGCTGACCGCCACTTTTTCCATGGCGCTGGTAATTTTTTGCGTGCTTTTGATGCTCGCAATCTTACTGCGAATCTCTTTTGCGCCTGCCATGTAACACCTATCAGGTTAGCAAGCGGGAGCCTTGCGGCTCCCGCTGCGGCTTACCAGGTTTGGGTGGCCTTGAACTTCTCGATACCAGCCTTCAGGCCAGCGTCGATTTCGTCATTGAAGTCACCTTTAACGTTGATCTTGGCCATCAAATCGGCGTGATCGCGGTTGAAGTAAGCAATCAGCGCTTGCTCGAAGCTGCCGACTTTGGCGATTTCAATGTCAGTCAGGAACCCACGCTCAGCGGCATACAGCGACAGCGACATGTCGGCGATCGACATTGGCGCGTATTGCTTCTGCTTCATCAGCTCGGTAACGCGCTGACCATGCTCAAGTTGCTTGCGGGTCGCTTCGTCCAGGTCAGAAGCGAACTGGGCGAATGCCGCCAGTTCACGGTACTGAGCCAGAGCGGTACGGATACCACCGGACAGCTTCTTGATGATCTTGGTCTGAGCGGCACCACCCACACGGGATACCGAAACACCGGCGTTCACTGCAGGACGGATGCCCGAGTTGAACATGGCCGATTCCAGGAAGATCTGACCGTCGGTGATGGAAATCACGTTGGTCGGAACGAACGCGGAAACGTCGCCAGCCTGGGTTTCGATGATCGGCAGTGCGGTCAGGGAACCGGTTTTGCCGGTGACTGCGCCGTTGGTGAACTTCTCTACGTACTCTTCCGAAACGCGGGATGCGCGCTCCAGCAGACGGGAGTGGAGATAGAACACGTCGCCTGGGTAGGCTTCACGTCCTGGTGGACGGCGCAGCAGCAGGGAAATCTGGCGGTAAGCCACTGCTTGCTTGGACAGATCGTCATAAACGATCAGCGCGTCTTCACCGCGGTCGCGGAAGAATTCACCCATGGTGCAACCGGAGTACGGAGCCAGGAATTGCAGTGCTGCAGATTCCGAAGCGCTCGCTGCAACGATGATGGTGTTGGCCAGTGCACCGTTTTCTTCCAGCTTGCGAACCACGTTGGCGATGGTCGATTGCTTCTGACCGATTGCCACGTAGACGCAGAAAATGCCGCTGTCTTTCTGGTTGATGATCGCGTCGATCGCCAGAGCGGTTTTACCGATCTGACGGTCACCGATGATCAGCTCACGCTGGCCACGGCCGACAGGGATCATGGCATCGACAGCCTTGTAGCCAGTCTGTACAGGCTGGTCTACCGACTTACGCCAGATCACGCCCGGAGCAACTTTCTCGACCGCGTCGGTCTCGGTGTTGCCCAGTGGACCTTTGCCGTCAACAGGGTTACCCAGTGCGTCGACAACGCGACCCAGCAGTTCCTTACCAACCGGAACTTCGAGGATGCGGCCGGTGCACTTGGCGCTCATGCCTTCAGCCAGAGTCGTGTATGCGCCCAGTACAACGGCACCTACGGAGTCTTGCTCCAGGTTGAGGGCCATACCGTAGACGCCGCCCGGAAACTCGATCATCTCGCCGTACATGACGTCGGCCAGACCGTGAATCCGCACGATACCGTCAGATACGCTGACGACAGTGCCTTCGTTACGGGCTTGGGAGGTCACATCGAGCTTTTCGATGCGGCCCTTGATAATTTCACTTATTTCGGAAGGATTGAGTTGCTGCATTGCTCTGCTGCCCCTTCAAACTCAAGATTTCAATGCTTCGGCAAGTTTCGCGATTTTGCCGCGAATCGAGCCATCGATAACCAGGTCGCCGGCGCGGATGACGACACCCCCTATAAGGGAAGCATCCTCCGCAACTTGCAGGCGCACTACCCGGCTGAGTCGTGCACTGAGAACCTTGGCGAGTTTGTCTTGCTGTTCTTGGTTCAATGCAAAAGCACTGGTCACTTCAACGTCTACCGATTTCTCTTGTTCGGCCTTGTACAGGTCGAAAAGAGCGGCAATCTCCGGCAGAAGCGGGAGACGGTCGTTCTCGGCAACGACATTGATGAAGTTCTGTGCCTTGGCATCAAACTTGTCGCCGCACACGTCAATGAACGTGGCGGCCTTTTCTGCGCTCGTCAGTCGCGGGGCCTTGAGCACGCGCTGCATGGTGTCGTCTTGCGACACCGCTGCTGCCAGGCCGAGCATGGCTGACCAATTGGCCAGTTGCTGGTGGGCCTGAGCGTGCTCGAAGGCCGCCTTAGCGTAAGGTCGGGCCAACGTGGTCAGTTCTGCCATGATCGCCCTCGCTTAGATTTCAGCAGCCAGTTGGTTAACCAGCTCTGCGTGCGCGTTTTGATCGATTGTGGCACCCAGGATCTTCTCGGCGCCGCCGACAGCCAGCAAGCCCACTTGGGCGCGCAGCTTGTCTTTGACACTGTTCAGTTCCTGTTCGATCTCGGCTTGAGCCTGAACCTTCACACGGTCAGCGTCGACGCGGGCCTTTTCAACGGCCTCTTCGACAATCTGGTTACCGCGTTTCTTGGCTTGCTCGATGATTTCAGCTGCCTGAGCTTTCGCTTCGCGCAGTTGCTGACCCGCTTTTTCTTGGGCCAACTCCAGGTCGCGAGCTGCACGGCTGGCAGCGTCCAGACCATCAGCGATCTTCTTTTGACGTTCGTGCAGAGCTGCGATGACCGGAGGCCATACGAACTTCATGCAGAACAGTACAAAAATCAGGAACGCAACGGACTGGCCAATCAGGGTCGCATTAATGTTCACGCCAACACCTCGCAGTTACGTTGTCCATCACACTAAATCACTCGGAAAATCCGAATGATTAGCCAGCGATCTGACCAACGAACGGGTTCGCAAAGGTGAAGAACAGAGCGATACCAACACCGATCATGGTTACGGCGTCGAGCAGACCGGCAACGATGAACATTTTAACTTGCAGCATTGGAACCATTTCTGGCTGACGCGCTGCGCCTTCCAGGAACTTGCCGCCCAGCAGGCCGAAACCAATTGCGGTACCCAGTGCGCCCAGGCCGATCAACAGTGCAACAGCGATAGCGGTTAGACCAACTACAGTTTCCATCTTTCCTCCCGACTTTTACGTCGTATGGTTTAGGTTTTTTAGATTAAAGCGGTAAAACAAATCGTTTCATGGTGCCCCGTGAGGAGCCCCTTCCCGTTTGACCGGGAAGGACATCAGACTAGTCGAGACTGGTCTTAATGGTTTTCTTCGTGCGCCATCGACAGGTAGACGATGGTCAGCATCATGAAGATGAACGCCTGCAGGGTGATGATCAGGATGTGGAACACAGCCCACGCCCACTGCAGGACAACGCCCAGGCCGCTCAGCCAGAGCAGGCCGCTGCCGAACATCACAGCGATCAGGATGAACACCAGCTCGCCGGCATACATGTTGCCGAACAGACGCAGAGCGAGAGAGATCGGTTTGGCGATCAGGGTCACGAATTCCAGCAGGAAGTTCACCGGAATCAGCAGGGCCTGAACGAAGATGTTCTTGCTGCCGAACGGATGCAGGGTCAGCTCGCCGATGAAGCCGCCGAGGCCCTTGACCTTGATGCTGTAGAAAATGATCAGTGCGAAAACCGAGAACGCCATGCCCAGGGTCGCGTTCGGGTCAGTAGTCGACACGGCGCGGAACGGGATGTGGTGGTCGCCGGAGATCAGGACGGCCAGCTGAGGAATCCAGTCGACCGGTACCAGGTCGACGGCGTTCATCAGGAACACCCAGACGAAGATGGTCAGTGCCAGCGGTGCGATCACCGGGCTACGGCCATGGAAGCTGTCTTTCACGCTGCCATCGACGAATTCGACCAGGACTTCAACGAAGTTCTGCAGTGCACCCGGCTGACCGGAAGTCGCCTTCTTGGCCGCCATGCGGAAAAGAATGACGAAGATCAGACCCAGCGCGACCGACCAGCCGAGGGTATCGACGTGGAAAGCCCAGAAGCCCATTTCCTTGGCTTCTGCTGCGGTGTGGGCAAAGCCCCAGCCGCCGTTGGGTAGCTGACCGAAGGTCAGGTTCTGCAAGTGGTGCTGGATATAGCCCGAAGCGGTTGTTTCTGCCATGGTTGCCTCAAACGCCCTAAGGTCTCGAAAGTCTTGTTCTCATCAGCAGGGGAGCGAACCAGCTGACCGACTGAGTCAGCACGAACGCGCCGAATACAGCAATCGGCGCCAGTGGCTTCACACCTGCAAACACCAGTGCAAACAGCACTGCCGTCAAAATCAGTTTGCCTGCCTCGCCGGCATAGAAAGACCGGACGATGGACTGGGCTGCTCGGGCGCCGGAAAACCGAAATGCCTTGTGAGCGAAATAAACATTGGGCAGCAAGGCTATCAGGCCTCCGCAAAGTCCCGAGTATCCGGCAACGACTCCGTGCCATTGCCAGAGCGCCAAAGCGGCAATGAGCAAAATGACAAATTGAGCCATCAACACCGGAAAAACCGCCAGGCGATGGAACGGCAGGCGGTTTGGCTTGCGGGTTTCCATCACTATTGCTCTCCAATGGTCGGCTGCCAAAATTCAATAACTTGGCATAATTTGTGCCGACAAAATGCGCGCAGAGTATAGGGGCGGTTCTGCCCCTATTCAACTGTCAGGTAGTGATTTCCGACTGCGCGCTACAAGGGGAATTGTTTCAGCGGATGTGTGCGAGCACACCTTGAAGCTCATCGAGGGAGTTGTAACCAATCACCAACTGGCCTTTGCCCTTCTTGCCGTGGCGGATCTGCACTGCAGAGCCCAGGCGCTCGGCCAGACGCTGTTCGAGCCGGGCGATATCCGGATCGGGTTTGGCAGGCTCGACCGGCTCCGGTTTGCCGCTCAGCCACTGACGAACCAGTGCCTCAGTTTGGCGCACAGTGAGGCCGCGTGCGACAACATGTCGCGCCCCTTCCACCTGCTGATTGTCCGGCAGACCGAGCAATGCACGGGCATGACCCATTTCCAGGTCGCCATGGGACAGCATGGTCTTGATGACTTCCGGCAGCGCAATCAGGCGCAACAGGTTGGCTACCGTGACGCGGGACTTACCCACAGCCTCGGCGACCTGTTGCTGAGTGAGCTGGAATTCCTGCTGCAAGCGCTGCAGGGCCACCGCTTCCTCGATCGGATTCAGGTCTTCGCGCTGGATGTTCTCGATCAGCGCGATGGCGATCGCGGTTTCATCCGGCACGTCGCGAACCATCGCAGGAATGGTTTCCTGCCCGGCTTGCTGACTTGCGCGCCAGCGACGTTCGCCGGCGATGATCTCGAAACGACCACCGCCAATCGGGCGAACCACGATCGGCTGCATCACGCCCTGGGCCTTGATCGACTGCGCCAGCTCTTCCAGCGCCTGCGGATCCATGTCCCGGCGTGGCTGATACTTGCCGCGCTGCAGCAGGTCCAACGGCAGGTGCTGCAACTCACGGCTGTCCGCCTGCGCTGCCTGTTCTTCCAGCGCGCTGACAGTCGGACCGCTCAGCAGTGCATCCAGTCCTCGTCCGAGACCTCGTTTCTTGACGGCCATGGGAATTCCTTAAGTTGGCTGGGCAGCGGCGGTGCGTGAATTTTTGCGCTGACGGCGAACCATCTCGCCCGCCAGGGCCAGATAGGCCAGCGCGCCACGCGATTGCTTGTCGTACGCCAGCGCCGGCATGCCGTAGCTCGGGGCTTCGGCGAGACGGATGTTGCGCGGGATCACCGTGTCGTAAAGCTGATCGCCGAAGTGTTCCTTGAGCTGGGCCGATACATCGTTCATCAGGCTCAGGCGCGGGTCATACATGGTTCGCAGCAGGCCTTCGACTTTCAGGTTCGGGTTCAGCAGTTCGGCGATGCGTTTGATGTTATCCACAAGGTCGCTCAGACCTTCGAGCGCAAAATACTCGCACTGCATGGGGATAATGACCCCGTCGGCGGCAACCAGTGCGTTCAGCGTGAGCATCGACAGCGATGGCGGGCAGTCGATCAGAATGTAATCGTAGTTTTCACGGATCGGCGCCAACGCGCTGCGCAGACGGCTTTCCTTCATCTGCATTTCCAGCAGCACCACTTCGGCCGCCGTCAGGTCGCGGTTGGCCGGTAGCAGTTGATAACCGCCGTGTTCCGAATAGTGCATGGCCTGGGCCAGATCGCATTCACCGATCAGCAGGTCGTAGACCGAATTTTCCAGGCCATGTTTATCCACACCGCTGCCCATGGTGGCGTTGCCCTGTGGATCGAGATCGATCAACAGCACCCGGCGCTTGGTCGCGACCAGGGATGCTGCGAGGTTGATGCAGGTGGTGGTCTTGCCCACACCACCCTTCTGGTTCGCTATCGCGAATACCTTAGCCATTCTTGCTTGTGTTCCCAATCATGCCGTGCGGCGCAGTATCAGCAGATGGCGTTGGCCTTGGCAACCGGGTACGGCCAGGGCGTGTTCGCTATCGAGTTTGAAGTCTGCCGGCAATGCTACCAGCTCATCGGCCGGATGGACGCCCTTCATTGCCAGCCAGCGCGTATCGGCGTCGCCGAGGTGGCGAGTCCAGTTGGTGAAGTTCTCCATGCTGCTGAACGCCCGGGAAATGATCCCGTTGAACGGCTGTGCAGGCAGGAACGCTTCGACGCGACTGTGGATAACTTGCAGGTTATCCAGTTTGAGTTCGAGTTTGACCTGGGTCAGAAAACGGGTTTTCTTGCCGTTGCTGTCCAGGCACGTCACTTGCGTGTCCGGATACAGGATCGCCAGAGGGATCCCCGGCATGCCGCCGCCGCTGCCGACATCCAGCCAGCGACCGTTTTCGATGAACGACATCACGCTGAGGCTATCGAGCAAGTGACGGGACACCATTTCGTCCGGGTCGCGAACGGCGGTCAGGTTGTAGGCCTGGTTCCATTTGATCAACAGGGCCAGATAACCCAGCAGCAATTCGTGCTGGGTTTCAGTGAGATTGACACCGAGCTCGCGGGCTCCTGTGGATAACTCTTCGGCGTGTTGCGAAGTGACCTTAGAACTCAAGCGCTTTGCTCCAACTGACGGCCCGCGCCGCGTTTTTTCAAATGAATCATCAACAGCGAAATTGCTGCCGGGGTCACACCCGGGATCCGCGAAGCCTGGCCCAGCGTCTCGGGACGCGTGGCGCCCAACTTGCTCTGGATCTCCTTGGAAAGACCGGAAATGTTGGTGTAATCGATATCCACAGGCAGTTTCGTGTCTTCACTGGCGCGCAGACGGGCGATTTCGTCCTGTTGGCGATCGATGTAACCGGCGTACTTGGTCTTGATCTCGACCTGTTCGGCGACCTGTGGGTCTTCAGCGCCCTGCCCGGTTACTTCGACCAGACCAGCGTAGTCGATTTCCGGACGGCTCAAGAGATTGAGCAAGTTGTATTCGTGAGTCAGCGGTGTGCCGAATTTCTCGGCAATCGCATCCCCCTGCGGAGTGCCCGGGCGAACCCAGGTACTTTTCAGGCGCTGCTCTTCGAGTTCGATGTTTTCGCGCTTCTTGCAGAAAGCCGCCCAGCGCGCGTCATCGACCAGACCCAGTTCGCGACCTTTTTCGGTCAGACGCAAGTCCGCGTTGTCCTCACGCAGGATGAGGCGGTACTCGGCACGGGAAGTGAACATGCGGTACGGCTCTTGAGTACCGAGGGTGATCAGGTCGTCGACCAATACCCCGATGTACGCTTCATCGCGACGCGGGCACCAGGCTTCTTTGCCTTTCGCACGCAGCGCGGCGTTGGCTCCTGCGAGCAAACCCTGGGCGCCGGCTTCTTCGTAACCGGTGGTGCCGTTGATCTGACCAGCGAAGAACAGACCGCCGATGACTTTGGTTTCCAGGCTGTACTTCAGGTCGCGCGGATCGAAGTAGTCGTACTCGATCGCATACCCCGGACGCACGATGTGCGCGTTTTCCATCCCGCGAATCGATTGCACGATCTGCAATTGCACGTCGAACGGCAGGCTTGTGGATATCCCGTTCGGATACAGCTCATGGGTGGTCAGGCCTTCCGGCTCGATGAACACCTGATGGCTTTCCTTGTCGGCGAAGCGATGAATCTTGTCTTCGATCGACGGGCAATAACGCGGACCGATGCCTTCGATCTCGCCAGCATCGGAATACATCGGCGAACGGTCGAGGTTTGCGGCAATGATTTCGTGGGTACGGGCGTTGGTGTGAGTAATCCAGCAACTGACCTGCCGTGGATGTTGTTCTTTGTTGCCCATGAACGACATCACCGGAATCGGCGTATCACCTGGCTGCTCGGTCATCACCGAGAAATCCACAGACTTGCCGTCGATACGCGGTGGCGTGCCGGTTTTCAGGCGTCCAACGCGCAGCGGCAATTCACGCAGGCGATGCGCAAGGGCGATCGACGGGGGATCACCGGCACGACCGCCGGAAAAATTCTGCAAACCGATGTGGATAAGTCCGCCCAGGAAAGTACCGGTGGTCAACACAACGGAATCGGCGAAGAAACGCAGACCCATTTGCGTGACAACACCGCGTACTTGTTCCTGCTCGACGATCAGGTCGTCAGCGGCTTGTTGAAATATCCACAGGTTCGGCTGGTTTTCCAGAATTTCGCGGACAGCGGCCTTGTAAAGAATACGGTCGGCTTGCGCACGGGTTGCACGTACGGCCGGGCCTTTGCGGCTGTTCAACACGCGAAACTGGATACCGCCCAGATCGGTGGCCATGGCCATCGCGCCGCCGAGGGCGTCGATTTCCTTGACCAGATGGCTTTTGCCAATGCCTCCGATGGCCGGGTTGCAACTCATGGCACCGAGGGTTTCCACGTTGTGCGTCAGCAGAAGGGTTTTTGCACCCATGCGTGCTGAGGCCAGTGCTGCCTCGGTACCGGCATGACCGCCGCCGATGACGATCACTTCAAAACGGGAAGGGAAATCCACCACGCACCTCGTGCCTGCTTAAGTAGGTAATTCAGGAATAGTTTGAGATCAGGTTTCTGGACCTGGTCGGCAAGTATAGGGACTTCGCCCTTCCTAAAGAACCCTTTGCACAAAATTTAACCAGCTGTGGAGAACTCGCGGTTAAAAGAATAAAAAAGAGAGAAATTTATAAAACCTTTGTTTTAAAGCTTATTCTTACTGCCCATGATTTCTGTGGATAGATTTCTACAGGCCTTTATTTTCAATGTGTACAGAGATTCAAAACCCTGTGGCCATGTCGCCATGAGGCCCTTGGATAACCGGTTTAAGCCTGTGGATTAACGCGGTGGTTATCCACAGAGGCAGTTATGTTCAGTTTTCAGGCCCTGTTATCAACTGCCCTCAGCGGCGGTTATTCACAGGGCTTAATTCACAGAAATCTGATGAATGAAGGGATCGCGGACGCAGAAAATCCGCCCAGGATCAGAAAACCTGTCCGGCACTGGGGCAAGGAAATACGAGGAAGAGGGAACAGACAGGTCGCGTATGGACCTGTCTGTGGACAGCGGATGGATTATTTACCGATGCAGAAGCTGGAAAAGATCCGTCCCAGCAGATCATCGGAGCTGAAGGCGCCGGTGATTTCCCCAAGGGACTGCTGGGCCTGACGCAGGTCTTCGGCCAGCAACTCACCCGCTCCCGCCAACGTCAGTTGGGCACGTCCATGTTCCAGGGCATCACTGGCGTGACGCAGGGCTTCCAGGTGCCGGCGGCGTGCGCTGAAGCTGCTTTCCGACGTCTGTTCGTAGCCCATGCAGGCCTTGAGGTGATCACGTAGCAGATCCAGCCCTTCACCGGCGGATTTTGCGCTCAGACTGATCGTTACATGGCCGTCGTCGCTGACTTCCAGAGCAATGGGTTCACCGGTGAGATCAGCCTTGTTGCGAATCAGCGTGACCTTCGCCGGATCCGGCCGGGTTTCAAGGAATTCCGGCCACAGCGCAAACGGATCGGCGGCCTCGGGCGCCATGGCATCGACAACCAGCAGCACTCGATCAGCTTCGCCGATGGCTTTCAATGCTCGTTCAACGCCGATCTTTTCCACATGATCATCGGTGTCGCGCAGACCGGCGGTGTCCACTACGTGCAGCGGCATGCCGTCGATGTGGATATGTTCGCGCAGGATATCCCGAGTCGTGCCGGCAATCTCCGTCACGATGGCGGCTTCTCGTCCGGCCAATGCATTCAGCAGACTGGATTTGCCGGCATTCGGACGACCGGCAATCACCACGGTCATGCCGTCACGTAGCAATGCGCCCTGCCCGGCTTCGCGCAATACGGTGGATAACTCGTTACGAACCTTGTCGAGCATGCTCAGGACATGGCCATCGGCAAGGAAGTCGATCTCTTCTTCCGGGAAGTCGATCGCGGCTTCGACATAAATCCGCAAACCGATCAGCTGTTCGGTGAGGTTATGCACACGTTGGGAAAATGCACCCTGCAACGAACGCAGAGCGTTTCGTGCGGCCTGGGCAGAACTGGCTTCGATCAGGTCGGCAATGGCCTCGGCCTGGGCCAGGTCGAGTTTGTCATTGAGGAATGCTCTTTCGCTGAACTCACCGGGCCGCGCCAGACGGCAACCCAGTTCCAGACAACGCTTGAGCAACATGTCGAGGACGATCGGGCCACCGTGGCCCTGCAGTTCCAGTACGTCTTCGCCAGTGAACGAGTTCGGCCCTGGGAAATACAGCGCCAGACCTTCATCCAGCACCTGTTGATCGTCACTGAAGAACGGGCCGTAGTGGGCAAACCGTGGTTTCAGTTCACGGCCGCTGATGGCTTTGGCTGCAACGCTGGCCAGCGGCCCGGAAATTCGAACGATGCCCACGCCGCCACGGCCCTGGGCGGTAGCGACGGCTGCGATGGTTTCACGAGGTGCGCTCATAAACCGGTATCCAGACAAAAATGGCAGATAGCAAAACGCCCCACTAGGGGGCGTTTTGAGTGGTGTTATCCACAGAGTAAGTTACGCCTCGGCTTTTTTCGTCGCCGCTTCGATCTTACGCGTGATGTACCACTGTTGGGCAATCGACAGGCAGTTGTTCACAACCCAGTACAGCACCAGACCTGCCGGGAACCACAGGAAGAAGAAGGTGAAGATGATTGGCATCATTTTCATCACCTTGGCCTGCATCGGATCCGGAGGTGTAGGGTTCAGACGCTGCTGGATGAACATGGTCGCGCCCATGATGATCGGCAGGATGAAGAACGGATCCTTGATCGACAGGTCGGTAATCCACAGCATGAACGGCGCCTGGCGCATTTCCACGCTTTCCAGCAGAACCCAGTACAGAGAAAGGAAAACCGGCATCTGCACCAGGATCGGCAAGCAGCCGCCCAGCGGATTGATCTTCTCTTTCTTGTACAGCTCCATCATGGCTTGCGACATTTTCTGCCGGTCATCGCCATGTTGCTCTTTCAGTGCAGCCAGTTTCGGAGCCACGGCGCGCATGCGGGCCATCGACTTGTAGCTGGCGGCCGACAGAGGGAAGAAAATCCCTTTGATCAGCATGGTCAGGAAGATGATCGACCAGCCCCAGTTGCCGACGATGCTGTGGATATGTTGCAGGAGCCAGAAGATTGGCTGGGCAATGAACCACAGAATGCCGTAGTCGACGGTCAGTTCCAGACCTGGGGACAACTCTTTCAGCACAGCCTGGCTTTTCGGACCGGCGTACAGAACAGCGCTGGTTTCGACTTTCGCACCCGGTGCAGCGGTCAGCGAAGGACCGGTGTAACCGATGATGTAATTGCCTTTGCTGTCTTTACGGGTCTGGACGATGTTGTTTTCGCCCTTCGGAGCAACCCATGCCGTCACGAAGTAGTGTTGCAGCCAGGCTACCCAGCCACCGGTGACGGTTTCCTTGAGCTGACCTTTGTCCATGTCCTTCATGGACACTTTCTTGTACGGCTCGGAACTTGTCCACAGGGCAGCGCCCAGGTAAGTCGCGGTACCGGTAGCAGTAGTCGATGAAGGATCGGCGCTTGCATCACGTTTCAGCTGGGCAAACATCGAACCGGACCAAGGCTGAGCGCTCTGGTTGTCGATCAGATAAGTCACGGTCACGTCATACAGGCCACGTTTCAGAGTGAAACGCTTGATGTAATTGACGCCGTCCTTGCTGAACTTCAGGTCAACGACCAGTTGGTCCTGACCGTCAGCCAGTTGATAAGTCTTCTTCTCCGAGGAGTAGATCGGACGACCGGCCGGATTTGCATCCGGACCGTTGGTGCCGATCAGACCGCTCTGTGCCAGATAAGTACGTTCGCCGCCGTTGTCGAACAGCTGGAACGGTACGTCCGGACGATCCTGACGGCGTGGATACAGCGGCAAGGTCAGCTGGGCAACATCGCCACCTTGTGGATCGATCGCGAGATCGAGCACGTCGGTCTTGATCTGGATCAGATCCTTGCTGACGGCGACCGGCGTTTCGGCAGGTGCGCTGGTATCACTTGCGGCGCGCGGAATATCGTCACTGGCGGCAGCATTATTGCCAGTGGCGGTGTCCGGCAAACCGGATGTAGTCGTACTGGAAGCAACATTCTGAGTCGGCAGGGCAGCCTGGCCATAGTCCTGGTTCCATTTAAGGACCATGACGTAGGACACGATTGCCAGGGCGACGATCAGGATCGTGCGTTTGATATCCATGATTACTCGGCCATCGAAGAAGAACGGGAGGTAGGGATAGGTGGAACCGGGTCATAACCACCGGGATTCCACGGATGACAGCGACCTAAACGACGAAAGGTCAGCCAGCCACCGCGCAGAAGGCCATGATTTTCGATGGCTTCATACGCGTAGCAGGAACAGCTGGGGTAGAAACGACAGTGACTGGCCATCAAGGGACTAATGGCATAGCGATAAAACTGGATCGGAACGAGTGCCAGTTTACGCATCGGGACTGTCTACCCCTACAGTTTCGGTTTTGACTGCTGGTACCGGCTTGTTGCGTGCCAGACGCTTCCAGAGTTTGCCGAAATGCTGAATCAATTCGGGGTTTTCTACGTCACCCAAACCTTTGCGCGCGACGATAACGATGTCCCAGCCGACCAGTGAATCCTGGTGCAGGCGAAACGATTCGCGCATCAGACGTTTGAGGCGATTGCGCTCGACGGAGAGTTTTACACTCTTTTTCCCGATAACCAGCCCGAGACGGGGGTGATCGAGATCGTTGTTGCGCGCAAGGAGCAGGAGATTTTTCCCCGGAACCTTGCCGGTAGGGGAGTCAAAGACCGCCTTGAAGTGCCGGGGAGTAAGCAGACGCTTTTCCCGACTGAAGTCCTGACTCACCTCCAGTGCCGGATTATCAAACTGCCAGACGTGCGCGGCCTTTGGCGCGACGACGCGACAGTACGGCACGACCGTTCTTGGTAGCCATGCGAGCACGGAAACCGTGGGTACGAGCGCGTTTGATAGTGCTTGGTTGGAAAGTACGTTTCATGTCGTGTTACCTGGTTCGTCCACAACGGGCCGGAATGGCCCCCGTTTTAAGAGACCGGAGATTCTAGAGAAAGCAAGTCCATAGGTCAATTTCCAACCAACGTTTCCTTATAAATAGATCTTCGGAGCGTGGGGGACCTGATTAACCGTTTGCCAGAGATAAAAATAAAGAAGGGAATTATTTAAAGCTTTTCTGTAAAGCTTGTAAAAGCTAGGCACGTCCTCGTCTGTGGATAACTGGCTCAAGGCCTTGTTTCAAGCGATGTACAGAGAATGACAACTACAGTGGAAAACCGTGTTAAGCCTGTGCTGCACTGTCGGATAACCTGTGTGTGGAAAGGGCGGTTATCCACAGGCCGGTTATCCACCGACTTTCGCCCCCAGTTGTCCAGTGTGCTCAGATAGGGTTATCCACAAAGCTTATGCACACACCGTTGGTCGCCTTTTTCTCGTTTAACGCATTGATAAATCATGTGCACCGGGCAACCTGCATGTGGATAAGTGGACGACTGGCCGCTACAATGGCCGCTTGTTTTTGCCTCACCGGCTTTCAACTTAGGGGATATCCGTGTCAGTGGAACTTTGGCAGCAGTGCGTGGAGCTTTTGCGCGAAGAGCTGCCTGCCCAACAATTCAACACCTGGATCCGTCCACTACAGGTCGAAGCCGAAGGCGACGAGTTGCGCGTCTATGCACCGAATCGTTTTGTTCTGGACTGGGTCAACGAGAAGTACCTGGGGCGCGTCCTTGAACTGCTGGATGAGCATGGCAATGGTCTGGCACCGTCGCTTTCCTTATTAATAGGCAGCAAACGCAGTTCGGCCCCGCGTGCCGCCCCGAATGCGCCATTGGCTGCTGCGCAAGTGGCCCAGGCTCAGGCCAATGCGGTACCGGCCAGCGCACCAGCGCCAGCGCCGACACCTGCACCGACCAAGCGTTCGCCTCAGAAAACCGAAGAGATCAGTGAAGAACCGTCCCGCGACAGCTTTGATCCGATGGCCGGCGCCGCTTCGCAACAGGCACCGGTTCGCGCCGAACAGCGCACCGTGCAGGTCGAAGGCGCGCTCAAGCACACCAGCTACCTGAACCGCACCTTCACCTTCGAAAACTTCGTCGAAGGTAAGTCCAACCAGCTCGCCCGTGCGGCGGCCTGGCAAGTGGCAGACAATCCCAAGCACGGCTACAACCCGCTGTTCCTTTATGGCGGTGTAGGTCTGGGTAAGACGCACTTGATGCACGCGGTGGGCAACCATCTATTAAAGAAGAACCCGAATGCCAAGGTCGTGTACCTGCATTCCGAGCGTTTCGTGGCCGACATGGTCAAGGCGCTGCAATTGAACGCAATCAACGAGTTCAAGCGTTTCTACCGTTCGGTGGACGCCCTGCTGATCGACGACATTCAGTTCTTCGCCCGCAAGGAACGTTCCCAAGAAGAGTTTTTCCACACCTTCAACGCCCTGCTTGAAGGTGGCCAGCAGGTCATCCTTACCAGTGACCGCTACCCGAAAGAAATCGAAGGCCTTGAAGAACGCCTCAAATCCCGCTTCGGCTGGGGCCTGACGGTTGCCGTCGAGCCACCGGAACTGGAAACCCGCGTCGCGATTTTGATGAAGAAGGCCGACCAGGCCAAAGTCGAGTTGCCTCATGACGCGGCGTTCTTCATTGCCCAGCGTATTCGCTCCAACGTCCGCGAGCTGGAAGGTGCGCTGAAACGCGTGATCGCCCACTCGCACTTCATGGGCCGCGACATCACCATCGAGTTGATTCGCGAATCCCTGAAAGACCTGTTGGCGCTGCAGGACAAACTGGTCTCTGTGGATAACATTCAGCGTACCGTCGCCGAGTACTACAAGATCAAGATCTCCGACTTGCTGTCCAAACGCCGTTCGCGTTCGGTCGCTCGTCCGCGTCAGGTGGCCATGGCCCTGTCCAAGGAACTGACCAACCACAGCCTGCCGGAAATCGGCGATGTGTTTGGCGGCCGCGACCACACGACGGTGTTGCACGCCTGCCGCAAGATCAACGAACTTAAGGAATCCGACGCGGACATCCGCGAGGACTACAAGAACCTGCTGCGTACACTGACCACTTGATGAACACCAGCGCAGCTTATTAAGGCAAGGGACTAGACCATGCATTTCACCATTCAACGCGAAGCCCTGTTGAAACCCCTGCAACTGGTCGCAGGCGTCGTCGAGCGCCGACAGACCTTGCCGGTACTGTCCAACGTGCTGCTGGTTGTCGATGGCCAGCAACTGTCGCTGACCGGTACCGACCTGGAAGTCGAGCTGGTCGGTCGCGTGCAACTTGAGGAGCCGGCTGAAACAGGTTCCATCACCGTGCCGGCGCGCAAGCTGATGGACATCTGCAAGAGCCTGCCGAACGATGCGCTGATCGACATCAAGGTCGACGAGCAGAAGCTGGTGGTGAAAGCCGGCCGTAGCCGATTCACCCTGTCGACCCTGCCGGCCAATGACTTCCCGACTGTAGAAGAAGGCCCGGGTTCGCTGACCACCAGCCTGGAACAGAGCAAGCTGCGTCGCCTGATCGAACGCACCAGTTTCGCGATGGCCCAGCAGGACGTGCGTTACTACCTCAACGGCATGTTGCTGGAAGTCTCGACCGGTGTGATCCGTGCCGTCGCTACCGACGGTCACCGTCTGGCCATGTGTTCGATGCAGGCCGATATCGGTCAGCAGGAACGCCACCAGGTAATCGTGCCGCGTAAAGGTATTCTCGAACTGGCACGTCTGCTCACCGAGCCGGACGGCAACGTCAGCATCGTCCTGGGTCAGCATCACATCCGCGCTACCACCGGCGAGTTCACCTTTACCTCGAAACTGGTCGACGGCAAGTTCCCGGATTACGAGCGCGTTCTGCCGAAGGGCGGCGACAAGCTGGTGCTGGGCGATCGTCAGGCGTTGCGTGAAGCTTTCA
The DNA here is from genome assembly GCF_002113045.1 of Pseudomonas sp. B26(2017). Lineage (NCBI taxonomy): Bacteria > Pseudomonadati > Pseudomonadota > Gammaproteobacteria > Pseudomonadales > Pseudomonadaceae > Pseudomonas > Pseudomonas sp. B26(2017). The sequence goes on along the minus strand of NZ_NEJJ01000002.1, from coordinate 121,124 downwards.
GCCGTACCGCGATTCTGTCCAACGAGAAATACCGTGGTATCCGTCTGCAACTGGCCAGCGGTCAGTTGAAGATCCAGGCCAACAACCCGGAGCAGGAAGAAGCGGAAGAAGAAGTAGGTGTGGAATACAACGGCGGCTCCCTGGAAATCGGCTTCAACGTCAGCTATCTGCTCGACGTGCTGGGCGTGATGACCACCGAGCAGGTTCGTCTGATCCTGTCCGACTCCAACAGCAGTGCGCTGGTGCAAGAGTCCGACAACGACGATTCGGCTTACGTTGTCATGCCGATGCGTCTGTAATCAGCTGACTCTGGATGTCGCTAAGTCGCGTCTCGGTCACCGCGGTGCGCAATCTGCACCCGGTGACCTTCTCCCCCTCCCCCCGAATCAACATTCTTTACGGCGCCAACGGCAGCGGCAAAACCAGTGTTCTGGAAGCCATTCACCTGCTGGGGCTTGCCCGTTCGTTTCGTAGTACGCGGCTGTTGCCAGTCATCCAGTACGAGCAGCTTGCCTGCACCGTTTTCGGTCAGGTCGAACTCGCCGAGGGTGGCCACAGCGCATTGGGGATATCTCGCGATCGTCAGGGCGAGTTCCAGATCCGCATCGACGGTCAGAATGCCCGCAGCGCTGCGCAACTGGCGGAAATCTTGCCGCTGCAGTTGATCAATCCCGACAGCTTTCGCCTGCTGGAAGGCGCGCCGAAGATTCGCCGACAGTTCCTCGACTGGGGCGTGTTCCACGTAGAGCCGCGGTTCATGGCCACCTGGCAGCGTTTGCAGAAGGCCTTGCGCCAGAGAAACTCCTGGCTGCGGCATGGTACACTTGACGCCGTTTCGCAAGCGGTTTGGGACAGGGAACTGTGCCAGGCCAGCGCTGAAATCGATGAATACCGCCGCGCTTACATCAAAGCCTTGAAACCAGTCTTTGAACAAACCTTGAGCGAACTGGTTGAGCTCGAAGGTTTGACGCTCAGCTATTACCGAGGCTGGGACAAGGACCGGGAATTGAGCGCCGTACTTGCCGGATCCGTGCAACGGGACCAGCAAATGGGTCATACCCAGGCCGGGCCACAACGGGCTGACTTGCGTCTTAGATTGGGCGCACACAACGCCGCGGATATCTTGTCCCGGGGTCAGCAAAAGTTGGTGGTCTGTGCGTTGCGGATTGCCCAGGGGCATTTGGTGAGCCAGGCCCGACGCGGCCAGTGTATTTATCTGGTGGATGACTTGCCGTCCGAGCTGGATGAGAGCCACCGTCGCGCGCTGTGCCGCTTGCTGGAAGACTTACGCTGCCAGGTTTTTATTACCTGTGTAGATCACGAATTATTGAGGGAAGGCTGGCAGACGGAAACGCCAGTCGCTCTGTTCCACGTGGAACAGGGCCGTATCACCCAGACCCACGACCATCGGGAGTGAAGGCATTGAGCGAAGAAAATACGTACGACTCATCGAGCATTAAAGTGCTGAAAGGCCTGGATGCCGTGCGCAAACGTCCCGGTATGTACATTGGTGACACCGACGATGGCAGCGGTCTGCACCACATGGTGTTCGAGGTGGTCGACAACTCGATCGACGAAGCCCTCGCCGGCCACTGCGACGACATCAGCATCATCATCCACCCGGATGAGTCCATCACCGTCAAAGACAACGGTCGTGGCATCCCGGTAGACGTGCATAAAGAGGAAGGCGTTTCCGCCGCCGAGGTCATCATGACCGTCCTCCACGCCGGTGGTAAGTTCGACGACAACTCCTACAAGGTATCCGGCGGTCTGCACGGTGTAGGTGTTTCGGTAGTGAACGCGCTGTCCGAAGAGCTGGTCCTGACCGTTCGCCGCAGCGGCAAAATCTGGGAACAGACCTACGTCCATGGCGTACCTCAGGCGCCGATGGCGATCGTTGGTGACAGCGAAACCACCGGTACCCAGATTCACTTCAAGGCTTCCAAGGAAACCTTCAAGAACATTCACTTCAGCTGGGACATCCTGGCCAAGCGCATTCGTGAACTGTCCTTCCTCAACTCCGGTGTCGGTATCGTCCTGAAGGACGAGCGCAGCGGCAAGGAAGAGCTGTTCAAGTACGAAGGTGGCCTGCGTGCGTTCGTTGAATACCTGAACACCAACAAGACTGCGGTCAACCAGGTGTTCCACTTCAACATCCAGCGTGAAGACGGCATCGGCGTGGAAATCGCCCTGCAGTGGAACGACAGCTTCAACGAGAACCTGTTGTGTTTCACCAACAACATTCCGCAGCGCGACGGCGGCACCCACCTGGTGGGCTTCCGTTCCGCACTGACGCGTAACCTGAACAACTACATCGAGCAGGAAGGTCTGGCGAAGAAGCACAAAGTCGCCACCACCGGTGACGATGCCCGTGAAGGCCTGACTGCGATCATTTCGGTGAAGGTGCCGGATCCGAAGTTCAGCTCCCAGACCAAAGACAAGCTGGTTTCTTCCGAAGTGAAGACCGCGGTCGAACAGGAAATGGGCAAGTACTTCTCCGATTTCCTGCTGGAAAACCCGAACGAAGCCAAACTGGTTGTCGGCAAGATGATCGACGCCGCCCGTGCCCGTGAAGCGGCGCGCAAGGCCCGTGAGATGACCCGTCGCAAAGGCGCGCTGGACATCGCCGGTCTGCCGGGCAAGCTCGCTGACTGCCAGGAAAAAGACCCGGCGCTGTCCGAACTGTACCTCGTGGAAGGTGACTCCGCGGGCGGCTCTGCCAAGCAGGGACGTAACCGCAAGACCCAGGCCATCCTGCCGCTGAAGGGCAAGATCCTCAACGTCGAGAAAGCCCGTTTCGACAAGATGATCTCGTCCCAGGAAGTGGGCACCCTGATCACCGCGCTGGGCTGCGGTATCGGTCGCGAAGAGTACAACATCGACAAGTTGCGCTATCACAACATCATCATCATGACCGATGCTGACGTCGACGGTTCGCACATCCGTACCCTGCTGCTGACCTTCTTCTTCCGTCAGTTGCCGGAGCTGATCGAGCGCGGCTACATCTACATCGCCCAGCCGCCGCTGTACAAGGTCAAGAAAGGCAAGCAAGAGCAATACATCAAAGACGACGACGCCATGGAAGAGTACATGACGCAGTCGGCCCTGGAAGATGCGAGCCTGCACCTGAACGAAGACGCCCCGGGCATTTCCGGTGAAGCGCTGGAACGTCTGGTGAATGACTTCCGCATGGTGATGAAGACCCTCAAGCGTCTGTCGCGCCTGTACCCGCAGGAACTGACCGAGCACTTCATCTACCTGCCGGCCGTCAGTCTGGAAATGCTCGGCGACCACGCCAAGATGCAAGATTGGCTGGCCCAATACGAAGTCCGTCTGCGCACCGTCGAGAAGTCGGGTCTGGTCTACAAGGCCAGCCTGCGTGAAGACCGCGAGCGTGGCGTATGGCTGCCAGAGGTCGAGCTGATCTCCCACGGCCTGTCGAACTACGTCACCTTCAACCGCGACTTCTTCGGCAGCAACGACTACAAGACCGTCGTCACCCTCGGCGCTCAATTGAGCACCCTGCTCGACGAAGGCGCGTACATCCAGCGTGGCGAACGCAAGAAAGCGGTCACCGAGTTCAAGGAAGCCCTGGACTGGCTGATGGCCGAAAGCACCAAGCGCCACACCATCCAGCGATACAAAGGTCTGGGTGAAATGAACCCGGATCAGCTGTGGGAAACCACCATGGACCCAAGCGTGCGCCGCATGCTGAAAGTCACCATCGAAGACGCCATTGGCGCAGACCAGATCTTCAACACCCTGATGGGTGATGCGGTCGAACCTCGCCGTGACTTCATCGAGAGCAACGCTCTGGCGGTGTCCAACCTGGACTTCTGATCCCGGTCGTCGTCAAAAAAAGGCCAACGCATTGCGTTGGCCTTTTTATTGGCAGATCAAACTACGCAGTCTTACTCAGACACCGCCGCCACACTCTCCAACCGATACCCATACCCATAAATCGTCAGCAGCTGCCAACCCCGATCCGCCGTCAGTCCGAGTTTGTTGCGTAGGCGATAAATATGGGTGTCCAGTGGTCGCGACGTGGACATCTCTTCGTGGGGCCAGAATCTCTCGTACAGGTAATCCCGCGACAGCGGCCGCCCCAGGTTGCTGAACAGGCAGTGGGCGAGACGATATTCGCGTTCGGTCATGACGATCGGTTTCCCGTCGCGGGTAACGGTCAGTTCGGCGTCGTCGAACACCAGATCGTTGAAACGCAGTACTTCGGCGGGTGCGCTACGTTGCAGGCTATGCCGACGCAATACCGCTGCCACGCGGGCCTTCAATTCATTGGGTCGAAACGGTTTGCTGACGTAATCGTCGGCTCCCGCATTCAACGCCTGGACGATATCGCTCTCGCCGTCTCGGCTGGTGAGCATTATGGCGGCCGGCGGGGCTTCCATGTGTTCGCGGGTCCAGCGCAGCAGTGCCAGGCCGGTGAGGTCGGGCAATTGCCAGTCGAGGATCAACAGGTCGAAGGTTTCCCGGCGCAACTGGCGCAGGAGGTCTTCACCGCTTTCGAAGCTGTGAAGTGACCACGGCTGTCCTCCAGCCTCGGCGATTTGTTGCAGGGTCTGCTCGACCCGGCGCAGTTCGGCGGGTTCATCGTCCAGTATCGCAACGCGCATACGCGGTGGTTCCTTGTCGCTCGGGCAATGGGTGCCGACCGGATCGGCTCTCTCCATGCAGTGAAAGTAAGCGGCACGCCGTGGGGTGAGCCGCTATGATTCTTCGGGTCTACGTCCTCAGACCGGCCGTCCATGAATCCATTCAACCCGCCCTGCCCTGTTTCCCATGAATAACCAGCGCCGACACGAAAGTCGCGTACCCAGCCAGGTTCAGCGTTTGTTCCGGCAACTGGTGCGCGAGTGGGTGTGGATAAGTCTAGTGCTGTTGCCGCTGACTGCACTGCTTTCCTGGCGTGCGCAGATCAATTTGCATGACTCGGCGCCGTTGCTGGGCGCAGGACTTTCGGTAGCCATGGTCGCGTGCGTACTTGGGTTGCTGCTGTGGCGCCCGCGTCTGGCGCTCTGGCTCACATTGGGCGGGATGGCCTGCGTGCTGTTGACCAGTGCAGGCCTGGCTGAGATGCGGCGTTGGTGGTCACCGACGCCGGCAGTGCTGGGTATGTTGTTCGGTTATCTGATCTGGAACTGGCGACGCCTGAGCGTGGTGCTGACCTACTTCGGTTGGGAGCTTGCGCGGCTGGACAGTGAACCGAAAGTCTTCCCCGAACGGCGTCGGGCGCAGTTTCCCGGCGCCGACCGCTTGCAGGGGCAGATCATGGCGCTTGAGCAAGCCATGAGCCGCACCCGCGATACCCGCCGGTTCATTGCCGACGGGCTGGAATATCTCCCGGTCGCGACCCTGATCAGCGATCCACGGGGGCAAGTCTTGTTGGGCAACCGCAAGGCCCGGAGCCTGTTCGATCACAATCTGGTGGGCGAGGATGTGCTCGATCAACTGGCGAGCCTGGGCTATCCGGAGTTGTCCACCGATCAGCGCCCGCCGCTCTCCGAGCTGCCTCTGCTGGAGTTTCGTGATCACAAGGAACGCAGCCTGCGCCTGGAGCGTGCTGCGTTGTTGCCCGTCGATGGCGACCTGCCGATCGGCTGGCTCCTGAGTCTCACTGACCTGAGCGCCGAACGCGCCGCCGAGGAACAGCGCGGTGTGTTGCTGCGCTTTCTGTCCCATGATCTGCGCGCGCCCCATTCGGCGATTCTCGCCCTGCTCGATGTACACCGGCATCAGGCAGGAACGGATTCGCCACTGCTCGAACAGATTGAGCGTCAGGTACGCCGGGCGCTGGAACTCACCGACGGCTTCGTTCTGCTGGCCCGGGCGGAATCCGAGGCGTACCGGTTTCAGCCGAGCTTGTTCGGAATGCTGGTCATGGACGTGCTGGATCAGGCACTGCCCATCGCCCAGCAAAAGCGCATCCAGCTGTTGAACGACATGGACGAACACTCTCAGGAGCGTTTGATCCTGGCCGATCAAGGCTTGTTGACCCGAGCACTGTTCAACCTGCTGGAAAACGCAATCAAGTACAGCCCGGCCGGATCCACGATCGTCATGCGTGTCAGCTGCCATGACGACTGGTTGCGTTGTGAACTGACCGATCAAGGCAAAGGCATCGCGGCAGAGGAACTGCCTGATCTGTTCAGCCAATACCGACGCTTTTCTTCCGCACAAGGCATCGACGGCGTGGGGTTGGGGCTGTCGATGGTCAAAGCCGTGGTGGATCACCATGGCGGTCGGATCGAGTGCCTGAGCGTGGTCGATCAAGGCACGACGTTTCGTGTGGAACTGCCGCTGATTGCCGAAGAGCAGGCATAAAAAAACCGGCTATATCAGCCGGTTTCCTTACTTCCCAAAAAAACTTATGCACCTTTTACGGTGTTTTATCAGCTTCAGAAATATATAAATAAATCAGTCACTTAATCTGATAATCAGGCACTTTGCGAACAAACCGTACACAGGTTATCCACAAATCTCAGACAGCGATCTGATCGTTCGCAGCCGGAGCTTCAGGGGCCGGAGGCAGCGAGCCCATTTCCCGTTGTGTCTTCTCGTTCCACGCCTGTACCCGGTCATTCAGATCGGCAATGGCGCGAGGGCCGTTGCCCTCGGCGTACATCGGCTCACCAATCACCACAGTGATCACGCCGGACTTTTTGCCCCAACCGATTTTCGGCCAGAACTTGCCGGCATTGTGCGCAATTGGCAGCACCGGAAGCGCCGCATTCACTGCCAATGCGCTGCCACTGCGGGAGAACTTGCCGATGGTGCCGTGGGGAACGCGAGTGCCTTCAGGGAAGATCAGCACCCAGACATTGTCCTTGAGCAACTCGTCACCCTTCGCCGCGACCTGCTTGAGGGCGGCTTTCGGGTTTTCCCGGTCAATTGCGATCGGCCGTAGCATGGCCATCGCCCAGCCGAAGAACGGCACGTACAGCAATTCGCGCTTGAGCACCTGGCTCAAGGGCGAGAAATAAGCGGAGAGAAAGAACGTCTCCCAGGTGCTCTGGTGGTTCGATTGAATCACGCAGGGCCGGTCAGGCACGTTTTCTGCGCCTTTGACTTCGTAGCGGATGTCGAGGAACACCTTGGTCAACCACAAGGCGCAACGGCACCAGTACACGTTGATGAAACGATAGCGCGCCTTGAACGGCAGAAAGGGCGCGATAAAAAAGCTCAGGCTGCACCACAGCAGAGCAGTGGTGCCCAGCAGCAGGTAAAAGAGGAAGATTCTGATGGCCTGCAGTATCGACATGGCGACGTTTACCATTACGGGCGATGCCCGACTGTTCAAGCGCACTCCCGATCAATCCCTGGTCAGGAACTTCAGAAGTACTCTAGTTGTGGATAAGTTCTGCGGCAATCGCCGCGAGATCGTCAAAAATCAGGGTGCCCACCGGCAAGGTCTTGGCCTGAGTCTTTTCGCCTTTCCCGGTCTTTACCAAAACGGGCTGTGAATCGACGGCTTTGGCGGCCTCCAGGTCACCAAGGCTGTCGCCGACAAACCAGACATTTGTCAGCGCAACGTTGTAATGCTGCGCGATGGTTTTCAACATCCCCGGTTTCGGCTTGCGGCAATCGCAACCTTCGTCCGGGCTATGCGGGCAATACACGATCAGCCCGACTTCACCGCCCTGCTCCGCCACCAGTTCGCGCAGACGCGCGTGCATGGCATCGAGGGTGGCGAGGTCGTAGTAGCCGCGAGCAATGCCCGACTGGTTGGTGGCGACCGCCACCGTCCAGCCGGCCTTGCTCAACTGCGCAATCGCTTCGATCGAGCCGGGCAGCGGAATCCACTCCTCCACCGACTTGATGTAAGCGTCGGAGTCGTAATTGATCACTCCGTCCCGATCGAGAATCAGCAGTTTCAACAGCAATCCCTCAACCCAGCAGCGAGATGTCGGCAACGCCCAGGAACAGACCACGCAGACGCGCCAGCAGCGCGTAACGGTTGGCCCGCACGTTGGCGTCTTCGGCATTGACCATCACCGCGTCGAAGAACGCGTCCACCGGCTCGCGCAGGGCGGCCAGGCGTGCCAGCGATTCGTTGTACTGACGCGCCGCGGCCATTGGCTGTACAGCCTGGTCCGCCTGCTGGATCGCCGAGTACAGCGAGAACTCGTTGGCATTGTCGAAGTACTTGGCCTGGACTTCGGTCGGCACCGAGCCTTCCACCTTGCTCAGCAGGTTCGACACACGCTTGTTCACCGCCGCCAGCGCTGCCGCTTCCGGCAGTTTGCGGAAGGCCTGGACCGCCTGCACACGCTGGTCGAAGTCCAGCGCCGAACCCGGCTTCAGGGCACGTACCGACAGGTAGGTGGCAACGTCCACGCCTTCGTCTTCGTAACGCGCACGCAGACGGTCGAAGATGAATTCCAGCACTGCGTCGTTCAGGCCGGCAGCCTTGACCTTCGCGCCGAAGGAATTCACGGCGAACGCCACGGCATCGTTCAGATCCAGATCCAGTTGTTTTTCGATCAGGATCCGCAACACGCCCAGTGCCGCACGGCGCAGGGCATACGGGTCTTTGCTGCCGGTCGGCAGCATGCCGATGCCGAAGATGCCGACCAGAGTGTCGAGCTTGTCGGCGATGGCCACGGCCGCACCGGTCAGGGTGGCCGGCAGTTCAGCGCCCGCACCGCGCGGCATGTACTGCTCGTTCAGGGCCAGAGCGACGTCTTCCGGCTCGCCGTCATTGAGGGCGTAGTAGTAACCGGCGACACCTTGCATCTCCGGGAACTCGCCGACCATTTCGGTCGCCAGGTCGCACTTGGACAGCAGACCTGCGCGGGCAGCCCACGAAGCGTTGCCGCCGATGCGTGCGGCGATGTACGCGGCCAGTTTCGACACGCGCTCGGCCTTGTCGTAGACGCTGCCAAGTTTTTCCTGGAACACCACGTTCTGCAGGCGATCGTTGAATGCTTCGAGCTTCTGCTTCTTGTCTTGCTTGAAGAAGAACTCGGCGTCGGTCAGACGTGGGCGAACCACTTTCTCGTTACCGGCGATGATCTGCTGCGGGTCTTTGGATTCGATGTTGGCCACGGTAATGAAACGTGGCAGCAACTTGCCGTCGGCATCCAGCAGGCAGAAGTACTTCTGGTTGTCCTGCATGGTGGTGATCAGCGCTTCCTGCGGCACGTCGAGGAAACGTTCCTCGAACGAGCACACCAGCGGCACCGGCCACTCGACCAGCGCGGTCACTTCGTCGAGCAGCGCCGGCGGCACGATCGCGGTGCCTTCCTGGCGGGTCGCCAGTTCTTCGGTGCGTTTGCTGATGATTTCGCGACGCTCGTTGGCGTCGGCCAGCACGTAAGCGGCACGCAGGTCGGCCAGGTAGCTCGACGGCGAACCGATGCGCACACTTTGCGGGTGGTGGAAACGGTGGCCACGGGACTCACGGCCAGCCTTCTGCGCGAGGATCGTGCAGTCGATGACCTGGTCGCCGAGCAGCATCACCAGCCACTGGGTCGGACGCACGAACTCTTCCTTGCGCGCACCCCAGCGCATGCGTTTCGGGATCGGCAGGTCGTTCAGCGAGTCTTCGACGATGGTCGGCAGCAGGCTGGCGGTCGGCTTGCCGGCGATGTTCTGGCTGTAGCGCAGTTTCGGACCGCTCTGGTCGATTTCGCTCAGCTCGACCCCACACTTCTTGGCAAAACCCAGTGCCGCTTGAGTCGGGTTGCCTTCAGCGTCGAACGCGGCCTGACGTGGCGGGCCGTCGAGGTTGATGCTGCGATCCGGCTGCTGGGTCGCCAGCGCAGTGATCAGCACGGCCAGACGACGCGGGGCGGCGTAGACGGTTTTGGTCTCGTAGTTCAGGCCAGCGGCCTGCAGGCCCTTGTCGATACCGGCCAGAAACGCTTCGGCCAGGGTGTTCAGGGCTTTGGGTGGCAGTTCTTCGGTGCCCAGTTCAACCAGAAAATCTTGAGCACTCATTGTGCAGCCTCCAGCTTGGCCAGTACTTCGTCACGCAGGTCCGGGGTTGCCATCGGGAAGCCCAGCTTGGCGCGGGCCAGCAGGTAGGCTTGGGCGACGGAACGCGCCAGGGTGCGTACGCGCAGAATGTATTGCTGACGCGCAGTTACCGAGATCGCCCGGCGTGCATCCAGCAGGTTGAAGGTGTGCGAGGCCTTCAGGACCATTTCATAGCTCGGCAACGGCAGCGGCTGGTCGAGTTCGATCAGGCGCTTGGCTTCGCTTTCATAGAAGTCGAACAATTCGAACAGCTTGTCGACGTTGGCGTGTTCGAAGTTGTAAGTGGACTGCTCCACTTCGTTCTGGTGGAACACGTCGCCGTAGGTCACTCTGCCGAACGGACCGTCAGCCCAGACCAGGTCGTAGACCGAATCCACGCCCTGCAGGTACATGGCCAGACGCTCCAGACCATAGGTGATCTCGCCAGTCACCGGGTAGCACTCGATGCCGCCTGCCTGCTGGAAGTAAGTGAACTGGGTCACTTCCATGCCATTGAGCCAGACTTCCCAGCCCAGACCCCAGGCGCCGAGGGTCGGCGATTCCCAGTTGTCTTCGACGAAGCGGATATCGTGGACCAGCGGGTCCAGGCCGACATGCTTGAGGGAGCCCAGGTACAGCTCCTGGAAGTTGTCCGGGTTCGGCTTCAGGACTACCTGGAACTGGTAGTAGTGCTGCAGACGGTTCGGGTTTTCGCCGTAACGGCCGTCAGTCGGACGGCGGCTTGGCTGCACGTAGGCGGCGTTCCAGGTTTCCGGGCCGATGGCACGCAGGAATGTCGCGGTGTGGAAAGTGCCGGCGCCTACTTCCATATCGTAGGGCTGAAGTACCACACAACCTTGCTCGGCCCAGTATTGCTGGAGCGCGAGGATCAAGTCTTGGAAGGTACGCACGGCTGGCGTAGGCTGGCTCACGAAATTCACCTGTTTCTTGGGCTGCGATTTAAAGAGCGGGAGTATACCCGATTCAGTCGCACCTCCACCCCCTGGAGCCTTATGCCACGCTGCTTTTGGTGCAACGAAGATCCGCTGTACATGGCTTACCACGATCAGGAGTGGGGTACGCCGCTACGCGATGCGCAGGGTTTGTTCGAGTTGCTTTTGCTCGAAGGGTTCCAGGCCGGGCTTTCGTGGATCACCGTGCTGCGCAAGCGCGAGCGATATCGCGAGGTGTTGTACGGCTTCGACGTACAACGCGTGGCGCAGATGAGCGACGCGGAAATCGACGATTTGATGCTCGATCCGGGGATCATCCGCAACCGTCTCAAGCTCAATGCCGCCCGGCGCAATGCCCAGGCGTGGCTGGAGCTGGAAGACCCGGTGGCGTTCCTCTGGTCGTTTGTGGATAACCGCCCGATCATCAATCATTTCAAGGATCGCAGTGAAGTCCCGGCCATTACCCCCCAAGCCGTGGCCATGAGCAAGGGCCTGAAAAAGGCCGGTTTCACCTTCGTCGGTCCGACCATCTGCTACGCGCTGATGCAGGCCTCGGGCATGGTCATGGATCACACGCAGGACTGCGACCGCTACGCGCAGCTCGTCAACGGCGGTTAGAATGGCCGCCTCGCGCACAGCACAAGATCAGGAGTGACCTGTGGAAAAGTTTAAAGGCGCCATGCTGGTTGGCGCTCTGCGGCTGTTTGCCCTGCTGCCGTGGCGGGCCGTGCAGGCCGTGGGTTCGGCGATCGGCTGGATCATGTGGAAAACCCCCAACCGCTCCCGGGACGTGGTGCGGATCAACCTGGCCAAATGTTTTCCACAGATGGATCCGGCCGAACGCGAGCGTTTGGTCGGCCAGACCCTGAAAGACATCGGCAAGTCTCTGACCGAAAGCGCCTGCGCCTGGATCTGGCCAGCCCAGCGCTCCATCGACCTGGTGCGCGAAGTCGAAGGCCTCGACATCCTCAAGGATGCGCTGGCGTCGGGCAAAGGCGTGGTCGGCATTACCAGCCACCTGGGCAACTGGGAAGTGCTCAACCACTTCTATTGCAGCCAGTGCAAACCGATCATTTTCTATCGTCCGCCGAAGCTCAAGGCTGTGGATGAATTGCTGCGCAAACAGCGCGTGCAACTGGGCAACAAGGTCGCCGCGTCGACCAAGGAAGGCATCCTCAGCGTCATCAAGGAAGTGCGCAAGGGCGGTCAGGTGGGGATTCCTGCGGACCCGGAGCCGGCCGAATCCGCCGGGATCTTCGTGCCGTTCTTCGCTACCCAGGCCCTGACCAGCAAGTTCGTGCCGAACATGCTTGCCGGTGGCAAGGCTGTCGGGGTGTTCCTGCATGCCCTGCGTCTGCCGGACGGTTCTGGCTACAAGGTGATCCTCGAAGCCGCGCCGGAAGCGATGTACAGCACCGACACCGAAACGTCCTGCGCGGCGATGAGCAAGGTGGTCGAGCGTTATGTGGCGGCTTATCCGAGCCAGTACATGTGGAGCATGAAACGCTTCAAGAAGCGTCCGCCGGGCGAGGCGCGCTGGTACTGATCGGCGATGGGCGATTGTGGATAACCTGACCAGGCGGGTTATCCACAGCTGTCACGGCTTCTGCCGTTCGAGCTTCTTCAGGAACACCGTCATTTCTTTCTCGGCCTGCTTGTCGCCATGGGCCCGGGCCGCCTCCAGCCCTTGTTCCCATGCCTGCCGCGCTGCCGCGTGATCACCTTGCGCCAGCTGCGCCTTGCCCAACAGTTTCCAGGCCGCCGAGTATTTCGGATCGAAGCCGACGCAACGCTGCAAATGTTCGGCAGCCTTCGCGTTCTCCCCCAGATCCAGATAACCCTTGCCCAGGCCGAAGCGCAGCAGCGAGTTATCCACACCCTTGGCGAGCATTTTCTCCAGCGATTCAATCATCGGTTCGGCTCCTGGTGGTCAGAAGAAACTCAGGCCCACGTGGAACAGTTTCTCCACATCGCGAATATGTTTTTTATCCACAAGGAACAGAATCACATGGTCACCGGCGGCGATGACCGTATCGCCGTGGGCGATGATCACTTCCTCATCACGGATGATCGCGCCGATGGTGGTTCCGGGAGGCAGTGCGATGTTTTCGATCGCCTTGCCGATGACCTTGCTCGACTTCGAATCGCCATGGGCCACCGCTTCAATGGCCTCTGCCGCGCCCCGGCGCAACGAGTGCACGCTGACGATATCGCCGCGCCGCACGTGGGCCAGCAAGGTGCCGATGGTCGCCAGTTGCGGGCTGATGGCGATGTCGATGTCACCGCCCTGGATCAGATCGACGTAGGCCGGGTTGTTGATGATCGTCATCACCTTCTTCGCGCCCAGACGTTTGGCCAGCAGCGACGACATGATGTTGGCTTCGTCATCGTTGGTCAGCGCGAGGAAGATGTCCGCGTCGGCGATGTTCTCTTCCAGCAGCAGGTCGCGATCCGACGCGCTGCCCTGCAGCACCACGGTGCTGTCGAGGGTGTCGGAGAGGTAGCGGCAGCGCGCCGGGTTCATCTCGATGATCTTCACCTGATAGCGACTTTCGATGGCCTCGGCCAGCCGCTCGCCGATCTGCCCGCCGCCGGCAATCACGATGCGTTTGTAGCTTTCGTCTAGGCGGCGCATTTCGCTCATCACCGCGCGAATGTTCGCACGGGCGGCGATGAAGAAGACTTCGTCGTCCGCCTCGATCACCGTATCGCCCTGGGGAAGAATCGGTCGGTCACGACGGAAAATCGCGGCCACTCGGGTTTCCACATTCGGCATGTGCTCGCGCAACTGGCGCAGTTGCTGACCCACCAGCGGCCCGCCGTAGTAGGCGCGCACCGCCACCAGTTGCGCCTGGCCTTCGGCGAAATCGATCACCTGCAAGGCGCCGGGGTGCTGGATCAACCGCTTGATGTAGTTGGTGACCACTTGCTCGGGACTGATCAGCACGTCGACCGGAATCGCCTCGTTCTGGAACAGTTGCTCCTCGCGGGTCAGGTACGACGCTTCGCGCACCCGGGCAATCTTGGTCGGGGTATGGAACAGGGTGTGAGCAACCTGGCACGCGACCATGTTGGTTTCGTCGCTGTTGGTCACCGCCACCAGCATGTCGGCGTCGTCGGCACCGGCCTGACGCAGCACGGTCGGTAGCGAGCCACGGCCCTGCACGGTGCGGATATCGAGGCGGTCGCCAAGATCGCGCAGACGGTCGCCGTCTGTATCGACCACCGTGATGTCGTTGGCCTCGCTGGCCAGATGTTCAGCCAGCGAACCGCCGACCTGTCCCGCACCGAGGATGATGATTTTCATCCAGTCACTCCATTGAATCCGTTTAGCCGCGCGCGGCAGCGATCTTGATCAGCTTGGCGTAGTAGAACCCGTCATGCCCGCCCTGCTGGGCCAGCAATTGGCGACCATGGGGCTGCTTGATCCCGGCGGCGGTGGCCAGATCCAGCTCCCGTGCGCCCGGCGTACGCTCAAGGAAAGCGCCGATCACCTCGGTGTTCTCGGTCGGCAAGGTCGAGCAGGTGGCGTAGAGCAGGATGCCGCCCACATCGAGGGTTTTCCACATCGCGTCGAGCAACTCGCCTTGCAGTTGTGCGAGGGCGGCGATGTCGTCGGCCTGACGGGTCAACTTGATGTCCGGATGGCGGCGGATCACGCCGGTGGCCGAGCACGGCGCGTCGAGCAGGATGCGCTGGAACGGTTTCCCGTCCCACCACGCTGCCGTGTCGCGACCGTCGGCGGCGATCAGTTCGGCGTTCAGACCGAGGCGCTCGAGGTTTTCCTTCACTCGCACCAGCCGTTTGGCTTCCAGGTCCACTGCCACCACGCCGGTCAGTGCCGGTTCGGCTTCGAGGATGTGGCACGTCTTGCCGCCCGGCGCGCAGCAGGCGTCCAGTACTCGCTGGCCTGGCGCGAGGTCGAGCAGATCGGCAGCCAGTTGCGCGGCTTCGTCCTGCACGCTGATCCAGCCTTCGGCGAAGCCCGGCAGGCTGCGTACATCAGCGGCGGCGTCGAGAACGATGCCGTCGCGGCTGAAGGTGCACGGCTGCGCGGCGATACCTGCTTCAGTCAGCAATCCGAGGTACGTGTCACGGCTGTGATGACGGCGGTTGACCCGCAGGATCATCGGCGGATGCGCGTTGTTCGCCTCGCAAATGGCTTCCCATTGTTCAGGCCAGAAGGCCTTCAGGGATTTTTGCAGCCAGCGCGGATGGGCGGTGCGAACCACCGGATCGCGTTCCAGTTCGGCGAAGATCGCCTCATGTTCGCGCTGGGCATTGCGCAGCACGGCGTTGAGCAGACCTTTGGCCCACGGCTTTTTCAGCTTGTGGGCGCAACCGACGGTTTCGCCGATGGCGGCGTGCGGCGGGACGCGGGTGTAAAGCAGTTGATAGAGACCGACCAGCAGCAGCGCCTCGACATCGGCGTCCGCAGTCTTGAACGGTTTCTGCAGCAGTTTTTCCGCCAGCGCCGACAAACGTGGCTGCCAGCGGGCGGTGCCGAACGCCAGGTCCTGGGTGAAACCGCGATCGCGATCTTCGACCTTGTCCAGTTGCGTCGGCAGAGAGCTGTTGAGCGAAGCCTTGCCGCTCAGGACGGCGGCGAGTGCCTTGGCGGCGGCCAGACGCGGGTTCATGGCGCGTCCACCGTTGCGCCCAGAACGGTGCCGGTGGCGAATTTCTCACGACGGCTGTTGAACAGATCGCTGAAGTTCAGCGCCTTGCCGCCGGGCAATTGCAGGCGGGTCAGGCACAGCGCCTGTTCGCCACAGGCGACGAGCAGACCGTCCTTGCTGGCGCCGAGGATGGTGCCCGGTGCGCCTTTGCCTTCGGCCAGTGTCGCCGCCAGCACTTTAAGTGCTTCGCCGTTGAGCGTGCTGTGGGTGATCGGCCATGGATTAAAGGCACGGACCAGACGTTCCAACTCAACGGCCGGACGGCTCCAGTCGATGCGTGCTTCGTCCTTGTTCAGCTTGTGCGCGTAGGTGGCAAGCTCATCGTTCTGCACTTCGCCTTCGAGTGTGCCAGCGGCCAGACCGGCAATCGCCTGCACCACGGCGGGCGGGCCCATTTCGGCGAGGCGATCGTGGAGGCTGCCGCCAGTGTCGTCTGCGCTGATCGGGGTGACGACCTTGAGCAGCATCGGCCCGGTATCGAGGCCGGCTTCCATGCGCATCACGGTCACGCCGCTTTCAGCGTCGCCTGCTTCGACGGCACGCTGGATCGGCGCAGCACCGCGCCAGCGCGGAAGCAACGAGGCGTGACTGTTGATGCAACCCAGACGCGGAATATCCAGCACCGCTTGCGGCAGGATCAGGCCGTAGGCGACCACCACCATCAAATCCGGTTTCAGCGCCGCGAGCTCGGCCTGAGCGTCGGCGTTGCGCAGGGTCGGCGGCTGCAACACCTGGATATTGTTTTCCAGGGCGAGCTGTTTGACCGGGCTCGGCATCAGTTTTTGCCCACGACCGGCCGGGCGATCCGGTTGGGTGTAGACCGCAACGATCTCGTAAGGGCTGTCCAGCAGGGCCTTGAGGTGTTCGGCGGCGAATTCCGGGGTGCCGGCAAAAACGATGCGCAGTGGCTCAGTCATGGGGAAGTCTCATAAAAAGAAAAAGGCTTGCCGCAGCAAGCCTTTGGAGAGGGGCATCAAGCGTTCTGGCGGTGCTGCTTTTCCAGTTTCTTCTTGATCCGGTCGCGTTTGAGCGTGGACAGGTAATCGACGAACAACTTGCCGTTGAGGTGGTCGCATTCGTGCTGGATGCACACCGCGAGCAGACCTTCGGCGATCAGTTCGTAAGGCTTGCCGTCACGGTCCAGAGCCTTGATCCTGACCTTCTGCGGGCGGTCGACGTTTTCGTAGAAACCCGGCACCGAGAGGCAGCCTTCCTGGTATTGCTCCATTTCGTCGGTCAGCGATTCGAACTCGGGGTTGATGAACACCCGGGGTTCGGTGCGGTCTTCGGAAAGGTCCATCACGACGATACGTTTGTGCACGTTGACCTGGGTCGCGGCAAGGCCGATGCCCGGCGCTTCATACATTGTTTCAAACATGTCATCGACCAGCTGACGCACTTCGTCGTCCACTACAGCCACAGGTTTGGCGATAGTGCGCAGACGCGGGTCCGGAAATTCGAGGATGTTCAAAATGGCCATAAGCTTGATTGCTGCACGTGTGAGGTAAAGTCGGGCGATGGCCTGGCGGGTCCGAAGATGCAGGCTACCGTTGTGAAACGTAGCTCCTTGCTTTTCAGCATAGAGCAGGGAGCGAGCCACGGGGGCTCTGGCGTTTCACGCGAACGCACATAATAAAGGGATTCACCGCATGAGGAAATCACTACTCGCCCTGCTGTTTCTGGCCTCGGCCGGCGCCGCGCACGGGCAAGTGCAACTCAAGGAAGGTTTTCCACAGCAATACACGGTGGTTTCGGGGGATACGCTCTGGGACATCTCCGGTAAATATTTGCGCGAACCCTGGCAGTGGCCGCAACTGTGGCAGGCCAATCCGCAGATCGAAAACCCCAATCTAATCTATCCCGGCGACACGCTGACGCTCAGCTACGTCAACGGCCAGCCGCGTCTGACCGTCAATCGCGGCGAGTCGCGCGGCACCATCAAGTTGTCGCCGCGCATCCGCACCAGTCCGGTCGCGGAGGCGATTCCGAGCATTCCGCTCAAATCGATCAACAGCTTTCTGCTGAGCAACCGCATCGTCGACAAGGTCGAGGACTTCGACAAGGCGCCGTACATCGTCGCCGGCGATGCCGAACGGGTGCTCAGCGGCACTGGCGACCGGATCTTCGCCCGTGGCCATTTCGACCCGAGCCAGTCGGTCTACGGCATCTTCCGCCAGGGCAAGGTCTATACCGATCCGCAGAGCAAGGAGTTTCTGGGGATCAACGCCGACGACATCGGCGGCGGTGAAATCGTTGCCACTGAAGGCGATGTCGCCACCCTCGCTCTGCAACGCACGACCCAGGAAGTACGCCTCGGCGACCGTTTGTTCAGCGGCGAAGAGCGTTCGATCAACTCGACCTTCATGCCCAGCGCGCCCGCCGCCGACATCAACGGCCTGATCATCGATGTGCCGCGTGGCGTCACGCAGATCGGCGCGATGGACGTGGTGACCCTGAACAAAGGCAAACGCGACGGCCTGGCGGAGGGCAACGTCCTGGTGGTGATGAAAACCGGGGAAACCGTACGTGACCGCATCACCGGCCAGCCGCTGAAAATCCCCGATGAACGCGCCGGATTGCTGATGGTGTTCCGCACCTACGACAAACTCAGTTACGGCCTCGTGCTGAACGCATCGCGCTCGCTGGCGGTGCTGGACAAGGTGCGAAATCCTTAGCTGGCTTCACAAGTTACCAACAGAGTTATCCACAGCTTGTTCCGAAAGGTTCGGGCCTTATAACGATCAAGGATGATCCATGATGATGCCTGATTCGTCGCCGGTTTCCCCGGCGGAACTGGAAGCGCGCCTGCGCCTGCACCGCTTGCCGGAAATCGGTCCCAAGCGTTTTACCAAACTGCTCGAAGCTTTCGGCTCGGCCTCGAAGGCGATCAGTGCGCCCGCCAGCGCCTGGCGCTCGTTGGGTTTGCCGATGGCTTGCGCCGAGGCCCGACGCTGCCCTGACGTTCGCGACGGTGCCAGTCATGCATTGCGCTGGCTAGAGCGTCCGGATCAACATTTGCTGATGTGGGATCACCCGGATTACCCAGCCTTGCTGGCGCAGATTCCCGACCCGCCACCCTTGCTGTTCGTCGCTGGCGACCCCCGGATTCTGGAAAAACCGCAACTGGCGATGGTCGGCAGTCGCCGCGCTTCCCGTCCGGGCATGGACACTGCCGCTGCATTTTCCCGCAGCCTGGCCGGCGCCGGTTTTGTCATCACCAGTGGCTTGGCGCTGGGCATTGATGCGGCCGCGCATCAAGCCGCCGTCGACGTCGGCGGGCAAACGGTCGGTGTGCTTGGTACGGGTCTGGAAAACTTTTATCCACAGCGCAACCGTCGGTTGGCGGACGCGATGATTGCGTCCGGCAGTGCAGTGCTTTCGGAATTTCCTCTGGACGTCGGGCCAACGCCGAGCAACTTCCCCAGACGCAACCGGATCATCAGCGGTTTGTCCCTCGGCGTGCTGGTGGTCGAGGCCAGTGTCGCCAGCGGCTCTTTAATCACCGCGCGGCTGGCTGCGGAACAGGGGCGCGAGGTGTACGCCATTCCGGGTTCGATCCACCACCCCGGCGCCCGGGGCTGTCATCAACTGATCCGTGACGGGGCGGTGCTGGTGGAAACCATCGAGCACATTCTCGAAGCCTTGCGCGGCTGGCAACATCTGCCGGTATCCACCGCCGCAGCGAATCCGCAGAACCCGTTGCTGCGTCTGTTGCACGCCGCCCCGCACACCAGCGAGGGCCTGGCTGACAGCATTGGCTGGGCGCTTCCGAAAGTGCTGGCGGCGCTGACCGAACTGGAGATGGATGGCCGCGCGGTGTGCGAAAACGGCCGCTGGTTTGCGCGCGTAAGCTAGGTTTTACATTGAAGATCGGTAAACTGCGCGAAACCTGTTTGCGGAGAGTTTTTCATGGTCAACAGTTGGCGGGTGCAACAAGCCGCACGAGAGATTCGCGCCGGGGCGGTGATTGCCTATCCAACCGAAGCCGTCTGGGGGCTGGGGTGCGATCCTTGGAATGAAGAAGCGGTGGATCGTCTGTTGGCGATCAAGAACCGTTCGGTGGACAAGGGCTTGATCCTGGTCGCCGACAACATTCGTCAGTTCGATTTTCTGTTCGAGGATTTCCCCCAGGACTGGATCGATCGCATGGCCAGCACCTGGCCGGGCCCGAACACCTGGCTGGTGCCGCATCAGAACCTGCTGCCGGAATGGGTGACCGGAGTGCATGACACCGTGGCATTGCGAGTCAGCGATCATCCGCAGGTGCGGGATCTGTGCTCGCTGGTGGGGCCGTTGATTTCGACGTCGGCGAATCCGCAGGGGCGGCCGGCAGCGAAAAGTCGCTTGCGGGTCGAGCAGTATTTCCGTGGTCAGGTCGATCTGGTGCTCGGCGGAGCGCTGGGCGGTCGCAAGAACCCGAGCCTGATTCGGGATCTGGCCACTGGCAATATCGTGCGTCCGGGCTGATATCACCCCTGATTAATTTCGTGAGTACTCCTCGGCTTTCATGGCGAGGGGTACTACGCTTGCCCGCGATTTTTCCCTCATGTAGCTGTAGTTATAGTCCGGTTTTTTGTTCGATTTTTTCCCTTCTACGTCAGATGAATCCGTAAGTATTCAATTGTTGTAATTTTTCCGACGTTATTCTCAGAAGCCACACAGTGGCGATTTTTCTAAAACCATTCATTATTTCAATGCGCTCAGAAAACTTCGAAAAGTTAACGGCTGCGGAGAAGAAATGGATATCAGGGATTCGCAATTAACGGATTATTTTCAGGAGATTCAGACGACCTTTAAAAGGCGTCATGAAAATTATCGCATCGTTATTCTTGAAGCAGGATCGGATACACGAGAGTTTGAACGGTTTGTTTCCCGTCATTTTAGGTTGCGATTGCAACACTACATGCTGACACCCAAAGCCAGATTACTTGAAACACGTCTGGCGATTATCTCGCGCAGTACCCACTTTTTGTTGTATCAGCACGACAGGCCCACGGCGGTATTGCGCGTGACCCCCGGGCCGTTCGAATGGGCTTCACTGACGCAGCAGCAACTATCCCCTGCCACGACGCTGTCGCGCCATGTCGAGTTCAGCCGCTTGATCAGCCACTCGCAAACGCAGTTCCCCGTGTCGATCAACGGCCTGCTGGCGGCTGCCACGGAATGGGCGATCAAGCGGGGTTATGAAGGGGTCACCGCGCTCTGCCGATCACCGCAACGGCGATTGTTCCAGCGTTTCGGCCTGACGCCCATTACCACCGACGCCCTGCGCATCGAACAGCGCCAGCGCGGCGATTACTGGCTGCTCTCGGCTCAATGGCCGCAAATCCTCACAGCACTTCAACAGTCTGCCCACCTGCTCGCCAACCCATTGGAGAACCCGGTTGATGAACTCGCCTCTCAGTTTTGAACAACAACTAAGCCTGCTCGATGAGCGAATCGAAAAGACATGGGCCGATATTCTGGAAAGTTCGCGACTGATAAAAGCCATACGTGAAGGCAGTGTTTCAAAAGCCTTGTACGCGATCTACATGATCCAGACTTTTCACTACACGGCACACAATGCACGAAATCAGGGATTGGTCGGAGTCCGACATGCGGATAATCCGGTGTATGCCAAGTTTTGCTTTGAACATGCGGCACAAGAAGTCGGCCATGAAAAAATGGCGCTGCATGATGTCATGAGTCTTGGTTTGAAGAATGAGGTGTTCGATATTCCGCCTGCACTTCCAGCTACGGATGTATTGATCGCCTACTTATACTGGATTTCCTTTACCGGTAATCCGCTACAACGGCTTGGTTATAGTTATTGGGCAGAGAACGCTTACCAGTTCATTACTCCGTTGATTAACAGCCTGAGTGAAGTTCTGGAACTGAAGCCCGCTCAGCTGACGTTCTTCATTGCGCATTCCGACATTGATGTCGAGCACTTCAATGAAATCAAACTCATGCTGCAACGCACCTGCAAGCGACAGGAAGACTGGGATGCGATCAGCACTGTCATGGAAACCAGCCTGCGTCTGACCGGCAACATGCTCGAGGCGGTTTATGAGCAGTTCGAGGCCTGGCAAAACGGGCTGGCGCCTCGCTATGACTTCCTTCACGCCGTGGACAACCAATGAAGTCTGGCCGCCCTTGTTCCAATCAGACGGCTGGAGGCAGACATGGCTGATTATTTCGACCGGCTCAACTACACGCTAGGGGATGAAGACACTGCACTCGAGTACGCGATCCTGCCCAGACATGCCGGGCACGTGCTGGGTATTGCCGGATGCGGCGGCCGGCTGTTGCCGTTGCTGGCCGCCGCTCCGTCACGCATGACCTGTACCGACATCAGTGCGCCGCAACTGGCGTTCAGCCGATTGCGTTTTGCCCTGCTGGAACAGACCGATCACGAGTCGTTCATGGCGTTCATGGGCTATCGAATGGAAAGTCTGAGGTCGCAACGCCAATCCATTTTCCAGCAACTGGTTTTACCGCCGGCGGATCGTCGCTGGTTGTTCGCGCTGTTCCAGTCCCGGCACTGGGAAGCGCCGATTTACATGGGTGCATTCGAGCAAACCTTGAAGCGGTTGGCGAGGATCACCGGACTGTTTACCGGCAAGGCTGGCCGAGGCATTTTTCATTCAAGCCGGCTTGACGAACAGACGGAATATTACCGAAACCGCTTTCCGCTCAAGCGCTGGAAAGCCGTGATCGCTTTGCTGGGAAACGCAGCAGTGCTCAATTCGCTGCTGTACAAGGGCGCCTTTCCACCCAACAACCTGGGGATCAGTTCCCGCGCGGCGTATCTGGAAATTTTTCATACGTTGTTCACCACTCAGGTGGTTCGCGAGAGCTTTTTCCTGCAAATGCTGTTTTTCGGTGAGCTGCGTTATCCACAAGGCTTTCCGCTGGAGTGCGATCCGGCAATTTTCCAGCGGGCCCGCGAGGGACTTCAGCAGTGCGAGTTACGCGTGGTGCAGGCCGACATCCTCGACTGTGCCGCCGGGGAAACAGCCATCGATTTCGTATCGCTGTCGGACGTGCCTTCCTTCATGTCCGCAGCGGCCGGCAAGAACGTTTTACAGCGCCTGGCACCGTCCCTGTCGGAAAACGCACAGGTGGTCATGCGGGGGCATTTGCATGTGGTGCGACCCGATTGCGCAGGTTTCTGCGATATCACCCAGCAGTACCAGGCAGACATTGCGCGAGAAAAAACCCAGCTCTGGCGAGTCCAGGTCTATCGCCGTACTCCCTCTTTGCAGGTATCCCGATGAACACTTTTCAACCGACCGTCAATTGGGTCAAAAACCGTGTCCGGCAAGCGCGTGACGATCAGCAGCAATTGTTCGATGCCGGACTCAATGGTCTGAAATTGGCCAAACGTGAAGGCAAAGAGATCGAACTCGAGAGTGGCGAACGGCTGACCGAGTTTCTTTCCTGCTCTTATCTGGGACTGGAGTGTGACCCCCGCTTGATTCAAGGGGCGGTGAGCGCCTCGGAGTCCTTCGGCGTGCAGTTCGCCGCCGCACGAACCCGAGCGCTGTTGCCGCCCATGCGTGAACTGGATGAACTGCTGAACCGGATATTTCAGGGACATACAGTCACCTTCAACTCGGTGGGCAGTGCGCATCTTGGCTGTTTGCCGCTGCTCGGCTCCGGCGAGATGCCCTCGTATCCCATGCGTCGAGGCCCTTGCTGGATTGTTGACCGTGCCGCTCACGCTTCGATGCAAGTGCTGCAAGGCATTCTCTGGCAGTTCGGGCCGATCCAGCGCCGTGACTGCAGCGATATAGAACAGGTGGAGGAAGCGTGTTCAACGGCCGTCGCAGCGGGTAATACGCCCATCATTCTGACGGACAGCATCGGCTCGATGCGCGGTGTGTACCCGGTCAGTCGCCTGCTGCAACTGGCGGAGCGTTTCGACGGTTATCTCTATGCGGATGACGCCCACGGTACCTCGATCCATGGTTTCGCCGGAGGTGGTTACGCGCTGGACGCGGCGGGTGACCGATATCGTGGCCGGTTGATACTCCTGTCATCGCTGTCCAAGGCGTTCGGTGCAACCGGCGGGGCAATCACTGTGCGCACCGAAGCCGATGCCGAAATAATTCGGCGCCATGCGTCGACCTATACGTTTGGCGGGCCACTGTCTGTTGGCGGAGTGGGCGCGGCAGTTGCCTCGGGGAAAATTCATTTGTCGCCGGAGTTGGGGCAATTGCAGGTGGCGTTGTGGAAAAATATCGCCACGATCGACCGTTTGCTGGGGCCAGTGTTGGGTAATCATCACGTCGCGTCCCCCATTCGATTCGTCCGCGTCGGGGCCGAGAGAGATGCGATCAGCCTGGCGCAGCATTTGCGTCGGCAGGGCATGGCGGTCACTACCGCGCTGTTTCCGGTGGTGGCGAAAGGCGAGGCAATTTTGCGTCTGGCCATCAGCGCGAGCCACAGTCAGCGCCAGCTGGAATGTCTGGCGAACGCCGTCCGTAGCGGATTCGATGAGCTGGGCATTCGTCAGGGAAGGCGCGGCAATGAGCAATGAATCGATAACGGATATATCGGCCGAGGCCTTCGCTCGCAAATTGGCTCACGCGAGTTCGCTGCCTTGGTTCCTTGCGTTGTACCCGCGAATCCTGGAAGTGCAGGGATTGGCCGATCAGCATCGGTTGCCGGTTCTGGCGGTGGAAGACGAGTTCGGCGGGGCCCTGTTTTCCGCGCTCGGTGACGCTTCTCATCGAGCACCGGGCGGTGGACTGACCCTGACCTCGGGAGGCAGTACCGGCAGTCGCAAACAGATCACCCATTCCTGGGCGTTCAACGCTGCAATCGTGCACTTGGGGGCACGGATGTTCGGTGCGATGGACGAACGCCCTGAGGTGGTCATCAACTGCCTGACTGCCGGAGAAATGCAGGGAGCCTTTCAGTACGCGTCAGCCATCGTCCAGCACATTGGCGCACGCTTGTTGCCTGCCGGTTCACAAATGGGCGTGGAACGCATCGCCGAGCTGATTGAGGCACACAAGGCCGATGCGTTGATATGCACTCCCTCCTTCGCCGCCGCGTTGTTCAATCATGACGCAGCCCGGTTGGGCACCCTGAAGTGGCTTTATTACATCGGAGAACCCTGCAGTAAAACGCTGCGCGACCAGTTGGCCCGGGACTGGCCGATGCTCAATATTCGCTCGTTGGGCTACAGCTCGACGGAGACCGGCCCCATCGGTTTTCAGTGTGCCCATCTGGAGCACGGCTTTTATCATCTGCATGCCGACGCCATGCTGCTCGAAGTGGTTGATCCTCTGACCCTGAACGCTATGGCTGAAGAGCAAACCGGTGAGTTTCTGCTGACGCCACTGCTGCCCGATCACGTGCCGCTGTTGCGCTACCGGATCGGGGATCGTGGGCGAATCCTGCGCACAGGGACGACGTGTGCCTGTGGCAGCTCCCTGCCGGTGCTGGCGCTGGAGGGGCGGGTCGAGACTTCGATCAAACTGGGTGGCGCGCTCGTCACTCAGTCACAGGTATTGCACGTACTCCGGCAACTTTTACCGCAGTTGCAGGCCACCGATGTCCAGGTGCAGATTGAACGACAGCCCGAGGGCGCACGCATGCGTCTGGTCCTCGCTGAGGACACACTGACAGCCGACACCCGAAGCGTCATTGAAGGTGCGTTGCAGGTCGAAGGGCAGGCCAGCGGATTGCTCAGGCTGCCCGGGGTGTTGGGGCTGGAGGTGAAGCGTCTTGCCCGTCAGGAATTCGAAACCACCCTGGCCGGCAAGACGCCGTTTTTTATGACGCTGGAACAGACCCCGGCACTGTCATGACGATATGCAGAGGCCATCGGCGGTCAGGGCAGCAGGATAGTGGAGCCCGTGGTGCGACGCGCGGACAGCTCGGTTTGCGCTTTCGCCGCGTCAGCCAGCGGATAACGCTGGCTGATATCCACTTTCAGCTTGCCGCTGGCGATCATCCCGAACAGCTCGTCGGCCATGCGCTGCAGGTTCTCGGCGTTGTTGGCGTAGGTCGCCAGGGTCGGCCGGGTGACGTACAACGAGCCTTTCGCCGCCAGAATCCCCAGATTCACGCCGTCCACCGCGCCCGACGCATTGCCGAAGCTCACCAGCAGGCCACGGGGCGCCACGCTGTCCAGCGAGGCCAGCCAGGTGTCCTTGCCGACGCCGTCGTAGACGACCGGGACTTTTTTCCCGTCGGTCAATTCCAGCACCCGTTGGGCAACGTTTTCGTGGCTGTAGTCGATGGTTTCCCAGGCGCCATGGGCCTTGGCCAGATCGGCTTTGGCTTGCGAGCTGACGGTGCCGATCAGCTTCACGCCCAGGGCCTTGGCCCATTGGCAGGCGAGCAAGCCGACGCCGCCGGCCGCTGCGTGGAACAAAATGGTTTCGCCACCCTTGAGTTCATAGGTCTGGCGCAGCAGGTACTGCACGGTCAGGCCCTTGAGCATCACGCCGGCGGCGGTTTCGAAGCTGATGGAGTCCGGCAGGTGCACCAGATTCGCTTCCGGCAGGACGTGGACGTCGCTGTACGCGCCCAGCGGGCCGCTGCCATAAGCCACACGATCACCGACCTTGAACCGGGTGACCTCGCTGCCCACCGCCTCGACGATGCCGGCGCCTTCCGCACCTACGCCCGACGGCAAGGCCGGTGGCGCATACAGACCGCTGCGGTAGTAGGTGTCGATGAAGTTCAGGCCGATGGCCTTGTTGCTCACGCGAACCTGCTGCGGACCGGGTTCGGCGGGTTGATAGTCAACGTACTCGAGCACTTCGGGGCCGCCGTGGGCGCGGAACTGGATTCGCTTGGCCATCTGCCTACTCCTTGGGTGATTCGG
Source organism: Pseudomonas sp. B26(2017) (assembly GCF_002113045.1). Classification (NCBI taxonomy): domain Bacteria; kingdom Pseudomonadati; phylum Pseudomonadota; class Gammaproteobacteria; order Pseudomonadales; family Pseudomonadaceae; genus Pseudomonas; species Pseudomonas sp. B26(2017). The sequence goes on along the minus strand of NZ_NEJJ01000002.1, from coordinate 94,689 downwards.
GAAGGCCCTTATCGAACGCTCATGCTTGATCTTCGTCAACTGCGGCGTGCCGGTTTGCGATGGTATGCTACGCGCCCATTTGCGCGGGGTGCCGCGCAGTTCCGCCCGATCCAAGGTGAAGCCATGACGACCCGCACCGACGCCGTAAAGGCCTATCTGCTCGACCTGCAAGACCGCATCTGCGCCGCGCTGGAAACTGAAGACGGCGGCACGCGCTTCGTCGAAGACGCCTGGACCCGTCCGGCCGGCGGTGGCGGTCGAACCCGAGTGATCGAGAACGGTACGGTGATCGAAAAGGGCGGCGTCAACTTTTCCCACGTATTCGGCAGCGGCCTGCCACCGTCTGCCAGCGCCCATCGTCCGGAACTGGCCGGGCGTGGTTTCGAAGCCCTCGGCGTGTCGCTGGTGATCCACCCGCACAACCCGCATGTGCCGACGTCCCACGCCAACGTGCGCTTTTTCATCGCCGAGAAGGAAGGTGAAGAACCGGTCTGGTGGTTCGGCGGTGGCTTCGACCTGACCCCTTACTACGGCAACGAAGAAGACTGCATCCACTGGCACCGCGTCGCCGAACAGGCCTGCGCGCCGTTCGGTCCGGACGTCTACCCGCGATACAAGGCCTGGTGCGACACCTATTTCCACATCAAGCATCGCCACGAGCCGCGTGGCATCGGCGGCCTGTTTTTCGACGACCTGAACGAGTGGGACTTCGACACCAGTTTCGCCTTCATGCGCGCCATCGGCGATGCGTACATCGACGCTTACCTGCCGATCGTGCAGCGCCGCAAGAACGACGCCTTCACTGCCAGGCAGCGCGAGTTCCAGGAATTCCGTCGCGGCCGCTACGTCGAGTTCAACCTGGTTTACGACCGTGGCACCCTGTTCGGCCTGCAATCGGGCGGGCGCACCGAATCGATCCTGATGTCGCTGCCGCCGCAAGTGCGCTGGGCCTACGACTGGAAAGCCGAGCCGGGCAGCGAAGAAGCGCGCCTGACCGAGTACTTCCTGCAAGACCGCGACTGGCTGGCTCAGGCCTGAGGACTTCTGATGGATCGTTATGTCGTTTTCGGTAACCCGATCGGCCACAGCAAGTCGCCGATGATTCACAAACTGTTCGCCGAACAGACCGGGCAGAGCCTCGACTACAGCACGCTGCTGGCGCCGCTCGACGATTTTTCCGGCTGCGCCACGGCGTTTTTCCAGGAAGGTCGCGGCGCCAACGTGACCGTGCCGTTCAAGGAAGATGCCTATCGCCTGGCCAACAGCCTGACCGCCCGCGCCGAACGCGCGGGTGCGGTGAACACTTTGAGCAAACTGGCCGATGGCAGCCTGCTCGGCGATAACACCGACGGCGCCGGGCTGGTGCGGGATTTGACGGTCAACGCCGGGTTCAGCCTTACCGGCAAACGCATTCTGCTGCTCGGCGCCGGTGGCGCGGTGCGCGGTGCGCTGGAGCCGTTGCTGGCAGAAAAACCGGCCTCGGTGATCATCGCCAACCGCACAGTGGACAAGGCCGAGCTGCTGGCTGAACTGTTTTGTGATCTGGGGCCGGTGTCGGCCAGTGGTTACGACTGGTTGCGTGAACCAGTGGACGTGATCATCAACGCCACCTCCGCCAGCCTCACCGGCGATGTGCCGCCGATTGCCCCAAGCCTGATCGAACCCGGCAAAACGCTGTGCTACGACATGATGTACGGCAAGGAACCGACCGCGTTCTGCCGTTGGGCCAGCGAGCATGGCGCGGGCGTGGTGATGGACGGGTTGGGCATGCTGGCCGAACAGGCTGCCGAAGCCTTTTTCCTGTGGCGTGGCGTGCGTCCCGACACGGCGCCGGTTCTGGCGCAATTGCGTCGGCAGTTGGCGCTGTAAGGCGCCCTCAGTCCTCGAAGCGGATCGGGCACTTCTCCGGCCCTTCGAGCTTGCGTAATTCCTCCACCACCTGGGGGCGCGCCTGACGCAAGGTCAGGCTGCGATCCTGGCGCAGCAGGCGCCGGGCTTCCTGATGGAGCATTTCCACGCCTGAATAGTCGATGAAGTTGATCTGCTGCGCCTCGATCACCACCCGTGCGCCGTGCATTCGTTGCAAGCGCACTTGCAGGTAGTGGCTGGCGCCGAAAAAGATCGAACCGCCGACCCGCAGCACATCGTCTTCGCCATCGCGCCAATGCTGCACCCGGGGTTGGGAGGTGCGCTTGAGGTAGAAAAACAGCGAGGCCAGCACACCGGCATAGATCGCCGTCTGCAGTTCCAGCAGCAACGTGGCGATGCAGGTCAGGCTCATCACCACGAACTCGGCTCGACTGACCCGCAACAACGCACGAATGCCACGATGATCCACCAGTCCCCAGGCGATCAGCAGAATGCTGCCGGCCATGGCCGGGATCGGAATGTGCGCGATCAGCCCGGCACCGAAAATCGCGAACAACGCCACCCACAACGCCGAAAACACTCCGGCCAATGGCGAACAGGCCCCGGCCTCATAACTCAGCCCGGAACGGGTGAACGAGCCGGCGGACAACGAGCCGGAAAAAAACGCACCGATAATGTTCGAAAGGCCCTGCGCGCGGACTTCCTGATTGGCATCGAGCAACTGTTGCGAGCGCGCGGATATCGAACGGGCAATCGACAGGCTGGTGACCAGCCCGAGCATGCCCACCGCCACGGCACTGGGCAGCAGGCGCAGGATCAGGTCCATATCCAGCGGCAATCCGCTGAACGGCGGCAGGCGCCCGGCAAACGCACTGACCAATTGAACATGGCCGAACATCGCCGGCAACAGCCACACCACCAGACTGCCGAGCACCAGGGTCATCAACAACGTCGGCCAGCGCGGTAGCCATTGTTTGAGCAACGCACCGACCACCACTGTGGCGACACCGAGGAGCAGCGACGGTTTATCCACAGCCCCCAGATGGCGCAGCAGATCCATCAGGCTGTCCAGCGCCGTGGCCCTGGCCGGCAGATCCAGCCCCAGCAGGTTCGGCAATTGACCGATGGCAATCACCACCGCCGCGCCGAGGGTGAAACCCAGCACCACGGAGTGCGAGACGAAATTCACCAGCGCACCGAAGCGCAACAGGCCGAGCAGCCACTGGAAAATCCCGGCAAGGAAAGTCAGCAGCAGGATCAGGGTGATGTAGTCCTGTGACGCGGGCACGGCCAGTGGGCTGACGCTGGCAAACAGCACAATCGAAATGGCTGCCGTCGGCCCGCAGATCAGGTGCCATGACGAGCCCCACAGACAAGCGATCAATACCGGAACGATGGCGGCGTAGAGCCCGTATTCCGGTGGGAGACCGGCGATCAGGGCGTAGGCAATCGACTGGGGCAGCGCGAGAATCGCTCCGGAGAGGCCGACGACCAGGTCCCGCCCGACGCTGGCGCGGGTCTGTCGGGGCAGCCAGGTCAGGAAGGGGAAAAGTGCGCGACGGCTGGGGAGGGCCATGGATCCTCTCGGGTGAAATTTTGCGCATTGTACGCAGTCCGGGACGCCGAGCGTCCATTGCGGCGTTCCCACGCAGAGCGTGGGAACGGTCGGCCGCGTAGTTACAATTTGGCTTTTACGGCTGGCAACGCATCTTTGCCGTCCACGGTTTTCACACCATCAAGCCACTTATCCAACACCCCCGGATTTGCCTTGATCCAGGCCTTCGCCGCATCGGCATTGCTGACCTTCTTGTTCACCACTTCAGCCATGATGCTGTTCTCCATCTCCTGAGTGAACGAAAGATTGGTCAGCAATTTACCCACATTCGGGCACGCCTCGGCGTAGCCCTTGCGGGTCAGGGTGTAGACGCTCCCCGTGTCGCCGAAGTATTTCTCGCCGCCCTTGAGGTAATGCATTTTCAGCTGCACGTTCATCGGATGCGGGGTCCAGCCCAGGAAGGTGACGAATTTCTGTTTCTTCACCGCCCGCGAGACTTCGGCCAGCATCGCCTGCTCGCTGGACTCGATCAGCTTCCACTGACCCATGTCGAAGTCGTTCTTCTTGATGATCTCTTGCAGCGAGATGTTCGCCGGCGCGCCGGAGCCGATGCCGTAGATCTTGCGCTCGAACTTGTCGGCGAATTTGTTCAGGTCGGCAAAGTTATGCACACCCGCATCCCACACATAATCCGGCACGGCCAGGGTGAATTCGGTGCCGTCGAGGTTCTTCGCCAGTTGCGTGACGTCGCCGGTGGCGACGAACTTGTCGTAGAAACCCTGCTGCGCCGGCATCCAGTTGCCGAGGAACACGTCGACCTGACCGTCCTTCAAACCACCGAAGGTGATCGGCACCGCGAGGGTGTCGACCTTGGCCTTGTAGCCCATGCCATCCAGCAGAAACCCGGTGATGGCGTTGGTCGCAGCGATGTCGCTCCAGCCGGGATCGGCCATTTTCACCGTGTCGCAGCTCTCGGCGAACGCGGATGCGCTGCCCAGTGCCAGCAGACTGACCGTCACGACTGTGGATAACTTGACCATGGACTTCCCCTTAACGTTATTGGTTTTGGCAGGGTTGTGGATAACGGGCCTTGCGCTCCAGGTCATCGAGGTCGATGTGGTTGCGCATGTACTGCTGACTGGCGTCTACCAGCGGCTGGTGATCCCAGCTCTTCAGCTTGCCGATCGTCAGTGCCTCGGCAACGAAACGCCGACGCCGCTGGCTTGCAAGTACATCGCGGTGAATCGCCGGGATGTCCCACTTGGCCCGCGCTTCGGCAAGAAAATCGTCGAACAGCTGGCGATGTTGCGGTGATTGGCTGAGTTCTTCCTGTTCGCGTGGATCGTTATCCACATCGAAGAGTAGGCAAGGGTCGGTTTCGCTGTAGATAAATTTGAAAGCGCCACGACGAATCATCATCAGTGGACTGACGGTACCCTCGGCCATGTATTCGCCAAACACTTCGTCGTGACCGCCCCGCCCTTGCAGGTGCGGCACCAGCGAACGGCCGTCCAGCGGCAGGTTCGGTTCCAGGCTGCCGCCCGCCAGTTCTACGAAAGTCGGCAGCAGATCGGCGGTGGACACCGCGGCGCTGATACGGCCGGATTTGAACTGTCCGGGTGCACTGATCAACAGGGGCACGCGCGCGGCCATTTCGAACCAGTGCATTTTGTACCAGAGGCCTTTCTCTCCCAGCATGTCGCCGTGGTCACCGGAGAACACGATGACGGTGTCGTCCATCAGCCCACAATCTTCAAGGGTTTGCAGGAGTTTGCCGACGTTGGCGTCGATATAGCTGCAAGCACCGAAGTATGCACGGCGTGCGTCGCGGATTTTATCCACAGGCAGCGGCTTGTCCCACAGGTCGTAGACTTTGAGCAGGCGCCGGGAGTGCGGATCAAGAGAATGCTGATCCGGCGTCGTCGGAAGCGGGATATCCGCATCGTCGTACAAATCCCAGAACGCCTTGGGAATCGTGTACGGGTCGTGGGGGTGAGTCATCGACACGGTCAGGCAGAACGGCTGGTCGCCGTCCTCGCGGATGTGATCGAACAGGTATTGCTGCGCCTTGAACACCACCTCTTCGTCGAAGTCGAGCTGATTGGTGCGCACGCACGGCCCGGCCTGCAGCACCGACGACATGTTGTGATACCAGCTCGGCCGCACGTCGGGCTCGTCCCAGTTCACCGCCCAGCCGTAGTCGGCGGGGTAGATATCGCTGGTCAGGCGCTCTTCGTAACCGTGCAGTTGATCGGGGCCGCAGAAGTGCATCTTGCCCGACAGCGCGGTGCGGTAACCGAGGCGGCGCAGGTAATGGGCGTAGGTGGGGATATCGGCGGGGAAATCGGCGGCGTTGTCGTAGGCGCCGATCTTGCTCGGCAACTGGCCACTGACCAGGGTGAAACGCGACGGCGCGCACAGCGGGCTGTTGCAGTACGCGGCATCGAACACCACGCCTTGTTCGGCGAGGCGGCTGAGATTCGGCAGTTTGATGGGCGACTGGCCGTAGAACGGCAACATTGGCGCGGCCATTTGATCGGCCATGATGAAAAGAATGTTCTTGCGCTTCATGTGATCGCGGCATTCCATAGTGAATATTTATGCGACATTGCTGCGATTGAGCATGGATTCCACGCAATATCCGGTAAAGCCCGCGCCGGACAATGACTAGGATAAGCACAGCTTATGTATGAAGCCCTCGGTGATTTGTCGCTGGATCTGCTGCGCGCCTTCGAGGTGGCGGCCCGTCATCGCAGTTTTACCGCTGCGGCGGTGGAACTCGGGACCACCCAACCGGCTATCAGTCAGCAAATCAAACGCCTGGAGGAACAGCTCGGAACGCGGCTGTTCGATCGCATCTACCGAGGCATCGAACTGACCGAGGTCGGCTCGATCCTGTTCGAGCAGGTTACCCTCGGTTTGCAGAATATCGACGCAGGATTGAGTGCAATCAGCACGCAGCAGCAACATGAAGTGCTGCAGGTCGCCACCGATTTCGCCTTCGCCGCGTATTGGCTGATGCCACGTCTGCACCGTTTCCATGAGGCTTATCCACAGGTGGACGTGAGCCTGGTTACCAGCGAGCGCAATCACAATATGCTGCGCCCGGATATCGACGTTGCCGTGCTGTTCGGCGACGGTCGCTTCAAGCAGGGCGAAAGTCACTGGCTGTTCAGCGAAGAAGTGTTTCCCGTGTGCAGCCCGCAGTTGCTCAGGGATCGCGCCCTGCCCTTGCCGGCCCAAGCATTGATGGAGTTTCCGCTGCTGCACCTGCGTGGAGAAAACAGCAGCAACTGGTTCAACTGGAGTGGCCTGTTCCGCGCGCTGAACATCATTACACCGCCGGCCCCGGGCCAGCTGCGCTTCGACAATTACACCTTGCTGATCCAAGCGGCGATTGGCGGTCAGGGCGTGGCGATCGGCTGGCGGCACCTTGTGGATAACTTATTAATCCAAGGGCTGTTGTGCCGGCCGATCGCCGAGACCACTCTGTCGCGCCTCGGTTATTACGTGGTGTTGCCGCAGCGCAAACGCCGGGGAGCATTGATCCAGACGTTCGTGGATTGGCTGATGGCCGAACAGGCCAGCAGCGCCGAGTCCCTGGCTGGACTGCCGTTGCCCTCGATTGCTGTGTAACGGATCAGGAAGCCGCAACAAAATCCACGTGCTGACGCAGATGTAGATTCAACCGCAGCTCATCGGAAATCCCCACCGCCACCCGGTTCAGGCGCTCCAACGGCTCGGCGAGACCCGGTTCAAGCGTGCGGCCGACCTGACTGAAATGCTCGATTGTCAGCCCGGCCACACTGCGCGGTGCATTGACCAGCGTCCAGTGCAGCGGGCTGCTTTGCAGGGCTTCGCGTATTTCCTTGGCGGCGTGGCGTTGCAACGGCTCGGCGTTTTCCGGATCGTCCAGTGCTTCGAATTCGCCGATGACAAACAGCCGCGAGACGTTCGCCGCCTGCAACCCGTCGATCAACGCATCCACCGCCAGGACCTGTTCCACCGGTCCCAGCACCACGGATTTCTCGACATGATCGCTGCTCAACGGCAGGCCCGGTGCATTGAGCAGGCAGATCACCACCGAGCTGCCGGCCACGCTCTGATGGACCCGTTCGGCGTCCAGCAGGTCGCCGCTTTTGGTGCGCAGCCCCGGCCGTGGCGCGAGCGCCGTCAGATCGTCGAGGATCGCGATGACTTCGTGCTGGCGGCGCAGCAGTTCAGCCATCAACGCGCTGCCCAGGCTACTCATGGCACCATAGAGCACCACTTTTACCACCGGGGTTTCGGCATTTTTCATGGCTGAGATCCCTTGTGTTTTCCCTTGTATGGTGTGTGACATGCAGCCAACGCCAAGGGTTCGAACCGATACAGAGGGTTTGCGATGCAGACGATCAAGGGTTATCACGCCCACGTTTATTACGACGCCAGCACGATCGAACAGGCGCGAGCGCTGTGTGAGCAGGCGGCAACGCTGTTTCCATTGAAGATGGGCCGCGTGCATGAACGTCCGGTCGGCCCGCACCCGGACTGGAGCTGCCAGTTGGCCTTCGGCCCGGAGTTGATCGGCGATGTGCTGCCGTGGCTGGCGCTCAATCGCAAGGGGTTGGTGGTGTTCCTGCACCCGGACACCGGCGATGACTTGCTCGATCACACCGAACACGCGATCTGGATGGGCGCAATGCGGCCGCTGGACCTGTCTGTTTTTTGATCAGATGGTTTCTTTACTGATCGAACAATGACAGTCGGCGATGTCGTGAAACGCTCCGCTGAACTGATAGCGGATATGTCCGCAATGGCAGGCACCGCTGTGTAATTCAGTCATCGACCTGCCCTCCGCTTCCCGTGTTCATTGACTCCAGTCGCATCCGACGGCCGGTTGGTCGTTCGCATCGAAGCTTTCAGCTGCGAAAGCTGGCTGAAAGGTTGCCCCATTAGGATCGCCGCCACTACCGGCAACAGACCGGTTGGCCAATGCGTGTGATTGCTCGCACGACAGGCCCAATTAACAACAACAATGGTGATTCTGATGTCCTCTGCAACCCGCCTCCTCGCTGCAACTCCGCCCGTACGTCTCGTGCTTCCCGTTCTGCGCTGATCCCGCCCGATCCGCTCACTTACCTAGCCGCGCTACGCCTGGAGTATTCCCATGCTGACTTTCCTTGGCTTCGCCATGGTCATCACGTTCATGTTCCTGATCATGACCAAGCGCCTGTCTGCGCTGATCGCTCTGATCATCATCCCGATCCTGTTCGCCTTGTTCGGTGGTTTCGCCCCGAAGATCGGCCCGATGATGCTCGAAGGTATTACCAAGCTTGCGCCGACCGGCGTGATGCTGATGTTCGCGATTCTGTATTTCGCCCTGATGATCGACTCCGGCCTGTTCGACCCGGCCGTGCGCAAGATCCTCAAACTGGTCAAGGGCGACCCGCTGAAAGTTTCGGTCGGCACCGCCGTACTGGCGCTCGTCGTTTCCCTCGATGGTGACGGCGCGACCACTTACATGATCTGCGTGGCCGCCATGCTGCCGCTGTACAGCCGCATCGGAATGAGCCCGCGGATCATGGCCGGCCTGATCATCCTCGCCGGCGGCGTGATGAACATGACGCCATGGGGTGGCCCGACCGCCCGTGCCGCGAGTGCGCTGCATGTAGACCCGTCGGACATTTTCGTGCCGATGATCCCGGCGATGGCTGCCGGTGTGGTGGCGATCCTGATCATTGCCTACTTCTACGGCAAACGTGAGCGTGCGCGTCTGGGTGAGCTGCACCTGATCGGCGACGAAATCGATCACAGCGAAATCAGCGTCTCGCAATTCCCGGATGCCCGCCGTCCGAAACTGATCTGGTTCAACGGTCTGCTGACCCTGGCCCTGATGTGCACCCTGATCGCCGGCCTGCTGCCGCTGCCGGTGCTGTTCATGGTGGCGTTCAGTATTGCCATGATCGTCAACTACCCTTGCCTGCAAATGCAGAAAGATCGCGTCGCGGCCCACGCCGGCAGCGTGCTGTCGGTGGTCAGTCTGATCTTCGCGGCGGGCATTTTCACCGGTATCCTGTCGGGCACCGGCATGGTCGACGCGATGTCGAAAAGCCTGCTGGCGGTGATCCCTGATTTCCTCGGCCCTTACCTAGCGGTGATCACGGCGCTGGTGAGCATGCCGTTCACGTTCTTCATGTCGAACGACGCGTTCTACTACGGTGTGCTGCCGGTGCTGTCGGAAGCGGCCAGCCATTACGGCATCACCGCAGTGGAAATGGCCCGTGCCTCGATCGTCGGTCAACCGGTTCACCTGCTGAGCCCACTGGTGCCGTCAACGTACCTGCTGGTCGCACTGGCGGGCATCGAGTTCGGCGATCACCAGCGTTTCACCCTGAAGTGGGCAGTGCTGGTCTGCCTGTGCATACTGGTCGCCGCCTTGCTGTTGGGGACTTTCCCGCTGTTCAGCACGTTGTAACGGCACCAAACTCACCAGGACGCCAGCTGATTGCTGGCGTCCTGGTTTAACACTCGCTCAAAGGAATACACATGGAATGGCTGACCAACCCTGAGATCTGGGTTGCCTTCTTTACCCTGACCGCCCTGGAGATCGTCCTGGGCATCGATAACATCATCATGATTTCGATCCTGGTCAGCCGCATGCCCAAACACATGCAGCAGCGCACCCGGATCTTCGGTCTTGGCCTGGCCATGATCACGCGGATCCTGCTGCTGCTGTCGATCACCTGGGTCATGCGCCTCACCGCCGACCTGTTCGAAGTGTTCGGCCAGGGGATTTCCGGTCGCGACCTGATCCTGTTCTTCGGTGGCCTGTTCCTGCTGTGGAAAAGCTCTCAGGAGATGTACCACGCGCTGGAAGGTGAAGACGAAGCCGGCGACGAGCCTTCGGGCAAGGGCGGCAACTTCCTCTACACCATCATCCAGATCGCGATCATCGACATCGTGTTTTCGCTGGACTCGGTCATCACGGCGGTTGGCATGGTGTCTCATGTGCCGGTGATGGTCGCGGCGATTATCGTTGCGGTACTGGTGATGATGGCGGCCTCGGGCAAGATCAGCGAATTCATCGACAAGCACCCGTCGCTGAAAATGCTCGCGCTGTCGTTCCTGCTGGTGGTCGGCACCGTGCTGATCGCCGAGTCGTTCGACGTGCACGTACCGAAAGGCTACGTCTACTTCGCCATGGCGTTCTCGCTGGCGGTCGAAGCGATCAACATCAAGATGCGTACCGCGATTGCCCGCAAGAAGAAACAGCAGGATCCGGTGAAACTGCGCAAGGATATTCCGGGTCAGTAACCCGAACATTGCACGAAAGATCAAAGGGCCTTCGGGCCCTTTTTTCATGGCCGCGTGAATCTGTTTTCATGACACTTTTGTTTCAATCCCCGCTTTAGCTGTGCAATGCTGGCGCCCAGACCGTTAGCCAACTACAGCTTAAGTATCAGAACGTAGAAATTGCGCGGTACCGTCAACTTGCCCCTCTGGGGCGCTGCTATTACGGGGGGTCTGCATGCTCACCCTGCTCAATCTGCTCTCTGCCGTGGCCCTGTTGATCTGGGGCACGCACATCGTTCGAACCGGCATCCTGCGGGTGTACGGCACCAACCTGCGCCACGTGATCGGCCAGAACATGTCCAGGCGCTGGCTGGCCTTTGTCGCCGGCATTGTCGTCACCGCGATGGTGCAGAGCAGTAACGCCACCGCCATGCTCGTGACGTCTTTCGTCGGTCAGGGCCTGATGGCGTTGACCCCGGCCCTGGCGACCATGCTGGGTGCCGACGTCGGTACGGCGCTGATGGCGCGGGTGCTGACGTTCGATCTGTCGTGGCTGTCGCCACTGCTGATTTTCCTCGGGGTGATTTTCTTTCTGTCGCGCAAACAGACGCGGCTCGGGCAGATGGGCCGCGTGGCCATCGGGTTGGGGCTGATCATTCTGGCGCTGCAATTGATCGTCGAGGCCGCCGCGCCGATCACCCATGCCCAAGGGGTGAAGGTGATTTTCGCCTCGCTGACCGGCGATATCCTGCTCGACGCCCTGGTCGGCGCGCTGTTCGCGATGATTTCCTACTCAAGCCTCGCCGCCGTGCTGCTGACCGCCACGCTCGCCGGCGCTGCGGTGATCAGTCTGCCGGTGGCGATCGGTCTGGTGATCGGCGCCAACATCGGCAGCGGCGTGCTGGCGTTCATGAGCACCAGCATGCAGAACGCCGCCGGCCGGCAAGTGGCGCTGGGCAGTCTGCTGTACAAACTGATCGGGTTGCTGTTGATCATTCCGGTACTCGACCCGCTGGTGCACTGGATCGACAGCCTGGATTTCAGCCCGCAGGAAATGGTCATCGGCTTCCATCTGCTCTACAACACCGCGCGCTGCCTGATCCTGCTGCCGAGCGTCGGGCCGATGGCGCGGCTGTGCGCCTGGCTGCTCCCGGAGCGCCCGGAGGTCAACGGTACCGCCAAGCCGCGTCATCTGGATGCGACGGCATTGGTCACGCCGAGCCTGGCGCTGGCCAACGCTGCCCGGGAAACCCTGCGCATTGGCGACCTGATCGACAACATGCTCGACGCGACCCTCGACGTGTTGCGCGGCAAGCAGACCGCCGTCACCCAGGAAATGCGCAAGCTGACCGATGACGTCGAAGCGCTGTACAGCGCGATCAAGCTGTATCTGGCGCAGATGCCCCGCGAAGATCTCGGCGAACAGGACAGTCGGCGCTGGGCGGAGATCATTGAGCTTGCGATCAACCTCAAACTCGCCAGTGACCTGATTGAACGCATGCTGCGCAAAGTGCAGCAGCAGAAGACTTCGCAACGCCGGTCGTTTTCCGAGGACGGGCTGGAAGAACTGGCCGGTCTGCAGCAGCAATTGATCGCCAATCTGCGGCTGGGATTGTCGGTGTTCCTCAGCGGCGACAAGGAAAGCGCCCGTCAGTTGCTGCGCGAGAAACGTCGTTTTCGCGCACAGGAACGGCGTCTGGCCCACGCCCATGTCAGCCGGTTGCAACGTAAGGTCGTGCAGAGTATCGAGACCAGTTCGTTGCACCTGGAGTTGATTGCCGACATGAAACGCCTGAACTCGCTGTTCTGCAGCAGTGCCTACGTGGTGCTGGAAACTTCCGATACCGGCGCGTTGGCGGCGGACGATATGGCAGACATCACGCATTCGCCTTGAACGTCTGGGGTTGTGGTCAGTCAGTAACTCAGAGTTCAGTCTCCAGGGCGCCTTCGCGAGCAAGCTCGCTCCCACATTTGAAATGCATTCCTTTGTGGGAGCGAGCTTGCTCGCGAAAGCGATCTGACTGACGACACGGATCTCCAATTCAGCCGTATGGAAGCTCGTTATGCGTTGCCTGTTGTTCGCCTGTCTGTTGCTCGGTTCCCTGCCCGCCTTCGCCCTGGATCGTTTTCAGGTCGAAGGCTATGCGTTGCCCAATGGTTTGCAGTTGCTGCTCAAGCCCGGCACCGAGCGTGGGCACGTGGCGATCCGCCTGGTGATCGGTGTCGGGCTTGACGACTTCGATTGCAATGAAAAGGAGCTGCCGCACCTGCTCGAACACTTGCTGTTCAGCGGCATCGACGCCACCGGCGAAGGTGGCCTCGAAGAGCGCATGCAGGCCCTCGGCGGTGACTGGAACGCCTTCACCAGCAACGCCGACACCACCTTCGTCATCGAAGCCCCGGCGAAAAACCAGCGCAAGGTCCTCGATCTGCTGTTGGACCTGCTGACCCAGACCCGTTTCGACGACAACGCGATCAACGCCGCCAAACGGGTGGTCGAGCGCGAGGACGGCGGTCATTACACCCGGCTGCAACGCTTTCTCGATCGGCAGGATCTGGGCCACACCGCCAGCAATCAACTGGCGGTCGAACTGGGCCTCAAATGCCCGCAGCGGGCCGAGGTCGATGGCCTGACCCGCGAACAACTGGAGAAAGTACGCAAGGCCTGGTACGCGCCGAACAACATGACCCTGATCGTCGTCGGTGACCTCGACAAGTTGCTGCCGGCCTATCTGGAACGGGCGTGGGGCGCGCTGGAAGCGGTCGAACCGAGCGAACACCGTCCGTTGCCGGACATCCGCGCCAGCGCCGCTCATGAGCGCACGATCACTCGCGGCTTCATCGGCAACAGCGCCAAGCTGCACTGGCTGGTGCCGGAGCCGGTGCTGGACGATCAGTACGACGAAACCTTCGATCTGCTCAAGGAATACCTGGAGTGGGCGCTGTACCGCCAATTGCGCCTGAACCACGGTTTGTCCTACGGGCCGTGGGCCGAGCGCGAAGTGTTTGGCGGTGTCGGCTTCATGAGCCTGAACGCCGATCTGGATCGCGCTGACATTGCCGAAGCCGAACAAGTGCTGGAAGACCTCAAGGCCGACCTGCTGAAAAACGGCCTCGATGCCGACACCTTCAATCGCTTGAAACAAGCCGCCATCGCCCATCAGGCCTGGGCCGTGCAAGGCACCAGCGCCTTGGCCGACTATTACTGGAGCGCCCTGGGCGACTACGAGGATGGTCGCTTCGCCGATCCTGCGCGGGAGCTGCAAGGCGTGACGCTGGAGGCGGCGAACAAGGCCATGCGCGAGTTGCTGCTGCAACCGGGTTATCTGCGCATCGAGAAACCGCTGCTCAGCGACGATCAGGTGTTGTGGCTGCTGGCGGGCGGATTGGGCGTGCTGGTGCTGATTCTGCTCGGCTGGCGCCTGCATCGGCGCAAGTCCGTGCATCCGGATTGACCGGCAGCCTCGCCACGCGGCCCGGCGGGCGGTACTCTGTCGAGGTTTTTTTCCTATCCAGTCGTGAACCGCCCACATGTCTAAATTGACCCTCCTGATCCAGCGCATTCTCGAACTGATGAAGCGCTATCCCGGGGTTATTGCGCTCGGCGGATTCATCTCCGGGGTCGGCAGTTTCATTCTGGTCGACCGGCAACAGGGGCTGGCGAGCTGGATCACCACGATCATGCTGCTGAGCTGGATCTGGCTGATGCTGGAGAACAGCCTGACCCAGCTGTTCACGCGGATCTTCAAACGGGAAATCCCCCAGCCGCTGCTGCGTTACGCGACGCAGATGATCCACCAGGAAAGCCTGTTTTTCGTCCTGCCGTTCTTCTTCATCACCACCACCTGGAACAGCGGCCAGCTGTTTTTCACCGGGCTGCTGTGCATCGCGGCGCTGATTTCGATCATCGACCCGCTCTACTACAAGTGGCTGGCGCCAAGGCGCTGGGCGTTTCTCGCGCTGCACACCCTGACCCTTTTCGCCGCCCTGCTCACGGCGCTGCCGGTGATCATGCACCTGACTACCTCGCAGAGTTTCAAATGGGCGCTGGGGATTGCGGTGGTGCTGTCGTTCCCGAGCCTGGCGTCGATCTTCCCGATCCGCACTGTGCGCAATGCGCTGGCGATCCTCAGCATCACCATCGGGATCGGCGGTGTGGGCTGGGTCCTGCGTTCGTGGGTGCCACCGGCAACGCTGTGGATGACTGACGTGGCGATCAGCACTCAGGTGCAGGACCGGGTTCCGGGCGACAGCCTCAAGGAAGTCAGCGCCGAGCAGATCCGTGGCGGCGGGCTATATGCCTACACCGCGATCAACGCGCCGCGCGGGCTCGATGAGCGGATTTATCACGTGTGGCAGTTCAACGGTAAAGAGGTCGACCGCATCGCCCTCGATATCCACGGCGGGCGCAAGGAAGGCTATCGGGCCTGGACCCACAAACAGAATTTCCCCGGCAACCCGGCGGGCAAATGGCAGGTGCGGGTGTTGACCGAAGACGGTCAGGTGATTGGCGTGCTGCGCTTCGAGGTCAAGGACAGCACACCGACCAAAGAAAAGTAACCGGGTTCGTGCTATTACGTATGCCAGCGTATTCAGCCGAACAAGCCCGGAGCTTATGACCAGCAGCCCAATGACCGGCAGTGCCCGCCTGGACACCTCGATCACCCCTGCCCGCCTGCGGGTTACCGGGGACTGGACGCTTGCCCATTACGCCGACCTCAAGCAACTGAGCGAAACGCTCCACGGCCAGTACGACGCCAACACGCCCATCGATCTCAACGGTCTCGGCGCCCTCGACACCGCCGGCGCGTCGCTGCTGGTGGAACTGCTCGGCTCGGAGCGGCTGGGCAAGTCCGCCGAACACCCCGATTGCACGCTTTCCAGCGCCGACCGCGCCTTGCTGCAAACCGTGTATCGCTCGCTGACCGATTTCTGCGTGCCGATCAAGGAACCGGAAATCAGCGTCAGCGTGCAATTGCTGACGCGCATCGGCCGGGCTGTCGACGCGGTCTGGCAAGACACGCTGCAACTGCTCGGGTTCGTCGGCCTGATCCTCGAAACCATCGCCCGCAGCCTGTTCCGGCCCAGGCGCTGGCGGATTACGCCGATGATCGCCCATATCGAACAGACCGGCCTCGACGCCGCGCCCATCGTCGCGTTGCTGACCTTTCTGGTGGGCGCCGTGGTGGCGTTTCTCGGGGCGACGGTGCTGGCCAGTTTCGGTGCCAGCGTGTTCACCGTGGATCTGGTGGGTTTTGCCTTCCTGCGGGAATTCGGCGTGTTGCTCACGGCGATCCTGATGGCCGGCCGTACCGCCAGTGCCTTTACCGCGCAGATCGGCTCGATGAAGGCCAACGAAGAAATCGACGCGATCCGCACACTCGGCCTCGACCCCATGGAATTGCTGGTGGTGCCGCGGGTGCTGGCGCTGCTGGTGGCGCTGCCGATGCTGACCTTTCTGGCGATGATCTGCGGGATCGTCGGCGGCGCGGTGGTCTGCGCGGTGTCGCTGGATATTTCGCCGGCGATGTTCCTGTCGCTGCTGCAAAGCGACATAGGGATTCAACATTTCCTGGTGGGCCTGGTCAAAGCCCCGATCTTTGCCTTCCTGATTGCCGCCATCGGTTGTCTGGAGGGCTTCAAGGTCAGCGGCAGCGCCGAATCGGTCGGCGCCCACACCACTTCGAGCGTGGTGCAATCGATTTTCGTGGTGATCGTGCTCGACGCGGTCGCCGCGCTGTTCTTCATGGAGATGGGCTGGTGAGTCGTCTACCCCGCGCGCCCTCCGAGGCGGTGATCGAAGTCCGTGGCCTGTGCAATCGCTTCGGCCGCCAGAGCGTGCACGAGAACCTCGACCTCGACTTATACAAGGGCGAGATCCTGGCCGTGGTCGGCGGCTCCGGCAGCGGTAAATCGGTGCTGCTGCGCAGCATCGTCGGCTTGCGCCAGCCGAGCGAGGGCGTGGTCAAGGTGTTCGGTCAGAACCTGCCGAGCCTGGCGGAGCATGAGCGTTCGTTGATTGAACGGCGTTTCGGTGTGCTGTTCCAGAAAGGCGCGCTGTTCTCGTCGTTGACGGTGACCGAGAACGTCGCCCTGCCGCTTATTGAACACGCCGGTCTGAGCCGCGATGACGCCGAGCATCTGGCGGCGGTGAAGCTGGCGCTGGCCGGGCTGCCGCTGTCGGCGGCGGACAAATACCCCGCCTCGCTGTCCGGCGGCATGATCAAGCGTGCGGCACTGGCCCGGGCGCTGGCGCTGGACCCGGACATCCTGTTTCTCGACGAACCCACCGCCGGCCTCGATCCGATTGGCGCGGCGCAGTTCGACCAATTGATCCTGACCCTGCGCGACGCGCTCGGCCTGAGCGTGTTTCTGGTGACCCACGACCTCGACACGCTCTACACCATCACCGACCGCGTCGCGGTACTCGCGCAGAAGAAGGTGCTGGTGGCCGGTCCCATCGATGTGGTCTCGGAAACCGACGACGCGTGGATTCACGAATACTTCCACGGCCCTCGCGGCCGCTCGGCGCTGGACGCCGCCAAACAGCTCAACGAGGTCTGACATGGAAACCCGAGCCCATCATGTGTTGATCGGCCTGTTCACGGTGATTGTGGTGGCGGGCGCCCTGCTCTTCGGTCTGTGGCTGGCCAAGTCCAGCGTCGACACCGAGTTCAAGGATTACGAAATCGTCTTCAACGAAGCGGTCAGCGGCCTGTCCCGGGGCAGTCCGGTGCAGTACAGCGGGATCAAGGTCGGCGATGTGGTCAGCCTGCGCCTCGACCCGAAGGACCCGCGCCGGGTGCTGGCACGGATTCGTCTGGCGGGTGACACGCCGGTCAAGGAAGACACCCAGGCCAAACTGGCCCTGGCCGGGATCACCGGCACCTCGATCATCCAGCTCAGCGGAGGCACGCCAGAGAGCCCGAAACTCAAGGGCCACGACGGCAACCTGCCGACCATCGTCGCATCGCCCTCGCCCATTTCGCGGCTGCTCAATGACAGCAATGACCTGATGAGCGGGGTCAGCACACTGCTGAGCAACGCCAATCAGATGTTCTCCGCCGACAACATCGAGCGCGTGAGCAAAACCCTCGAGCATCTGGAGCAGACCACCGGCTCGATCAACGATCAGCGCGGCGACCTGCGTCAGGCCATGCAGCAACTGGCGACGGTCGGCAAACAGGCCGGCAACATGCTCGAACAGACGTCTGCGCTGATGCGCAACGCCAACGGTTTGCTCAACGATCAGGGCAAGCAGGCGCTGGGCAGTGCCGAACAGGCGATGAAGTCCCTGGAGCAAAGCAGCGCCACCATCAACGGCTTGCTCAGCAAGAATCAGAATTCCCTCGACAGCGGCATGCAGGGCCTCAACGGTCTGGCCCCGGCGATCCGCGAACTGCGTGAAACCCTGAACTCGCTGCGCGCCATTTCCCAACGCCTGGAGGCCAACCCCAGCGGTTACCTGCTGGGCAGTGACAAGAACAAGGAGTTCACGCCATGAAGCCGACTCGCCTCGCCCTCCTCGCCGGCTTCACGCTGATCAGTGCGTGCTCGATCCTGCCCAAGTCCGAACCGCTGGACGTCTACCGTTTGCCAGCCGCACAGGCGCCCGCCTCGGCCGGTTCGGCGGCGGCTCGGCACTGGTCGCTGCGTCTGAACAAACTGCAGGCCAGCGAAGCGCTGAATCGGCCGAGCATCGCGGTGATTCCCCAAGGGGATGTGATCAGCAGCTACAAGGCCTCGCGCTGGAGCGATCCGGCGCCGGTGCTGGTGCGTAATCGGTTGCTTGATGGCTTTGCGCGTGATGGCCGGGTGACGTTGCTCAGTACCGATGACAGCAATTTTGCTGCGGACCTGGAGCTGGGCGGCAGCCTGCAAGCGTTTCAGACCGAGTACCAGGGCAATCAGGCCAGCGTCGTGGTGCGGGTCGATGCGTTGCTGGTGCGCGGTTATGACCAGAAGATTCTCGCCAGCCAGCGCTTTGAAGAGCGCCAGCCGCTAAGTGATGTGCAGGTGCCGGCGGTGGTGGCCGGGTTTGGACAGGCCAGTGATCGCCTCACCGCGAAGGTTGTGGCATGGACCGTTCAGCAAGGCCAGCAGTTTGCGCAACAACCCAGACCTTGAGGCTCCATATTCGAGATTTGTGTTTAACCGAAGAACCAGTAGCAGACGCCGATAGCGCCGAGCACGCCCGCCAGCTCGGCCAGCAGCGCGCATCCCACGGCATGTCGCGCCCGCTGGATGCCCACCGCGCCGAAGTACACCGCCAGCACGTAGAACGTGGTCTCGGTGCTGCCCTGGATTGTCGCCGCCACCAGCGCCGGGAAACTGTCCACGCCCGAGGTCTTCATGGTTTCGATCAGCATCGCCCGGGCGGCGCTGCCGGAGAACGGTTTGACCATGGCGGTCGGCAGCGCATCGACGAAACGCGTGTCCCACCCTGCCCACTCCACCAGATGGCGAATGCCGTCGAGACCGAAATCCAGCGCACCTGAGGCACGCAATACGCCGATCGCGCACAGCATCGCCACCAGATACGGCAGCAGGCTCTTGGCAACGTCGAAACCTTCCTTCGCCCCTTCGACAAAGGCCTCGTAGACCTTCACCTTGCGCAATGCGCCGATCACCAGGAACAGCATGATCAGGCCGAACAGCGTCAGGTTGCCGAGAATCGATGACAGCCCCGCCAGCGCGGTGGCCGACATCGTCGCGAGCAGCGCCATGAAGCCGCCGAGAATCAGCGCACCGGGAATCAGGTAAGCCAGCACCACCGGGTCCCACACACGCAGGCGCTGCATGAACGCCACCGACAGGAAGCCGACAATGGTCGAGCAACTGGTGGCCAGCAGGATCGGCAGGAACACCAGCGTCGGGTCCGGCGCGCCTTGCTGGGCGCGGTACATGAAAATCGTCACCGGCAGCAGAGTCAGGGACGAGGCGTTGAGCACCAGGAACAGGATCTGCGCGTTGCTGGCGATGGTCGAGCTGGGGTTGAGCTCCTGCAGCGCCTTCATGGCCTTGAGGCCGATCGGCGTGGCGGCGTTGTCCAGGCCAAGGCCGTTGGCGGCGAAGTTCAGGGTGATCAGGCCCAGCGCCGGGTGACCTGCCGGCACCTCCGGCATCAGCCGCAGGAACAGTGGCCCGAGCACCTTGGCCAGCCATTCGACGATGCCGGCCTTCTCGGCGATGCGCAGAAAACCCAGCCACAGGGTCAGCGTGCCGAACAGCAGCACCATGACTTCGACCGACAGCTTGGCCATGGCAAAAATGCTTTCCACCATCGCCGCGAAGATTCCGGCGTTACCGCCGATCAGCCATTGTCCCAGTGCCGAAACGGCTGCCACGATGAAGAAGCCAAGCCACAGGCCATTAAGCATCAGTCAAATCCCCCGGAAGATGCGGCGAATGATAGCGGGGTCGCCAGAAACGACAAACCCCGGATTTCTCCGGGGTTTGTCAGGGTGCCTTGCGGCGGGGATCAGTTTTTCGAAACGTCACCGGCCGGCAGTTTTTCCTTGCTGCGCCAGTGCGGCAGCGAGTTCCAGTAGCGCTGGCCCTTGGCGTCGTCGTACATGCCTTCCCAACGTGCGATGACCAGTACGGCGAGGGCGTTGCCGATGACGTTCAGGGCGGTACGCGCCATGTCCATCACACGGTCGACACCGGCGATGAAAGCCAGGCCTTCCAGCGGAATGCCGACGCTACCCAGGGTGGCCAGCAGCACCACGAAGGACACGCCCGGTACACCGGCGATGCCTTTGGAGGTGACCATCAGGGTCAGGACCAGCAGCAGTTGCTGGCTGATCGACAGGTCGATGCCGTACAGCTGGGCAATAAAGATCGCCGCGATGGACTGGTACAGGGTCGAACCGTCGAGGTTGAACGAGTAGCCGGTCGGTACCACGAAGCTGCAGATGGCTTTCGGTGCGCCGTAGGCTTCCATCTTCTCGATCACGCGTGGCAGCACGGTTTCCGAGGAGGCGGTGGAGTAAGCCAGCACCAGTTCATCCTTGAAGATGCGCATCAGCTTGATCACCGAGAAACCGAACATCTTGGCGATCAGGCCCAGAACCACGAAGGCGAAGAAGGCGATGGCGACGTAAACCAGGATCACCAGTTTGGCCAGCGGCAGCAGCGAGGCGAAACCGAAGTTGGCCACGGTCACCGCGATCAGGGCGAACACACCGATTGGCGCGTAATTCATGATCATGTGGGTGACTTTGAACATGCTTTCCGAGACGCCCTGGAACATCTTCACCAGCGGCTCGCGCAGGTCGGACTGCAGGCTCGACAGACCGAGGCCGAACAGTACGGAGAAGAAGATGATCGGCAGCATCTCGCCGCGGGCCATGGCCGCGAAGATGTTCGACGGGATCAGGTTGAGGATGGTCTCGATGAACGCGTGTTCATGCTGCACTTCGGCGGCGGTCGCCTGGTACTTGGAGATGTCCACGGTGCCCAGGGTGCTCATGTCGATGCCTGCACCCGGATGGAACAGGTTGGCCAGCAGCAGGCCGACGACAATGGCGATGGTGGTGACGATTTCGAAGTAGATGATGGTCTTCAGGCCGATGCGCCCGAGCTTCTTGGCGTCGCCCACGCCGGCGATGCCGACGATCAGGGAAGAGATGACGATCGGGATCACGATCATCTTGATCAGACGGATAAAGATATCGCCTGCCGGTTGCAGGACGTTGCTGATCCACCAGGCCTTCTCGGCACTGAAATGGTTGAGCAACGCACCGATTGCAATCCCCAATACCAGACCGATGAGGATCTGCCAGGCGAGGCTAAGCTTTGCCTTCTTCATTATCTTTACCCTTACTTGCGTTTGACTCAGGCACATGCAGGAACTGGAACGCTCATCAGCGGAAAAGTCTGTGCATCTGCCTCCGTATAAGGTGCCCCGAAGCGCGTGTTTACGGCTCTCCGGCAGGCGAAAAAAGGCGCAACTATTCCGATGCAAGGTTGCGCCGTCTAATGCCGTAAACGCCTACCCTATGCCGAATCGGCATGAGCTTTTTCAAATGAAACTGGCGTCCCAACCGGTTCGAATACGACATTTCGGCAGGCATAAGTGCCGTGAACCGGCCATTACAGCGTAGGTTGGTTGTATTTTGAACGAGTGATTTCGACAAAAAATTCAGGAAAAAGCCTACGTTCGGACTCTAAATGTCCGACTTACTTGATCGACTCTTTCTCGATATACGGTCGCAACGAAACACCGCGAAATGCTTTCGCATGCAGTGTGGGCGATAAAAAGACGAGCAGAACGCTCTGGATCAACGTTTTGTCACGTTGCAAGCCCAGCGCAAGTCCGTCGAACCGCTCCGGTTGGCGGACTTGCGTCGCAGCTTTTACCCTGACCCGGCCCTCATCGCAGGCACTCCCTGTACCCGTAGGTCACTCCGACCCTGCAACAGTCAGAACGTCCCGGCCCCCTGGTCATGCACCGGCCTTCCTCGGGCGGGTGCAATAGAGGACAGCCTCTCGGCTGCCCTCATGTTCAATACCAGTTCGGATCTTTCTTCAGTGTTTCCATCAACAGATCCTGCATGCCCTGGTCGGGCTTGCCGAGGAAGCGGTAGGTGGCATGTCGCGTTGGCGACTTGTCGGCCGGCAATCCTTCGGGCACATCGACCAGCATGGCGTAGGCGTCTTTCTTGTCGAAGCTGAAGGCGACGATCAGGCGGTGGTTGAGGCATTTGTCCTGCGATTCGCAGAGCGGCCCCACCAGATATTGATCGCCATCTTCGGTGACGGCATTCATCTGTTGGTCCGGCGCGCCGGACAGGTTCATCACCCATTCCGGCAGGCGTTCTTCCTTCTTCACCACGCCTTCCCAGGTTTCCCTGTATTGCGGGTCGGAACTCAACAACTCGTTGACTCGCGTCTGGCCGTCATTGGCCGCCATCGCCATGGCACTACCGCCCAGGAGCAGGGCGGCTGCCAGCGTCTTTAAACCCTTCATGTTCAGCCTCGACCGCGACGGCCAAAGAAGAAAGAAGCGATGAACATCACCAGGAAAACGACAAATAGAATCTTGGCGATACCCGTGGCGGTGCCCGCGATACCACCGAAGCCCAGTACTGCAGCGATGATGGCAATGATCAGGAAAGTGATTGCCCAGCTCAACATGGTGATTCTCCTTGCTTCTATTTAAGGGTGTTGCCGGTCTTGGCGCGGGGGCGCCCAGATTCGTTGATTAGAAAACCCAGCGTTCTTCACGGGGCATGTCGCCCAGCGGCTGTGGTTGGTCGACGTCCATCATGCGCATTGCGCCGTTGTCTGCCTGGCTGCTGCTGACGGCGCTGAAGTGGGTCTGTGTCGCGTGTTGCATGTAAATCAGGGGCTCAGGATGCTGACTCTGCTCCCAGCGCAGGTATTGCTGGCAAGCGATCAGCGTAATCAGGAGCGCAAGTGCGCCAAACAAGGCCTGCTGCAAGTGCAGTGGCGAAATACGCATTTGGGCGGCACGTGGGCGAGTCATCCTGGGTTCCTCACTCTTGTTCGGTTGGGGCAGTGCATTTCTGCCCGGGCTGAGAGAAGTATTGCAGCCTGCATGCCAGCTTTTTTGTTTTAAAAAAATCAATAAAATCAGTTAGTTGCAGATGTAATGAAAGTTCATGACGACGCATCCTGCACGATGACCCCCGCAGGCTCGTGCGTAATGCACGATTATTTCGTAGGAAAAATCATTCTTTTTGAATTGAGTGCAGGGTGCAGATGTCAGAAAAGTAGGCAGGAAACCGACTTGAAACGGTGCGATGTTTAAAAAATCAACAAAATCAGAGGATTAGCCGTTATGGCAGGAGAGAGCTACCCTGCAATGGCTGGAATCGATCAGAATCAACCATGCAACTTGCCCGATTTTTCCGGGACTAACCCAAGACATTTACTTATGGAGCGTAGGAAAAATGGAATCAGCCACTGAGCACCAAGGCCGCATTCTGCTGGTGGACGATGAATCCGCCATCCTGCGAACCTTCCGTTATTGCCTCGAAGACGAAGGTTATACAGTCGCCACCGCCAACAGCGCGGCCCAGGCTGACGCGCTGTTGCAACGTCAGGTGTTCGATCTTTGCTTCCTTGATTTGCGCCTCGGCGAAGACAACGGTTTGGATGTGCTGGCGCAAATGCGCATCCAGGCGCCGTGGATGCGGGTAGTGATCGTCACCGCCCATTCGGCCGTCGACACTGCGGTGGATGCGATCCAGGCTGGCGCCGCCGATTATCTGGTCAAGCCGTGCAGTCCGGATCAACTGCGCCTGGCGACTGCCAAGCAGCTTGAGGTACGTCAGCTTTCGGCGCGTCTGGAAGCCCTGGAAGGCGAGATCCGCAAACCCAAGGACGGTCTCGATTCCCACAGCCCGGCGATGAAAGTCGTACTCGAAACGGCGCGGCAAGTGGCGAGTACTGACGCCAACATCCTGATTCTCGGCGAGTCCGGCACCGGTAAAGGTGAATTGGCCCGAGCCATTCACGGCTGGAGCAAGCGCGAGAAGAAATCCTGCGTCACCATCAATTGCCCGTCGCTGACCGCCGAACTGATGGAAAGCGAGCTGTTCGGTCACAGTCGCGGCGCGTTTACCGGGGCCAGTGAAAGTACCTTGGGACGGGTCAATCAGGCTGATGGTGGCACGCTGTTTCTCGACGAGATCGGCGATTTTCCGTTGACGTTGCAACCCAAGTTGCTGCGTTTCATTCAGGACAAGGAATACGAGCGGGTAGGGGATCCGGTCACCCGCCGGGCCGATGTGCGCATTCTCGCCGCCACCAACCTCAATCTCGAAGACATGGTGCGCGACGGCCGTTTCCGTGAAGACCTGCTCTATCGCCTGAACGTCATTACCCTGCATTTGCCGCCGTTGCGCGAACGCGCCGAAGACATCCTGACCCTGGCCGACCGGTTCCTTGCACGCTTTGTGAAGGAATATGCGCGTCCTGCGCGGGGCTTCAGTGACGAGGCCCGCGAAGCGCTGCTAGGCTACCGCTGGCCGGGCAACATTCGCGAGCTGCGTAACGTGGTCGAGCGAGCGAGCATCATCTGCCCGCAGGAGCGCGTGGAAATCAGCCACCTCGGCATGGCCGAACAACCGGCGAACAACGCGCCACGGGTTGGCGCCGCGTTGAGCCTCGATGAGTTGGAGAAAGCCCACATCGGCGCGGTATTGGCGACTGCCGGGACCCTCGATCAGGCCGCCAAGACCTTGGGGATTGACGCTTCGACACTGTATCGCAAGCGCAAGCAGTACAACCTGTGAGCATCTGCCGATGAAACTGGCGATGAAGTTGCGGACCCGCTTGTTCCTGAGCATATCCGCACTGATCACCGTGGCCTTGCTCGGGCTGTTGCTCGGGCTGGTCAGCGTGATGCAGATGGCCGGGACCCAGGAGGCGTTGATCCGCAACAACTTCGTCACCCTCGATCTCGGACTCAAACTGCGCCAGACCCTCGGCGATCAGCTGATCATGATGCTTGCCGAGAAGCCCGACCCCGTGGCGTTCGAGGCGTCCAAACGGCGTTATTTCGAATTGCTCGACGAGGGCATCGCCCAGGAACAGAAAGACGACGACCGTCCATACGGTTTCAGCCAGGCAAAAGCCGATTACCTGAACTTCCTCCAGGCGTTCGACATTTCACGCGACCCGGCAGCTGCCCTGAGTGGCGGTGGCGATTTGCGTGAGCGCTTCAATACGCTACGCAACGGATTGATCACCGAGCACAAACACGCACTGGACAACATCAATTCGGTCCAGCACGCCGCCCGCGACCGCGCGTTGCTGATTTCCGGCCTGCTTGGGCTGGTTGGGCTGGCAGTGCTGATCATCGGCTTCATCACCGCCCAAGGCATTGCCCGGCGTTTTGGTGCGCCGATCGAGGCGCTGGCCAAAGCGGCGGACAATATCGGCCAAGGCAATTTCGAAGTGATGCTGCCGGTATCTTCGGCGATGGAGATCAACCTGTTGACCCGCCGCTTCGGGCTGATGGCCGAAGCTTTGCGCGAACACCAGGCGACCAATGTCGACGAATTGCTTGCCGGCCAGCAGCGCCTGCAGGCGGTACTCGACAGCATCGATGACGGCTTGCTGATGATCGATCGTCAGGGACGTCTGGAACACTTGAACCCTGTGGCCCAGCGACAACTGGGCTGGGACAGCGACCGTTTCGGCGAGGGTCTGGGTACGGCGCTTCAGCGTCCGGAACTGGATGCACAACTGCAACTGGTGTTGCGCGGTGGCACGCTGGAGCGAGCGCCGGATGATTTGAGCATCGAAGTCGATGGCGAATCGCGTCTGCTGACCTACAGTCTTACGCCGGTCAGCCATACCCAGGGGCACATCCTCGGCGCCGTGATGGTGTTGCATGACGTCACCGAGCAGCGCGCCTTCGAGCGGGTGCGCAGCGAGTTCGTGCTGCGTGCGTCCCACGAATTGCGCACACCGGTCACGGGCATGCACATGGCGTTCGGCCTGTTCCGCGAGCGGGCGAAGTTTCCACCGGAGTCTCGCGAGTCCGACCTGCTCGACACGGTCAACGAAGAAATGCAGCGCCTGATGCAGTTGATCAACGATCTGCTGAATTTCTCGCGGTATCAGAGTGGGTTGCAGAAGCTCACGCTGGCGCCGTGTTCCATCGAAGACTTGCTGGAACAGGCGCGTTTGCGTTTCGCCGATTCAGCGGCCGAGAAGGGCGTTGCCCTGCAGGTCGAAGCGCAAGGTCCGCTGCCACGCCTGCAGGCGGATCAGGCGCAGCTCGATCGAGTCCTCGACAACCTGATCGACAACGCGTTGCGCCACACCGCGCGTGACGGGCTGATCCGCTTGCAGGCCCGGCGCCATGGCGAGCGGGTAATCATCAGCGTCGAAGACAACGGCGAAGGGATTGCTTACGGTCAGCAAGGGCGGATTTTCGAACCCTTCGTCCAGGTCGGCAGGAAGAAGGGCGGTGCCGGGCTGGGACTGGCGCTGTGCAAGGAAATCGTCCAGCTGCACGGTGGACGGATGGGCGTTTACTCGCGGCCGGGGCAGGGCACGCAGTTCTACATGGCGCTGGCCGTCTAGGCTTCGTCGTCGAGTCGGCGTCCGGCGAGTCGTCGGCCACGGGTGATCAATTCGATGAACTGCACCGCGCTCAAGGCGTGGGCGAACAGCCAGCCCTGGCCGAATTTCACCCCTTCGCTGCTCAGCAGCTCGGCCTGGGATTCATATTCGATGCCTTCGGCGATCACTTTCAGGTCCAGTGCCTGGGCCATGTGGATAATGTGCGGCGCAACACCACTGCTGGCAGCATCATGCCCGAGGGCGTCGATGAACGCCTTGTCGATCTTCAGGCAGTCCACGGGCAAGGTTTGCAGATAGGCGAGGCTGCAATAGCCGGTGCCGAAATCGTCGATCAGCACCTGATGGCCGACATCACGCAGCGCTTGCAGGTTTTCCCTGGCCACCACCACATCGATCAGACCGCGTTCGGTCACCTCGAACGCAATCTGCCGCGCCGCGACCCGGTGCAGGGTCAGCAGCCGCGCCATGACCTGGCCGATGCGCGGCACCATCACGTCGCAGGCGGCCAGGTTCACCGAGATATACAGCTGCGGGTTGGCCCGCAGCAACTGGCCCAACTGTTCGAGCAAGCGCTGCAGGACGAAGTCGGTCATCTGGCGAATCTGCCCGGTGTTTTCGGCCATCGGGATGAACAGGTCGGGACTGGTCAGCGTGCCGTCCGGTCGGCGCCAGCGCAGCAGCGCTTCGGCGCCGACGCAGTTGCGGCTGTCGAGATCGAAAATCGGCTGATAAAGCACCTGCAATTCACCCCGACGAATCGCGCCGTGCAACTCGGCGTCCAGCGACTGGCGCTGGCGTACGATCCAGAACACCAGAACGCCCACCACCGCACCGAGCACCAGACAGAAGGGCACCATCCACCACCAGAGCTGCGGAATGTGCATGCCCGTGCGTGGGCTGATCAACACCAGTTGATATTCCGGGTTGTCGGTGGGCATGCGGTAGATCAGGCGCGACTGGGTGACTTGCAGCGCATCCCGGGTTTTCGGCGGCCAGGGTTGCGCGGGTGGCCAGGTCTGTGGAACGCCGAGTACCGGAATCGCCCGGGTCCCGTGATCCAGCACCACCAACAGGCTGCTGCCGGGCGACAGGTCGACCATGTCGGTCAGGTGCCCGCGTGAGGTAGCCACGCGAAAATTGCCGCGCCCGAGCATCAGCGCCGCGCGGTTTTCATCGGGTTCGGTGGTGGTGTTCAGCCAGTAACTGTAGGTCGGACCTTTGATGTCCGGAGGACGGATCACCGACAGGCCATCCTGGCGCGGACGGTTGGAACAGATCCGCGTGGCGTCCATGTAGGCGGCTTCGTAGACGAAGCGATAGTTGAACGTCACTTGCTGCAACGTGGCGATCATCTCGTCGTCGCAGCTGCGCAAGGGTTGGGCTTCGAGGTCGTCGAGGCTTTCGCGCAACTGGCCGAACAGTTGCTCCAGACGCGCCAGGAACCGCTCGCCCTGGGCATTCATTTCCTGGCTTTCGCTTTGCTCGACCTGGCGCACGGCCACGAACAGCCCGCCGGTGATCAGCAGGCTCGCACTGAGGACAGCCGCGATCATCGCCAGAAACCAGGGGCGATAAAACCAGCTACGCAGCGTCTCTCGGGTAGCAACCATCATGGATATCCGAAGAATTACCAATGAGTTATAGCTGCTGATTGCGTTTTCGCCCTGACCGTCGGGCGGGCGTCATTATTTTGTCTGATTCAACACCAGCAGCAACGCTGCCGTTTGTGCATCCGGCGTGCCGTCAAAGCGCGTCGGGCGGTAGTGCATCTGGAAGGCCGCGAGCACATGACGGGTCGCTACATCAAGCTCGCCGGTCTGCGGCGTCGAGTAGCCCAGGCGCGCCAGTTGGCTCTGGAACCAGGTGATGCTCGGCAGTTCGGCATCGAACTGCGCCTGTTGGCGTGCCACCGCTTGTTCATTGGGCCAGAGCCCCAGCCCTTCGGCGGCCAGGCGCTTCCATGGGAACAGTGGCCCCGGGTCTAGCTTGCGCAGCGGGGCGATGTCGCTGTGGCCAATGATGTGGCGCGGGCTGATGCCCTGGCGTTTGCTGATGTCCTTGAGCAGAACGATCAGCGATTGCACCTGGGCTTCGCTGTAGGGATACCAGAGGCGACCGGTCGGTGTGTCCTTGAAACCCGGATTGACGATTTCGATGCCGATCGAGCTGGAGTTGAGCCAGGTGCGGCCTTGCCATTCGCTTTCGCCGGCATGCCAGGCACGGAGGTTCTCGTCCATCAGCTTGTAGATGGTGGCGTTCTTGTCGTCGCCGATCAGGTAATGGCTGCTGACTTCGCCGTGGGTCAGCAATTGCAGTGAGTGTTCGAGCGAGGCGGACGTGTAGTGCACGATCACAAACTGCACGCGACTGTCGTGATTGAGCGAAGGATGGCTGGTGTCAAAACGCGGGCCGCTGGCACAACCGGCCAGGAGGATCAGCGACACGAGGAGGGTAAAAAATTTCATGGCAGAGGGCAGTACACGCAAGACGATAATGCAACAGTGTAACGTATCGCCTCGCGCTTCGACGCTTGAAGGGCTGATTTAAACAATATGGAACAATTGCCTCAGCCCAGCTCCACCCGGTTACGCCCTGCGTTTTTCGCCCGGTAAAGCGCCTGATCGGCTCTTTTGAGCACCAGATCGCTGTGTTCTCCTGGCCGGAACGACGCCAGTCCCATGGAAACCGTGATCGTGACGCGCTCACCCTTGAAGTGAAACGGGCAGGCTTCGATGGCCGCTCGCAGGGTTTCCAGGAATTTGGCGCCGACGGCTGGCGTAGTGGCTGGCAGCAGCAGGACGAACTCTTCGCCGCCGAAACGAGCGATGAAGTCGCTGCCACGCAGGCGCTTGCGCAGCACCGTCGCGATGATCTTCAACACCTTGTCGCCGGCCAGATGGCCATAGTTATCGTTGATCCGTTTGAAATGATCGAGGTCGAGCATGGCCAGGCTCAGGGTGTTGCCGTGTTGCCGCCATTGAGCGATTTCATGTTCGAGCCGTTCGGTCCAGGCGGCGCGGTTGGGCAGGCCGGTGAGTGGATCGATCAGGGCTTTCTGGCGCTGCTCTTCAAGGTGTTCGCGATAGCCCAGCGCTTCCTGCTCCATGTGCGCCACGCGCTCGGCCAGGCTTTTCAGGCGTCCGGCGACTTCCTGTTCCCGGGCGTCTCGCTGCTTCTGGTGCTGATCCATGGTGCCGAGCAGGCCTTCGAGGTGGTTTTCCAGTACTTGCTTCAGATCATCCAGATCAGCCGCTTCCTGCACGCTGTTCTGCAAGCCGTCGACCTGTTCGCGGATCTGCGTGTCCATCGCCCGCGACGCGGAGCTGTTGTCGGCGTGGCCTTCGCTGGCGGCCTGCAAGTTGCTCTGAAATGCTTCGAGGCGTTCATTGAGTTGCTGCAGGTAGGCTTCGAATTCGTGCTGGCCGCTGTCGGTAATGGCCAGCATCAAGGTCGCCAGATCGTCGAGGATCGGCAGCAGTTCGTACCAGTTCAGACCGTTTTTCAGGCGGTCGCGCATGGCTTCGGCTTGCGGGCGGTGGCGCTCCGGCAGGGTCAGGTCATCCAGCAATCCGATCAGCGTGTCTTCGATATGTTTGGCGACCGAGCTGTAGGACGGTTCCGGCGAGTCGGGCAGGGCATAGAGAATGTCGTGCTCGGATTGCTCCGGATCGATGGCGGCCAGTGCCTGAGCGATGGGTTCGGGCAGGGGGAGGCTGTCGAGGATCACGGGTGGCGGGGTATCGCCGGGGTGGATCAGTTCGTCCGGATTAATGGCTTTCGGCGCTGCGGGCGCGAAAACCGGAGGAGGCGTGAAGGCCTGCGGCTCCGGCTCAGGCTTAGTGGGTTCTGGTTCGGTGGGTTCTGGTTCGCCGGGGGCCGTGGGGGCTTCGGTGAGGATTCTGGAAGGCTCAAAGGCAACCACCTCCGGCTCAGAATGGTACTCAGGCAGCGGCGCGGGAGTTTTCGCTGGTTCTGCCACGGTTTCGGCGACCGGTGCTTGGCTGGCGGGCGCAGGGGCGAGCGTTTCGCTGGTCGTGACAGGTGCTTCCTGCAAGGGCGCAATTTCATGCGTGACGGGCGTTTGGTCTGGCTGTGCTGGAGGCGCGACCACGCCAGGCTGAGTCACTGCGGCATGCGTTTCCTCGCTGTCGCGGCTGCCGAACAGGCGCTGCAACAGCCCCGGGCGCCCGGGTTCCGCTGGCGTCTCCAGCCGGCTCAAGGCCTTGCCCTGCAAGCCGCTGAGCTCGCTGAGCAACAGCGGCATTTCCCTTGCCTGACTGACCCGGCCGTCCAGTTGCTTGGCGAATTTCTTCAGCGGCTGGGCCACATCGCGGGGCAGCGGGAGGGATTGCAACTGAGTAACCAGCGCAGTCAGTGCGGTGCTGACCTGTTCGATCCGGGTTTCCCGGCGCTGCTCGGAATCGAGCACGGCTTTTTCCAGGCGTGGCAACAGGGCGGCGAGGCCGGCGTCCATGTCATCGGTGCGCACCACGTCGCGCATTTCTTTCATGCACTGATCGACTACGCGGTCGGTGCCTTCCGCCGCCAGGGTGCTGCGCACCAGACCACGGCGCAGCAAGTCGAGCCGGGCGTCCCATCGACGTTCGAGCTTTTCCTGTTGTTCGATGCTTTTGAGGTATTTCTCTTTCCAGCGCTGGGCTTCGTCGCTCATTCAGGGGTTCCGCGAAGGGCAGTGCTCAACGCGGGCAATGCATCGGCCGTGAGCGAACCCGGCAGACGAATCTCTACCGCGACCGGCAGGTGATCGGAAATCGGTTGTGCCAGCACTTCGACCTTTTCCAGGGCCAGGGTCGGGCTGAGCAGAATATGGTCCAGGCAACGCTGTGGGCGCCAGCTGGGGAATGTCGCTTCGAGTTGCGGGGCCAACAGGCCGAGGTCGCGCAACGGCGAGTGTTGCAGCAGATCGCTGGCGTGGGTATTCATGTCGCCCATCAGCACCTGATGCTTGTAGCCGCCGATCAGCTCGCGGATGTAGGCCAGTTGCATGCTGCGCACGCGCGCGCCCAGTGCCAGATGCATCATCACCACTACCAGCGCTTCCGGGCCCTCGCCAAAACGCACCAGAATTGCACCGCGCCCTTTCGGACCCGGCAGCGGGTGGTCCTCGATTGCCCACGGTCGCAGGCGACTGAGCACGCCATTGCTGTGCTGGGCCAGTCGGCCAAGGTTGCGATTGAGTTGTTGATACCAGTAAGGGAAGGCGCCCAGTTGGGCCAGGTGTTCGACCTGATTGACGTAGCCTGAACGAAGGCTGCCGCCATCGGCTTCCTGCAGGGCGACGAGATCGAAGTCGCCGAGCAGATTGCCGATCTTTTGCAGATTGCTGGAGCGCCCGGGGTGCGGCAGCAGATGCTGCCAGCTGCGGGTCAGGTAGTGCCGATAGCGCTCGGTGCTGATGCCGACCTGAATATTGAAGCTGAGCAAGCGCAGACGGCTGTCTGCGGGCAGGCCCGTCGATTCCAGGTGATGCTCGTTGACCTGCGGATCATGCAGGCCAACGACGCGTCCGGTTCCCCAGCGGCGCATGGCGATTGCCGCGCTTAGTTGGCGGCTGCCTTGCTGGCCGCTCGCTCTTTGGCCACCAGTTGGTCAGCCAGTTTCAGCGCTTGTTCGGCGCCGCCGGCAGAGCCGATGTCGAAGCGGTATTTACCGTTGACGATCATGGTTGGAACGCCGGAGATTTCATACTTCTTGGCCAGCTCGCGGGCTTTTACGATCTGCCCTTTGATGGCGAACGAATCGAAGGTCGCCAGGAACTTGTCCTTGTCCACGCCTTGAGTGGCGAGGAAGTCGGCCATGTCGTTCTTGTCTGTCAGTTTCTTGTGTTCTTTCTGGATCGCGTTGAATACGGCAGCGTGCACGTTGTGCTCGACGCCCATGGCTTCCAGGGTCAGGAACATTTGACCGTGAGCGTCCCAAGGACCGCCGAACATCGCAGGAATGCGCACGAAGTTGACGTCGGACGGCAGTTTCTCAACCCATGGATTGATCACCGGCTCGAACGCGTAGCAGTGCGGGCAGCCATACCAGAACAGCTCGACCACTTCGATCTTGCCAGGCACGGCGACCGGCACCGGGTTGCTCAGCTCGACGTAAGGGGCAGCAGGGGCTTCGGCGGCCTGGGCGGTCACGCCGAACAGGCTGGCAGCGACGAGGGCGGCGCTGATGATCAGGTTACGCATGCTTTACTCCTGGACAATTTTGGTCGCCTCGCGCGACCTGTTTTCAGACAGGTCCTGGCGGGCATGAGTTCTGTAGTGTAACGGCAGCGGCCACAAAAAAGGGCGGCCAAAGCCACCCTTTTTATACTTGCTGCGACGGATTAATCGAGCGTTAACGTGACAGGCGTTGGCCATTGCACGCAACGCTCGAATCGCGCGTCTTAGTGCAGGCCCTGAATGTAGCTGGAGACTGCCGCGATGTCTTCATCGCTCAGCTTGCGGGCGATGGTGCGCATGGTCATCGCGTCGCCGTCGTTGTTGCGGCCGGCTTCTTCTTTGCGGAAATCGGTCAGCTGCTTGGCGATGTACTGAGCGTGTTGGCCACCCAGGTGCGGGAAGCCGGCGGCTGCGTTGCCGGCGCCGTTCGGCGAGTGGCAACCGGTGCAGGCTGGCAGGCCTTTCTCGAGGTTGCCGCCACGGAACAGGGCTTCGCCGCGAGCGACGATCTTCGGATCGGCGGCACCGACGCTGCCTTTCTGGCTGGCGAAGTAGGCAGCGATATCGGCCAGGTCCTGATCGCTCAGGTTGGTCAGCAGGCCGGTCATTTCCAGAACGGTGCGCTTGCCCGACTTGATGTCGTGCAATTGCTTGGTCAGGTAACGTTCACCCTGTCCGGCCAGCTTTGGAAAGTTTGGCGCCATGCTGTTGCCATCCGGGCCATGGCAGGCCCCGCAAACGGCAGCCTTCGCCTGGCCTGCGGCGGCATCGCCTGCAGCATGGGCGAAACCTGAGATTCCCACGGTCAACAGCAGACTCACGATCAGTTTGTTCATCAGCTAATCCAACTACGGCTAAGGGTTAAGAGTTATGGACCGGGCTTACTCTCGCTCATCCATAGGATGATGGCCTGGTAATCCTCGGCACTGCAGTCCATGCACAAACCACGCGGCGGCATCGCCTTGAAACCCTGGGTCACGTGTTGCACCAGCGTCTCCATACCTTTCGCCAACCTCGGCGTCCAAGCTTCCTGATCGCCTCTTTTGGGCGCCATGGGTAGTTGGCCGGAATGACAGGCTCCACATACACGGTTGTACACGGCTTCCGGATCCTGTGTAGCCTGTGCGCTGTACAGCGGCATCAAGACTCCGGCAGCCAGCAGCCATTTCGTCATAAAACGACCTTTTCAGGGTTGAGAGCGTTCTGCGTTCTAATGCGCAATCAAAGTCTGTCGCTCTCGTGAACTTCATCCTTCGCTGGGACAAAGCACACACAAAATCTGCGGCATTATATACTGGCGCCACTGAAACGGAAGCGACACCGCGTTCCGCGCCTAATCCCGGCGCCGCCCACATCGGAAATCCCATGCAACTCAAGAATCCCATCCTCGGCCTGTGCCAACAGTCCACGTTCATGCTCAGTGCCGCCAAAGTCGATCAGTGCCCCGACGACGAAGGCTTTGAAGTGGCGTTCGCCGGTCGCTCCAACGCCGGTAAATCCAGCGCGCTGAACACTCTGACTCACGCCAGCCTGGCGCGCACCTCGAAAACCCCAGGTCGCACACAGCTGTTGAACTTCTTCAAGCTAGACGATGAACGGCGTCTGGTCGACCTCCCGGGCTACGGTTATGCAAAAGTACCGATCCCGCTCAAGCAACACTGGCAGCGTCACCTGGAGGCTTATCTCGGTGGCCGCGAGAGTTTGAAGGGTTTGATTCTGATGATGGACATCCGTCATCCAATGACCGATTTCGACCTGCTGATGCTCGACTGGGCCGTTGCCGCCGGCATGCCGATGCACATCCTGCTGACCAAGGCCGACAAGCTGACCTACGGCGCAGCCAAGAACACCCTGCTCAAGGTGCAGTCGGAAATCCGCAAGGGTTGGGGCGATCAAGTGACGATCCAGCTTTTCTCGGCCCCGAAACGCATGGGCCTGGAAGAGGCCTACACTGTGTTGGCAGGCTGGATGGAGCTGGCGGATAAAGGTGCCGAAGCGGCGACCGAGGCAGAATAAGGGGATTTCAAAACTGTCTGTGGTGCCGCCAGGCAAGGCACGGGCAGTTTTGAGGCAAAAAAAGCCCCGGACTTCATATGGGGAGGGAGAAGTTCCGGGGTTTAAGCTCCGAACCGCTAGGGCGGGGTTCAGATATCTGCCAACACTTAACACAACATAGGAGCATCGAAGGGCTTCACCAGCCATTCAGTATCTCTGAGTGCCTTGTCGCAAGATTAGTTCAGAATTTTTTCAAAGAACTTTGGAATAAGCTCAAGAACGATCAGGCCTAAGCGGTTTTCGATGCCTTTGCCGCGACGCTCTGTCGCGGCAAAACCCCGTCTCAGAAACCTCAGTGCGCCTCGTCCCAGTTGTTGCCAACCCCGACTTCCACCAGTAACGGCACGTCCAGTTTTGCCGCTTCGCTCATGTGCACGCGTATTTCTTCGCGAACCTGATCGACCAGATCCTCGCGTACCTCCAGCACCAGTTCATCGTGCACCTGCAGGATGACTTTGGCGTCCAGCCCGGAAGCGCTCAGCCAGTTATCCACCGCCACCATGGCTTTCTTGATGATGTCCGCTGCGGTGCCCTGCATCGGCGCGTTGATAGCGGTGCGCTCGGCGGCGGCACGTTCCTGCGGCTTGTTGGAGTTGATGTCCGGCAGATACAGACGACGACCGAAAATCGTTTCCACGAAACCCTGATCTGCTGCCTGCGCGCGGGTGCGGTCCATGTACTCGCGAACGCCCGGGTAGCGCGCGAAATAGGTGTCGATGTAGGCCTTGGCGGTCTTGGTGTCGACGCCGATGTCCTTGCCCAGCTTCTGCGCGCCCATGCCGTAAATCAGGCCGAAGTTGATCGCCTTGGCGCCACGGCGCTGGTCGGAGGTCACTTCGTTCAGCTCGACCTTGAATACTTCCGCTGCCGTTGCTGTGTGCACGTCCAGATTGTTGCGGAAGGCGTTCATCAAGCCCTCGTCGCGGGACAGGTGCGCCATGATCCGCAGTTCAATCTGCGAGTAGTCCGCCGCCAGCAGTTTGTAGCCTTTCGGCGCGACGAACGCCTGGCGGATGCGCCGGCCTTCGGCGGTGCGCACCGGGATGTTCTGCAGGTTCGGATCGCTCGACGACAGGCGACCGGTCGACGCAACGGCCTGATGATATGAGGTGTGGATACGTCCGGTGCGCGGGTTGATCTGCTCCGGCAGGCGATCGGTGTAGGTACTCTTCAACTTGCTCATGGAACGGTGTTCCATCAGCACTTTCGGCAAGCGGTGATCGTCTTCGGCCAGCTTCGCCAGCACTTCTTCGGCGGTGGATGGCTGGCCCTTGGCGGTCTTCTTCAGCACCGGCAGGCCGAGTTTTTCGTAGAGGATCACGCCCAGTTGCTTCGGCGAGCCGAGGTTGAATTCTTCACCGGCGATTTCGAAGGCTTCACGCTCCAGCGCGACCATCTTGTTGCCCAGCTCAATGCTCTGGATGCCGAGCAGTTCAGCGTCGACGAACGCGCCCTGGCGTTCGATGCGAGCGAGCACCGGCACCAGCGGGATCTCGATATCCGTCAGTACGCTGGCCAGGCTCGGGATGGCGCTCAGCTTCTCGAACAGCGTCTGGTGCAGGCGCAGGGTCACGTCGGCATCTTCGGCGGCATACGGCCCGGCCTGTTCCAGGGCGATCTGGTCGAAGGTCAGCTGCTTGGCGCCTTTGCCGGCGATGTCCTGGAAGCTCACGGTGGTGTGATCGAGGTACTTCTGCGCCAGGCTGTCCATGTCGTGACGAGTGGCGGTGGAGTTGAGCACGTAGGACTCAAGCATCGTGTCGAAGGCAACCCCGCGTACGGTGATGCCTTCGTTCTGGTCGCCACCGATGGCGCAGTTGGCCAGGATGTTCATGTCGAACTTGGCGTGCTGGCCGACCTTGAGCTTGTTCGGGTCTTCCAGGATCGGCTTGAGCGCGCGCAGCACGGTGTCGCGATCCAGTTGCTCCGGCACGCCGATGTAGGAGTGGGTCAGCGGGATGTAGGCTG
Source organism: Pseudomonas sp. B26(2017) (assembly GCF_002113045.1). Lineage (NCBI taxonomy): Bacteria > Pseudomonadati > Pseudomonadota > Gammaproteobacteria > Pseudomonadales > Pseudomonadaceae > Pseudomonas > Pseudomonas sp. B26(2017). The sequence continues at coordinate 57,720 of NZ_NEJJ01000002.1, read as the reverse complement.
CTTCGTTGGCTTGCACCGAGAAGGACAGACCGACCAGTTGTGCCTGTTGGGCGTCGATCCCGGTGGTTTCGGTGTCGAAGGCGAACAGCTTGGCGTTCTTCAGCTTTTCCAGCCAGACGTCGAAGCGCGCCTGATCGAGGATCGTTTCATACGCGGCTTCAGTCGGAGCGGCGGGCGCTTCTTCTACGACAGGCGCGCTGAACAGATCGCCGGCCGGCGCAGGCTCGGTGGCAACGCTCAGTTCCAGACGCTTGGCGTCCCGCTGCAGATCGTTGATCCAGCTCTTGAACTCCAGCAGGGTGTAAAGCTCAAGCAGTTTGGCCGGATCTTCCGGGCCCATTTGCAGGTCGTCGAGGCCGATATCCAGCGGCACGTCAACCTTGATGGTCGCCAGTTGATAAGAGAGGAACGCCATCTCCTTGTGCTCTTCGAGCTTGGCCGGCAGGGTCTTGGCGCCGCGAATCGGCAGGGTCGGCACGATGTCGAGCTGCGCATACAGCTCGGTCAGGCCACCGTTGACGCCCACCAGCAGGCCGGAAGCAGTCTTCGGACCGATACCCGGAACGCCGGGGATATTGTCGGAAGAGTCGCCCATCAGGGCCAGATAATCGATGATCTGCTCGGGAGCGACGCCGAATTTCTCCTTCACGCCCTCCACGTCCATCGAACTACCGGACATGGTGTTGACCAAGGTAATGTGGCCGTCGACCAGTTGCGCCATGTCCTTGTCGCCGGTGGAGATGATCACCGGGCGATCGGCAGCCGCGCTGCTGCGAGCCAGGGTGCCGATCACGTCATCGGCCTCGACGCCTTCGACGCACAGCAGCGGGAAACCGAGGGCGATCACGCTCTGGTGCAGCGGCTCGATCTGCACGCGCATGTCGTCCGGCATGCTTGGGCGGTTGGCCTTGTATTCGGCGTACATCTCATCGCGAAATGTCCCACCCTTGGCGTCGAACACCACGGCGAACGGGCTGTCCGGATACTGCTTGCGCAGGCTCTTGAGCATGTTCAACACGCCTTTGACCGCACCGGTCGGCATGCCTTTGGAGGTGGTCAGCGGTGGCAGCGCGTGAAAGGCGCGGTACAGGTAAGACGAACCGTCCACCAGGACGAGGGGGGCTTGGCTCATGAGCAGAATCAACCTTTTCGGCGGGCCCGGCGCTAGAATAGCGGGACCATTGACGACAAAGGGACAAGGTTATCATGCGTACGTTAAATCGCTTGCTGCTGGTCAGTCTGATTGCTGTCTCACCGCTGGCCGCGATGGCGGCGGATGATGCGCCATCCTCGGAGCCGGAAGTTACCATTAGCACGCACACGGAAGGCGACAAGGTCATTCAGGAATACAGCCGGAGTGGATTCGTGTATGCGATCAAGGTCACACCGAAGGGCGGCAAACCCTATTTCCTGGTGCGCGCCGATGGTACGGACGCGAACTACATCCGGTCCGACCAGCCGGATATGCTGATTCCGTCGTGGGAAATCTTTACCTGGAAGTAAGTTTCCTGACTTTTAATCGGCGCCGTCTGATGGCGGCGCCAGAACTGAGCAGTTTTTAACCATGTCTGTGTTCACCCCCCTGGCTCGGCCCGAGCTGGAAACCTTTCTCGCCCCTTACGGGCTCGGCCGTCTGCTCGATTTCCAGGGGATCGCCGCCGGCAGCGAAAACACCAACTTCTTCATCAGCATGGAAAAGGGCGAGTTTGTCCTGACCCTGGTCGAGCGCGGGCCGGTGCAGGAAATGCCGTTCTTCATCGACCTGCTCGACGTGTTGCACGAAGCCGATCTGCCGGTGCCTTACGCACTGCGCACCACTGACGGCGTGGCCTTGCGCGAGCTGAAAGGCAAACCGGCACTGCTGCAGCCGCGTCTGGCGGGCAAGCACATCAAGCAGGCCAACGCCCAGCATTGCGCGCAGGTCGGTGACCTACAGGCGCATCTGCACCTGGCGACCCAGGGCGACAACATGATCAAGCGCAAGACCGATCGTGGCCTGGACTGGATGCTGGAGGAGGGTACTCAGTTCCTTTCGCACCTGAGCGATGAACCGCGCGCACTGCTGCAAACCGCGCTCGATGAAATCACTCAACAGAAAGAGAAAATTCTCGCGCTGCCACGGGCGAACATCCACGCCGATCTGTTCCGCGACAACGCGATGTTCGAAGGCACTCACCTGACCGGGCTGATCGACTTCTACAACGCCTGCTCCGGGCCGATGCTCTATGACGTGGCGATTGCTCTGAACGACTGGTGCTCTGACGATGACGGTCTGATCGACGGCCCGCGTGCGCGTGCGTTCCTGGGTGCCTACGCGGCACTGCGACCGTTCACGGCTGCCGAAGCCGAGCTGTGGCCGACCATGTTGCGAGTGGCGTGCGTGCGGTTCTGGCTTTCGCGGTTGATCGCGGCGGAATCGTTCGCCGGGCAGGACGTGCTGATCCACGATCCGAAAGAGTTCGAGCAGCGGCTGGCGCAGCGTCAGGCGGTCAATACGCCGCTACCTTTCGCCCTGTAAAAGAAAAACCGCAGCCTGTTTGCAGGCTGCGGTTTTTTGTATCAGAGCGATTCGAGACAGCCCGCCAGGTCATTCCCCAGCTTCTCCAGCACTTGCTCGTAACCCTGAGCCGTCGCTGGCGTGTACCCGCCCAACGCATCCAGCTCCGCCAGCTTCACCGGCAGGCCCGCCACCAGCGTTTCGGCCAGGCGTGGACGCAGCGGCGGCTCACTGAACACGCAGGTCTTGCCGACCTCCTGCAATCGCGCGCGCATCGCCGCCACATGCTGGGCGCCCGGCTGCACTTCCGCCGCCACGCTGAATACGCCGGTGTGTTTCAGGCCGTAGGCGTCTTCGAAGTAGTCGAAGGCTTCGTGGAAGACGAAGTAGGGTTTGCCTTCAATACCGGCCAGGCGTTTCTTCAAGCGCTGGTCGAGTGCATCCAGACGCTCATCGAACGCCTTGGCGTTGCTCTGGTAGCGCTCGGCATTGGCCGGGTCTGCGGCGCTCAGGTCAGCAGCCATTTTGTCGGCAATAACCCGCGCGTTCACCGGCGATAGCCACAAATGCGCATCGAGGCTGCCCGGGCGATGATCGTGATCGTGTTCGTCGGCTTCTTCAGCGTGGGAGTGGCTGTCCGCAGCGAAACGACGCAGCTTCATGCCTGAAAGATCCTGTACCGCGACGCTCGGCAGCGTACGACCGTTCAGCACGCGAGGCAGGAAACCTTCCATGTCCGGGCCGATCCAGTACAGCAGGTCCACCGATTGCACCTTGCGCACGTCGGACGGACGCAACGCGTAGTTATGCGGCGAAGCCCCCGGCGGTAGCAGCACTTCCGGAATCGATACACCGTCCTGCACTGCAGCGGCGATCAATTGCAGGGGCTTGATGCTGGTGAGGACTCTGACCTCGGCCTGAGCCGGACCGATCAGCAGAAAACCGGTGATGAATACGACAAAAACAGAAAAAAGTCGGGACACGATGACCACTCAATGAGGCGAGAACGGGTAACATAATAACGTCTCTAACCAAACTCGTCGCCGCTCATGCCTATTACCCCGATTGCCAGCCGTCCCCACGACCACTCGCACTGCGTTCACAGCGCGCTGTCCGAGGCCGATGCCCTGTGTGCACAGAAAGGCTTGCGCCTGACCGCGCTGCGCCGGCGAGTGCTGGAACTGGTCTGGCAGAGCCACAAGCCGCTGGGTGCCTACGACATTCTGGCGGTGCTCAGCGAGCAGGACGGCCGCCGCGCTGCTCCGCCAACCGTGTATCGGGCGCTGGACTTCCTGCTGGAAAACGGCCTGGTGCACCGCATTTCCTCGCTCAACGCCTTCGTCGGTTGCGTTCACCCGGAGCATTCGCACCAGGGCCAGTTCCTGATCTGCCGCGAATGCCACGCCGCCATCGAACTTGAACAAAAAAGCATCAGCGACGCCATTGTTCACAGTGCCAAGGACGTCGGCTTCATCGTCGAAGCCCAGACCGTAGAAGTGGTCGGCCTCTGCTCCGGTTGTCGGGGGGCTTGATGAGCGATGCGCTGATCCGTCTGGAGCAGGTGGCGGTCCGGTTTGCCGGGCAGAACGTGCTGGACAACATTCACCTGAGCGTCGAGCCGGGGCAGATCGTCACCCTGATCGGCCCCAACGGCGCCGGCAAGACCACCCTGGTGCGTGCCGTGCTCGGGCTGCTGAAACCCGACAGCGGCAGCGTCTGGCGCAAACCGAAACTGCGCGTCGGTTACATGCCGCAGAAACTTCACGTCGATCCGACCTTGCCGCTGTCGGTGCTGCGCTTCCTGCGGCTGGTGCCGGGGGTCGATCGCCCGCGTGCGCTGGCGGCACTCAAGGAAGTCGGCGCCGAGCACGTCATCGACAGCCCGGTGCAAAGCGTTTCCGGCGGTGAAATGCAGCGGGTATTGCTGGCCCGTGCCTTGTTGCGCGAGCCGGAGCTGCTGGTGCTCGACGAGCCGGTTCAGGGCGTCGATGTCGCCGGACAAGCCGAGCTGTACAGCCTGATCACCCGACTGCGTGACCGTCACGGCTGCGGCGTATTGATGGTTTCTCACGATCTGCATCTGGTGATGAGCACCACCGATCAGGTGGTGTGTCTCAACCGTCACGTCTGCTGCTCCGGGCATCCCGAGCAGGTCAGCGGCGATCCGGCCTTCGTCGAGCTGTTTGGCAACAATGCGCCGAGCCTGGCGATCTATCACCACCATCATGATCACGCCCACGACCTGCACGGGTCGGTGGTCAAAGGGCCCCTGTCGGTCCAACCTCACGTTCACGGAGATAGCTGCAAGCATGGCTGATTTTCTGTTCTACGCCCTGCTTGCAGGTCTGGCGCTGGCGGTGGTCGCGGGGCCGCTGGGCTCGTTCGTGGTCTGGCGGCGCATGGCCTATTTTGGTGACACTCTGTCCCACGCCGCACTGCTCGGCGTGGCGCTGGGCTTTCTGCTGGATGTCAGCCCGACTGTCGCGGTGACCGTGGGCTGCCTGCTGCTGGCGGTGCTGCTGGTGACCTTGCAGCAGCGCCAGCCACTGGCGTCCGACACGCTGTTGGGCATTCTTGCGCCGAGCACGCTCTCTCTCGGGCTGGTCGTACTAAGCTTCATGCATGAAGTGCGGATCGACCTGATGGCCTATCTGTTCGGCGACCTGCTGGCGATCAGCCCGACCGATCTGGCGTGGATCCTCGGCGGCAGCGCGGCGGTGCTGGTGTTGCTGGTGACCTTGTGGCGCCCGCTGCTGGCGATCACCGTGCACGAAGAACTGGCGCGGGTCGAAGGCCTGCCGGTGGCCGGATTGCGCATGGCGCTGATGTTGTTGATTGCGGTGGTGATCGCGGTGGCGATGAAAATCGTCGGTGTGTTGCTCATTACATCGCTGTTGATCATCCCGGCGGCTGCGGCACAACGTCACGCCCGTTCGCCGGAGCAGATGGCACTGGGCGCGAGCGTGCTGGGCATGCTCGCCGTGTGTGGCGGGCTGGCGCTGTCCTGGTTCAAGGACACCCCGGCCGGCCCGTCCATCGTTGTGACGGCGGCCGCACTGTTTCTGCTGAGTTTTGTTCTGCCCCGTCGAGGGGTGTAGACTTGCTCGTTTTTTGCGCAAATAGAGAGTCGCAGGAATGAAGCCGTTCGCCTCCCGTTATCTGCTCCTTGTGGCCTTTTCAGTGCTGCTGGGCGCCTGCCAAAGCACGCCGCCGGTGGCCGAAGTCCCCGATGCGCGGGCCACGGCCATCGCACAGCTGGAGCAAAGTCTGGCCAGCAGCGAACTGGCCACTGCCGAAGACCAATTGGCAGCCTTGCAGGCCGAAACACCCAACGATCAATCCCTTGAGCAATACCAGCGCCAGTTGGCCGAGGCCTATCTGCGTCGCAGCCAGATCGTCCTGCAAAAGGGCGATGTGAATGCGGCGGCGACTGCGCTGGCCCGTGCCCGCGTGCTGATGCCCAAGGCTCCGGCGCTGACGGGTGGCGTCAATGGCGCGATCACTGAAGCGCGCAAGGCTGAACTGGAGAAAGCCGAAGCGGCGCTGCAAGCCGCTGAAGCCAAGCCGAAAGCCAAGGTGATCGATCCGACTGCGCAAAGCACTACGGTCGCGCTGAATATCACCGACAGCCGCAAACTTCGTCGCCAACTGGATGCGATCGCCGCCGATGTGGTGAATTACGACTGTGCGGTAAGCATTCAGGCTCCACGCACCAATGATTACCCGTGGCTGGCGACGTTGATCACCAAGCGCGTGAAGAAGCTTGATCCGGATTTCGATCTGAAAATCGAGAAACAGATTCTGCGCAGCGTGCCGGCACAGATGGTTCTGAGCCCGCGCAAACCCTGAAAAGCTTCGTCGGAACGCCGCCCGAGCAAGCCCGCTCCCGCATTGAGTTCATGTGAGAACCAATGTGGTAGCGGGCTTGCTCGCGAAGGCGTCCTTTCAGTCAACCAACAGCCTTAAGCAGGAATGGCCTTGGCCTTGGGCTCCCGGTCCCAAACCCGATGCTGCCCGATCGCCGCAAAGAATGGCTTGGTCAGCGCGCTAACATCCTTGCCCTCCAGCAATCCGGCATCCGCCTCCAGCTTCAGCACGTCCAGCAACTGTTTGGCCTCGCCATGCAGCGCGATTGCCTTCAAGTGTTTGTACGCCTCCAGCAGGTAGTGCAACGCCACGCCGTCACCGCTCAACGCCTTGATCGACGCCGCGCCACCCGGCACGAATACCGCATCAAATGCAATCGATGGCATGCCTTCCATCGATGCATCCACCGCCAGGGTTTTGCCATCGGCGGTCTTCACTGGCGCCGAAGTCGGGCCAAGCAGCTTGGCGTGCGCACCTTCTGCCGCCAGCGCCTTCTTCATCGCATCAATCGCCGCACCATCGACACCGTTGGCCGCAAGGATCGCGACTTTCCGTGTCTTGATGTTTTCCGGCAACAGGTTGGCCTGACTCAACGCTGGCGAGCGATCCAGTGAAGTTTTCGGCACGTCCACGGTACCTTTGCCTGGCGCCGGCAGACCCAGGTTGGCCGCCACGCGTTTGGCCAGTTCCAGGTCGATGTTGGCGAGAATCTCGTTCACTTCCCGCGCCCGGATGAATTCACGCTCAACCTTGCCCAGCTCGAAGCTGTAGGCAGCGATGATGTGCTCTTTCTCGTGCGGGCTCATGCTGTTGAAGAACAGCCGAGCCTGGGAGAAGTGATCGCTGAACGACTCGCTGCGCTGACGGATCTTGTGCGCGTCGATCCGCTCCGGATAGCTTTCGAACCCGCCGTCCTGCGCCGCCGGTGGCGTTTCTTTCGGCCAGCCACCATCGATGGAGTTCGGTTCGTAAGAGGCGCGGCCCTTGTCGATCACCGTACGGTGCTGGGCATCGCGTTGGCCGTTGTGGAATGGCGCGACCGGGCGATTGATCGGCAGCTCATGAAAGTTCGGCCCGCCAAGTCGGCTGATTTGCGTATCGGTGTAGGAAAACAGCCGACCTTGCAGCAGCGGGTCATTGGAGAAGTCGATCCCCGGCACGATATGGCCGGGGCAGAACGCGACCTGTTCAGTCTCGGCGAAGAAGTTGTCCGGGTTGCGATTGAGGGTCATCTTGCCCAGCGGCGTGATCGGGACGATTTCCTCGGGGATCAGTTTGGTCGGGTCGAGGATGTCGAAATCGAAGTCGTGTTCGTTTTCCTCCTCGATGATCTGTACGCCAAGTTCCCATTCCGGGTAATCACCCATCTCGATGGCTTCCCAGAGATCGCGCCGGTGGTAGTCGGTGTCTTTACCCGCAAGCTTTTGCGCCTCGTCCCACACCAGCGAACAGGTACCGGCGGTAGGGCGCCAGTGGAATTTGACGAAGCGCGATTTGCCCTCGGCGTTGATCAGGCGGAAGGTGTGCACACCGAAGCCCTGCATGCTGCGCAGGCTTTTCGGGATGGCCCGGTCGGACATGGCCCAGATCACCATGTGCGCCGATTCCGGCACCAGCGACACGAAATCCCAGAAGGTGTCGTGCGCGGAGCCGCCGGTGGGTATTTCGTTGTGCGGTTCGGGTTTTACCGCGTGGACGAAGTCGGGAAACTTGATCGCGTCCTGAATGAAAAATACCGGCATGTTATTGCCGACCAGATCGAAGTTGCCTTCGTCGGTGAAGAACTTCACGGCAAAACCACGCACGTCACGCACGGTGTCGCCGGAACCGCGTGGCCCCTGCACCGTGGAAAAACGCACGAACACCGGGGTTTTCTTTCCCGGATCCTGCAGGAAACCGGCCTTGGTCAGCGCCGAATGGTTCTCGTAGCTCTGAAAGAAACCATGGGCGCCGGTGCCGCGGGCGTGGACGATGCGCTCGGGAATCCGCTCATGGTCAAAGTGCGTGATCTTTTCACGCATGATGAAGTCTTCCAGCAGCGACGGCCCGCGAGCGCCGGCCTTCAGCGTGTTCTGGTTGTCTGCGACCTTCACGCCCTGATTGGTGCGCAGGGCCTGGCCGGTGGCGTCGGAGCGAAATTTTTCAAGACTGTCGAGTTTGGCGTTGGTGTTGGCGCGATCCAGAGTATCGGTTCCGGCCAGCTCACTTTTGGAAGGGACAGGTTTTTTGCTGCTCATCAGACGTAAACTCCTCGTTTGACCCCGGTGCTGCCGAGGCTCTTGAGTGGTTTCCGGACACGGCGCCCGGAGTTTCAAGTCGCTTAACTAGTGACTGATGAGGTTTTTGGGCGTTCCTTTTTTATGACCTTTGATCGCGTTATTGCCAAATGACAGGTTGAATGCGGAATAAATGCTAATAACCTCTATACGGACAGGCTAAAATGCGCGCCCGGCTAACCGCTGATCCTTTTCCAACGCGCCCCACAAGGTTCGCTACGTGATCGAGTTTCAAAACGTTCATAAGACTTACCGCGTCGCCGGTAAGGACATCACCGCGCTGCACCCGACCAGCTTCTCCATCGAGAACGGTCAGGTTTTCGGCCTGATTGGCCATTCCGGTGCGGGAAAAAGTACCCTGCTGCGTCTGATCAATCGCCTGGAGCAATCCAGTGGCGGCAAGATCATCGTCGACGGCGAAGAAGTCACCGCGCTGGACGCCAAAGGCCTGCGCCGTTTCCGTCAGCAGGTCGGGATGATCTTCCAGCACTTCAACCTGCTGGCGTCCAAGACCGTGGCCGACAACGTCGCGCTGCCGCTGACCCTGGCCGGTGAACTGTCCCGTGCCGAGATCGATCAGCGTGTGGCCGAGTTGCTGGCGCGGGTCGGTCTGTCCGATCACGCCAAAAAGTATCCGGCACAGCTTTCCGGTGGCCAGAAGCAGCGCGTCGGCATCGCACGCGCGCTCGCGACCAAACCGAAGATCCTGCTGTGCGACGAAGCCACCAGCGCTCTTGACCCGCAGACCACGGCGTCGGTCCTGCAACTGCTGGCCGAGATCAACCGCGAGCTGAAGCTGACCATCGTCCTGATCACCCACGAGATGGATGTGATCCGCCGCGTGTGCGATCAGGTCGGCGTGATGGATGCCGGTGTGATTGTCGAGCAAGGTTCGGTGGCCGATGTGTTCCTGCATCCGAAGCACCCGACCACCAAGCGTTTCGTGCAGGAAGACGAACAGATCGACGAAAGCGAGCAACGCGATGACTTCGCTCATGTGCCGGGCCGCATCGTGCGTCTGACCTTCCAGGGCGAAGCGACCTACGCGCCGTTGCTCGGTACCGTCGCCCGGGAAACCGGTGTGGACTACAGCATCCTGGCCGGTCGCATCGACCGCATCAAAGACATTCCCTACGGGCAATTGACCCTCGCCGTCACCGGTGGCGACATGGAAGCGGCGTTCGCCCGCTTCACCGCCGCTGACGTTCACATGGAGGTGTTGCGCTAATGGAAGACCTGATGAGTTTCTTCACCAATATCGACTGGTACGAAATCTGGCTCGCCACCGGCGACACCATGATGATGCTCGGCGGTTCGCTGCTGTTCACCGTGCTGCTCGGCTTGCCGCTGGGCGTGTTGCTGTTTCTGTGCAGCCCACGTCAGTTGCTCGAAGCCAAAGGCGTGTACGCCTTGCTGTCGCTGGTGGTGAACATCCTGCGTTCGCTGCCGTTCATTATTCTGCTGATTGTGATGATCCCGTTCACCGTGCTGATCACCGGCACCTCGCTGGGCGTGGCCGGTGCGATTCCGCCGCTGGTGGTGGGTGCGACGCCGTTCTTCGCGCGGCTGGTGGAAACCGCGTTGCGTGAAGTCGATCGCGGCATCATCGAAGCGACCCAGTCGATGGGCGCGACCACTCGCCAGATCATCATGAACGCCTTGCTGCCGGAGGCCCGCCCAGGCATCTTCGCAGCGATTACGGTGACGGCGATTACACTGGTTTCCTACACGGCGATGGCCGGTGTGGTCGGTGCCGGTGGCCTGGGTGACCTGGCGATCCGTTTCGGCTACCAGCGGTTCCAGACCGACGTGATGATTGTCACCGTGGTATTGCTGCTGATTCTGGTGCAAGTGCTGCAAATGGTAGGCGACCGACTGGTCGTGCACTTCTCGCGCAAATAACCGGTTTTGTAATGACATGAGCCGGCCATTCGCTGGCAGGCGCCAGACGGGCGCCGTAAAAAGGAGTTAGCTGAATGAAAAAACTGATCGTTGCCCTGGCTGCCGTCGCAGCGTTCTCGGCCCATGCCGAGCAAACCCTGACCGTTGCCGCCACCCCGGTGCCGCACGCGGAAATCCTCGAATTCGTGAAGCCGGTACTGGCCAAAGAAGGCGTGGATCTGAAGGTCAAGGTCTTCACCGACTACGTTCAGCCGAACGTCCAGGTGGCCGAAAAGCGTCTGGACGCCAACTTCTTCCAGCACCAGCCGTACCTCGATGAGTTCAACAAGGCCAAGGGCACCAGCCTGGTGTCCGTGACCGGCGTGCACCTGGAACCACTGGGCGCCTACTCCAGCAAGATCAAGAAAATCGAAGAGCTGCCAAGCGGCGCCAACGTGGTCATCCCGAACGACGCCACCAACGGCGGCCGTGCGCTGTTGCTGCTGGCCAAGGCCGGTGTGATCACCCTGAAGGATCCGACCAACATCCTGTCGACCGTCAAGGACATCGCCCAGAACCCGAAAGACCTGAAGATCCGTGAACTGGAAGCCGCGACCATCCCGCGCGTGCTGACCCAGGTCGACCTGGCGCTGATCAACACCAACTATGCGCTGGAAGCCAAGCTTGATCCGTCCAAGGATGCGCTGGTCATCGAAGGCAGCGACTCGCCTTACGTGAACATCCTGGTGTCCCGTGCGGACAACAAGGACAGCGACGCCATGAAGAAACTGGCCGCTGCGCTGCACAGCCCGGAAGTGAAGAAATTCATTACCGAGAAGTACAAAGGCGCGGTGCTGCCGGCCTTCTGATCTGATCGTGCCCATGCTTTGCGTGGGCATGCATCCCGGACGCTTCGCGTCCGCTAGGACGCAGAGCGTCCCTTGCTGCATTCCCACGCAGAGCGTGGGAACGATCAAAAACGAAAAAGGGGACGCCAGTGGCGTCCCCTTTTCTGTGCGTTCATTTTTACTTGCGGTTGAGCATCACCGGTAACTGCGCCACCAGCTTGGCATTGTTCAACGGCGCACGAATGAACCCGCGCTGCGTACCGTCCGGCCCGATCACCGCCAGATTCCCGCTGTGATCCACCGTGTAATTCGGTTTGCTGGTATCGGCCGGAATGAACGGAATGCTCACCGCATTCGCCACCTTTTGCAGCTCGTCGATCGACTTCGGCGTCAGGCCGACGAACTGGGGATCGAAGTAGCCCAGGTATTGCTTCAACTGTGCAGGGTTGTCGCGGTTCGGGTCGACGCTGACCAGCACGATCTGCAATTTATCCACCGCATCCTTCGGCAGTTCGCTCTTGATCTGGCGCAGTTGGGCGAGGGTGGTCGGGCAGATGTCCGGGCAGAAGGTGTAGCCGAAGAACAACAGGCTCCACTTGCCTTTGAGCTCGTTGACCGTGACCGGTTGGCCGTCCTGATTGGTCATCGTCACGTCCGGCAGGTTGCGGCTCTGCGGCAGCAGGATGATGCCGGCGTCGATCAGTGCGGTCGGGTCGCCCTGGCCCTTGCCGCTCAGCACTTTGTTGACGGTCAGGCCGAGGATCAGCGCGATCACGGCGACGAGGATGAAGACGGTTTTCTGGGTTCGAGTCATAGGTTCAACAGTAGGTAGTGGTCTACGAGCAGGGCGATGAACAGCAGAAACAGGTACCAGATAGAGTACTTGAAGGTGTTGATCGCCGCGTGCGGCCGAGTGCCACGGTACAGCACCACGGCCCATTGCAGAAACCTCGCGCCCAGACCGAGCGCACAGATCAGGTACAGCAGGCCGCTCATGTGGATCACATATGGCAGCAGGCTCACCGCCAGCAGGGCGAAGGTGTACAGCAGAATGTGCACCTTGGTGTAGTGCTCGCCGTGGGTGACCGGCAACATTGGAATGTCGGCCTTGGCGTATTCCTCCTTGCGGTGGATGGCCAGCGCCCAGAAGTGCGGCGGGGTCCAGGCGAAGATGATCAGCACCAGCAGCAACGGTTCGGCACCGATGTGGCCGGTGGCAGCGGTCCAGCCGAGCAGCGGCGGGGCGGCACCGGCGAGGCCGCCGATGACGATGTTCTGCGGCGTCGCGCGTTTGAGGAAACCGGTGTAGATCACCGCGTAGCCGAGCAGCGAGGCCAGTGTCAGCCAGGCGGTCAAAGGATTGGTGAAGGTCAGTAGCAAGGCCTGACCGAGCAACGCCAGCACCAGCGCAAAGGTCAGTGCCGCGGTGGGCGAAACCCTGCCTTCTGCCAACGGGCGTTTATGGGTGCGCGCCATGACGGCATCGATGCGCCGATCCACCACATGATTGACCGCCGCCGCGCCCCCGGCACACAACGCGATCCCCAGGTTGCCGAACACCAGCACCGTCCACGGCACCCCGGCGCGGGTCGCGAGGAACATGCCCACCAGCGAGGTGATCAGCATCAGCACCACGACTTTCGGTTTGGTCAGCTCCAGGTAATCGCGCCACAGCGCCTGCGCCGGACGTTCGCCGATCAGAATCGCCATGGCGTCTCTCCTTTAATAGTGATGGGCGCCGCCGAGTGTTTGCGCGGGCTCAGGCGCCAGCGCGCGATCATCGGCTGCTTGACCCGAACCAGGCTGGTCCGCGCGTGATAGTTGACCAGCACCATCGTCAGCAGCAACGCTGCACCGCCGGCGTTATGCGCCACGGCCACCGGCAGCGGCAGATGGAACAGCACGTTGCTGATGCCGAGGGTGATCTGCGCGGCGAGGGCGATCAGTACCAGCCCGGCCAGTCGCGTCATGCCGACCACTTTCAGCTGCCAGGCCAGACCGAGCAGCACGACTGTCACCAGCAACGCGCCGATGCGGTGGGTCAGGTGAATCGCCGTGCGTGCATCGCTGTCGAGTTGCCCGCCGAGGTAATTGGGGCCGATGTGTTGGGTCAGGTGAAAGCCGTTGGCGAAATCCGCCGGCGGCAGCCATTGGCCGTGACAGGTCGGGAAGTCGATGCAGGCCACTGCCGCGTAGTTGGAACTGACCCAGCCACCGAGGGCGATCTGGCCGATCACCAATAACAGTCCGGCGGTAGCCCAGTATTGCAAACGCTTGGGCACGGTCAGCGCCGGCAGCACACCGGACAGTCGCAAGGTCAGCAGAAACAGCAGGCTCAAGGTCGCGAAACCGCCCAGCAAATGCCCGGTCACCACCTGCGGCCAGAGCTTGAGCGTCACCGTCCACATGCCGAACGCCGCCTGGGCGAACACCACCGCCAGCAGAAACAGCGGCAGTTTCAGCGGTTGCCCCGGATGACGACGATTGACCCACGCCCGCCCGGCCAGAATCGAGATCAACATGCCGAGGGTGCCGGCGAAATAGCGGTGGATCATCTCGTTCCAGCCCTTGTGCGCCTCCACCGGTGAGTCGGGGTAGTGCAGTTCGGCATGGGCCAGTTGGGCTTCGCTCTTCGGCACGCTGATGAAGCCGTAGCAGCCCGGCCAGTCAGGGCAGCCGAGGCCGGCATGAGTCAGGCGGGTGTAGGCGCCGAGCAGCACCACGATCAGTGCCAGCAGCGTGGCAAACAGCGCGAGGCGAAATCCAGGTTTGGCCATGACGATGCCCTTATCCGATGTTCGACAGTTTCAGCAGGTGGCGCAGGTCGTTGAGCAGATCCTTGCCTTTGACGCTCGGGTCGTAGCGCAGCACGAGGTTGCCGTGGGGATCGATGATCCACAGTTGCGGCGTGGCCTTGTCGCCCGTGGCCTTGCTGAAAGTCGCTGCGTCCAGCGGGTAACGTTGCAGCTGCGGGTATTCGCGGGTCAGCTTGGCTTCATAGTCGGCGCCCAGCGGTTGCGCAGCAGCGAGTGCATGGCTGGCGCGCCCGGCTTCACGGCCCAGGCCGATCTGGATCTGGCGCGCCAGGTACACCAGTTGCTGACAGTCCACCGCGCAATCCTTCGGCGCGGTGACCAGCATCTGCCAGCGCGTTTCGTCGGACTGGATGCCGAGGTCGGCGCGGGTCTGGCCGTTGCCGATCAGTTCGCCGTGATAGCTGCGACCTTCCGGCACCCAGAACTGCAGCTTGTACATGCCGGTGGCGAGGATCATCGGACCGACCACACCGAGCACGATCAGCAGCAGCTGGATGCGTCCGCGACGGCGACTGGCCGGGGCTTTCGTTTCAGACATGCTGGGTGGATTCATGGCCGCTCCCATGGTGTTTCTCCTTTGCGTTGTGCCAGCCGAGATAGAGGTAGAGACCGAGCAGGGCGGTGGCCATGGCGAACCACTGCACGGCGTAACCAAGGTGTTTTTCCGGGCCCATTGCGACCACCGGCCAGTCAGCCTGATAGCTGGCCGGGCCGGGTTCGGCACGTAATTCGTAGGCGAAGCCGTCGCGTTCGAGGGTTTTCCACAGCTTGGCGGGTTCGATGGCGGTGACGGTTTGCGGCCAGATGCTGCTGACCGGATCGGCATGCAGCTGGAAGGTGGCGCCGGGGGCGACATACACCCAGGCATCGACATTCACGGCGTCAGCCGGCGTGTTGAATTGCGGGGCCGTGCGCCGGTCCGGCCACGGCAGCCAGCCGCGATTGACCAGCAGCCACTGACCGCTGCGTTGATCCTGGAACGGTTGCAGCAGTTCGACGCCGACCTTGCCGTTGCGCTGACGGTTATCCAGCAACAGGCTGTGGGCGGCATCGAACTGGCCGTGCAGATGCACCCGGCGAAAGGCCGGATCAGCGCTGTGCAGCAACTCGGTGCTGGCCATCGGTTCGGCGGCGCGGCGTTCGGCGTAGCTGGCGAGCAGGGCGGTTTTTTCCGCGCCCCGGCCCAGTTGCCAGAAGCCCAGCGAAACCAGCAACGGCAGCAGCAGGCCGACCACCAGTGTCGGCACGACGCCCGGCCGGAAGCGCTTCATGGTTGCGCCGGAAAATCAGTGAGTGCGATCGCTATACTCAAGTGCATCGCTTGTTCCCCCGGAGTTCTTCCCATGCTCAAAGCAGCCATCGTCCTGATGCTGATTGCCACGGTGGTCAGCCTGTTCAGCGGCCTGTTTTTCCTGGTCAAGGACGACAGCAGCTCGAATCGCCTGGTGA
The DNA here is from genome assembly GCF_002113045.1 of Pseudomonas sp. B26(2017). Taxonomy (NCBI): domain Bacteria; kingdom Pseudomonadati; phylum Pseudomonadota; class Gammaproteobacteria; order Pseudomonadales; family Pseudomonadaceae; genus Pseudomonas; species Pseudomonas sp. B26(2017). The sequence goes on along the minus strand of NZ_NEJJ01000002.1, from coordinate 42,086 downwards.
TCGCCTTGAGTGTTCGGGTGACGTTGGCCGCCGTCACCGTCGGCCTGATCGCCTGGGGTTTCTACAGCGGCCAACTGGTGTCGCACGCGCCTTGGTAGGTTGATCCTCAGAGCACGTAAACGAAGATGAACAAGCCGATCCACACCACATCGACGAAGTGCCAGTACCAGCTCGCTGCTTCAAAGCCGAACTGATGTTCGTTGTCGAAGTGGCCCTTCATGATGCGCATCAGCATCACGAACAGAATGATCGTGCCAATGGTCACGTGGGCGCCGTGGAAACCGGTGAGCATGAAGAACGTCGCGCCGTAGATGCCCGAGCCTAGCGTCAGCCCCAGTTCGTGGTAGGCGTGGATGTATTCCTCGGCCTGGAAGCCGAGGAACGCGCAACCCAGCAGCACGGTGATCGCCAGCCACAGTTTCAGCGCGCCGCGATGACCTTTCTTCAGCGCGTGGTGGGCGATGGTGATGGTCACGCTGGAGCTCACCAGCAGAATGGTGTTGATCAGCGGCAGGCCCCAGGGGCTGATGACTTCCTTGGGCGGCGGGAACAGTTTCGGATCCGGCGTGTGCAGCAGCGGCCAGGTGAACTGAAAGTTTGGCCAGAGCATGTGGGCGATGCCTTTGGTGCCTTCGCCGCCCAGTGCCGGGCCGGAGACGTGCCGCACATAGAACAGCGCGCCGAAGAAGGCGATGAAGAACATCACCTCGGAGAAGATGAACCAGCTCATGCCCCAGCGGAACGAGCGGTCCAGCTGCGGGCTGTACAACCCCGCTCGGCTTTCCTTGATCACCGCGCCGAACCAGCCGAACAGCATGTACGCCAGCAATAGCCCACCGACGAAAAAGATCAGCGGGCCGTGGGATTCCGGACGCGCTGCCTTCAGATCGTTGAACCAGGTCGCCAGACCGTACACGGTGACGAACATCCCCACCGTGGCCACGATCGGCCACTTGCTCTGGGCCGGGACGTAATAGTGCTCATGAGTTGCCATTTATTGTTCTCCTTATCGGGCACGCTTAACCGCCAGTGTTTGCAGCCACCGGAGGATGTCGGGCGGTGATATCGAACAGCGTGTAGGACAGCGTCAGGTGCTTCACGTCCTTGGGCATGTCGCGGTCAACGATGAAACGCACCGGCATCTCGATCTGCTGACCGGGCTGCAGCACCTGCTGGGTAAAGCAAAAGCATTCGGTCTTGTGGAAATACGCCGCCGCATTGCTCGGCGCGATGCTCGGCACCGCTTGCGCGCTCATCGGTTTGTCGGTCGGGTTGCGGGCGATGAAGATCATCTCGTTCACCGCGCCGGGGTTGGCTGTGAGTTCGTCATGCTTGGGATAGAAATCCCACGGCATGTCGGCGGTGTTGGTCGACAGAAACTGCACCCGGACCTGCCGCGAAGCATCGACGGTCTGCTCGCCCTCGTACTGCCCGGCGGTCTTGCCGTTGATACCGAACGCCTTGCACATCACGTCGTAGATCGGCACCAGGGCAAAGCCGAAGACGAACATCGCCACCACCACGCCGAGCAGTCGGGTGACCAGCTTCTTCATCGAAATCGAGTCAGCCATGGTGGCGGCCCTCAACGGCTACAGGGTTCATTTCACTTCCGGCGGTGTGGTGAAGGTGTGATACGGCGCTGGTGACGGCACGCTCCATTCCAGACCTTCGGCGCCATCCCACGGTTTGGCCGGAGCCGGTTCGCCGCCACGGATGGTTTTGATCACGATGAACAGGAAGAAGATCTGCGTGGCGCCGAACATGAACGCGCCGATCGACGACACCATGTTGAAGTCGGCGAACTGCAGGTTGTAGTCCGGAATCCGCCGGGGCATGCCCGCCAGGCCGACGAAGTGCATCGGGAAAAACGTCAGGTTCATGCCGACAAAGGACAGCCAGAAGTGCAGCTTGCCCAGGGTTTCGTCGTACATGTGGCCGGTCCATTTCGGCAGCCAGTAATAGGCGGAGGCGAAGATCCCGAAGATCGCTCCCGGCACCAGTACGTAGTGGAAGTGCGCGACCACGAAGTAGGTGTCCTGGTACTGGAAGTCCGCCGGGGCGATGGCCAGCATCAGCCCGGAGAAACCGCCGATGGAGAACAGGATCACGAACGCCACGGCGAACAGCATCGGCGTCTCGAAGGTCATCGAACCCTGCCACATGGTGCTGGCCCAGTTGAACACCTTCACCCCGGTCGGCACCGCAATCAGCATCGTCGCGTACATGAAGAACAACTCGCCCACCAGCGGAATGCCCACCACGAACATGTGGTGCGCCCAGACGATGAACGACAGAAACGCGATGCTCGCCGTGGCGTAGACCATCGAGGTGTAGCCGAACAGCGGCTTGCGCGAGAAAGTCGGGATGATCTGGCTGACGGCGCCGAAGGCCGGCAGGATCATGATGTACACCTCGGGGTGGCCGAAGAACCAGAACACATGCTGGAACAGCACCGGATCACCGCCACCGGCGGCACTGAAGAAGCTGGTGCCGAAGTGGATGTCCATCAGCATCATCGTCACGCACCCGGCCAGCACCGGCATCACCGCGATCAGCAGGAACGCGGTGATCAGCCAGGTCCAGACGAACAGCGGCATTTTCATCAGGGTCATGCCGGGGGCGCGCAGGTTGAGGATGGTGGCGATCACGTTAATCGCGCCCATGATCGAACTGATCCCCATCAGGTGGATGGCGAAGATGAAGAACGTCACGCTTTCCGGCGCGTAGGTGGTGGAAAGGGGGGCATAGAACGTCCAGCCGAAGTTCGGCCCGCCACCGGGGGTGAACAGGGTCGAGACCAGCAGCAGGAACGCCGCCGGCAGCAGCCAGAAGCTGAAGTTGTTCATCCGCGGCAGGGCCATGTCCGGCGCGCCGATCATCAATGGGATCATCCAGTTGGCGAGACCGACGAACGCCGGCATCACCGCACCGAACACCATGACCAGGCCATGCATGGTGGTCATCTGGTTGAAGAACGCCGGCTCGACTATCTGCAGGCCGGGCTGGAACAGCTCGGCGCGGATCACCATGGCGAACGAGCCGCCGAGCAGGAACATGCAGAACGCAAACCACAGGTACAGCGTGCCGATGTCCTTGTGGTTGGTGGTCAGCACCCAGCGCATCAGGCCTTTGGCGGGGCCGTGTGCGTGGTCGTGGTCGGCATGACCGTGGTCATCGATGACAGCGCTCATGGCCGGTCTCCTTCATGTGAGTGGACTGGGCAGGCCGGGGCGCAGGGCTCCGACCGGTTCACGAAGTACGCAATAGACCGGCTCATTTGCTTTCCGCCTGTTTCAGCTCCAGCACTTCTTTTGGCGTGACCATGTCGCCCTTGTTGTTGCCCCAGGCGTTACGTTCGTAGGTCACGACCGCTGCGATATCGACTTCCGAGAGTTGCTTGCCGAACGCCGCCATGGCGGTGCCGGGCTTGCCGTGGAAGACAATGCTCAGGTGCGCCTCTTTCGGACCGGTGGCGATTTTCGAGCCCTTGAGCGCAGGGAACATCGGAGGCAGGCCCTGGCCTTCAGCCTGGTGACAGGCGACGCAGGTGGTGTGGTAGATCTTGTCGCCACGTTCCTTGAGCTCGTCGAGGGTCCATTCCTTGCTGGTCAGCTCCTTGAGCTGCATCGCTTCGGCCTTGCGTTCGGCGAGCCATTTGTCGTAATCGGCCTTGTCTTTGACGTCGACCACGATCGGCATGAAGCCGTGATCCTTGCCGCACAGCTCGGCGCACTGGCCTCGGTAAATGCCGGGCTTGTCGATGCGGGTCCAGGCTTCGTTGACGAATCCGGGAATCGCATCGCGCTTGACCGCGAAGGCCGGCACCCACCAGGAGTGGATCACGTCAGCGGAGGTCACGAGGAAGCGCACCTTGGCGCCAGTCGGCAGCACCAGCGGCTTGTCGACCTCAAGCAGGTAATGCTCGCCCTTGGCTTCCTTGTTGTGGATCTGTTCGGCGGGCGTGGCCAGGTTGCTGAAGAACTCGACGTCCTGGCCCAGGTATTTGTAGTGCCACTTCCACTGATAGCCGGTGATCTGGATATCGATATCCGGCTCACTGGTGTCGTACATCTTGATCAGGGTCGCGGTCGCCGGAACGGCCATCGCCACCAGGATCAGCAGCGGGACGACGGTCCAGAGAATTTCGACGGTGGTGCTTTCGTGGAATTTTGCGGCGACCTGCCCGGTAGAACGGCGGTGCACCATCATCGACCAGAACATGGCGCCGAAGACGATGATCCCGATTACCACACAGATCCAGAAAATGGTCATGTGCAGGTCGAATACTGCGTGACTGATTTCAGTCGCTCCAGGCGCCATATTCACAGTCCAGGCAGCTTGCGCCGGGCTGAAAATCGACCACAACAGGAGGCCCATCCAGACGTGTGGATGTCGCATCATTGCGGGTTCCCCTTATCGTTCTTGTTATCCCGCCGGCTTTCACCAGAGGCAAGGGAGCGGCTGCATCAGACTACGAACTTGAATCGCCGGGCCTTGCTGCGTGGGCAGTCGGGCGTCATCAGCTAACTCCATTCATTGGCGAGTATAGACAGCCGCTGAAAAATGCAATGTGCGGACGTAAATCGAATGAAACAGCTGGCACTTGCGTTCAAGGGCACGGATGGAGAAGGATGCAGACGAGTGGTGGCAAACCGATATAACGCCGGTGCATCAAGGATGAAATAATTATGACAAATGCGTCTTAGCATTTTTCGTAAGCCAGCTAAGTTATGTCTTCCCTATTTCATTGCCTTGTTTCCTGGAGTTTTCATGAACACCGCCGCATTGCGCGAGCAAATACATATAGCCCGACAACACGAGATTGAAACCGGAAAGCTGACCCGTCAGCTGGAAGCCCAACTGCAACACCTGCATCCGGCCATCCAGTTGCCGGAAACCGACGCCAACGGCGTGCTGACGCGTTTTGTCGCCGCCTACATCGACGAAGTGCCAGACCTGCTGGATGCAGCCAATGAAGTCGCCAGGGAAGCGGGAATCGAGTCGCAGATCAAACCGGTGCTGAAAATCGCCGAACAGTACTTCATCCAGCCGCCCGTGGGCCTGGACAGTCTGCTGGACGAGGCCTATCTGGCACACCGTTTTGTCGAAGAGGTCAACGACCTGTACATCAAGCATTTCGGCCAGCCACTGATCCCATTGGACATGACGGTCGCCAATCTGATTGCTCACCAGTTGATCGGTGAGGAGTTTGCCAACCAACTCGACGAAGTGGTGCATCACGCAGTGGACAGCATGCTCGACGACGACAGCTTTGCGCTGGAGTCGGTGGAAGCCTACCGCGAGAAACTCAGCAGCCCGGACACCGGCGCGGCGTGGAAACGCTGGCCGTGCATGAGCCGCCGTCTGGGCGTGGGCCTGGAGCTGGATCAGCCTGCGGCTTGATCTCTGCGCAAACGATTGGGGGAACAGATTGCTCTGTTCCCCCAAATGTTTTCAGCCCGCCGCACCGATCCCGGTGGTGGTGCGGATCCGTCCCTCAAGCCTGCGTTTCAACCCGCGCGACTCGATCAACAGTTTCGCCCCCTTGGCCACATTCGCCCGGCCCCACTCTTCGAGCAGTTCCAGACACGAATGGTCGATGTAGCTCAGATTGTTGAGCGGCACATGCACCGTCGTGCCCGGCGGAATGCTGCCCAGCACCTGAGTCAGTGCCGGCACTTTGAGGAACGTTGCCGCGCCCACCAGACGCAACTCCATTTCACCTTCCTGCGGCAGATCGATCAGGCTGATTTTCAGGCGCGAGGCCTTGAACGCCAGTTTCACCAGGGTCAGGCCGAAACCGATCAGCACGCCGGTCAACAGGTCAGTGAAGATGATCGCCAGCGCCGTGGCGGCGTAGGTAAACATCGGCATCCGGCCATAGCGGCCCAGACCGCGGAACGCTTTGAGATCCACCAGTTTGAAGCCGGTGTAGACCAGGACGCCCGCCAGACTCGCCACCGGAATGCTCTGCAACAGGCTCGACAGCAACAGCACAAAGGCCAGCAGCCACAGGCCATGAAAAATCGTCGAGTAACGCGTGGTGGCACCGGCCTGGACGTTGGCCGAACTGCGTACGATCACCCCGGTCATCGGCAGTGCGCCGACCAGACCACAGAGCATATTGCCGACGCCTTGTGCCGACAGTTCACGGTCGAAATCCGAACGCGGGCCGCTGTGCATGCGATCCACTGCGGCGGCGGACAGCAGGGTTTCGGCGCTGGCAATGAAGGCCACGGCGAACGCGGCGATCAGCAGCGTCGGGTCAGCCAGACTGAGCAGATCCGCCGGTTTCAGCCAGTCGATGGCTTCGGCCAGATTCGCCGGCACTTCAACACGTTTGACCTGCAACGCCAGCAGCAGACTGGCACCTGTCGCCAGGCCGACACCGAGCAATGCACCCGGAATGAAGCGCAGCGAATGTGGGCGGAATTTCTCCCACAGCCACATCACGGCGATGGTCGACAGCCCGAGCAACCCGGCCTGCCAGCCAACGGACGGCAAGGCCTGCGCCACCGCGCCGGGGAAGGCCGTGAGGTTGTCGAGGCCGGAGGGTTTGGGCGAAGCGTCGAGCATCACATGCACCTGCGAGAGCACGATCAGCACGCCAATCCCGGCAAGCATGCCGTATACCACCGCTGGCGCCGTGACCCGGAACCAGCAACCGAGTTTCAGGCGTCCCGCTACCAGTTGCAGGAAACCGGCGAGCAGCAGGATCGGCCCGAGCATTTCGATGCCGTGCTGGCGCACCAGCTCGAACACCAGCACCGCCAGACCCGCCGCCGGCCCGCTGACCTGCAACGGCGAACCCGCCAGCCAGCCCACCACCAGACCGCCGATGATCCCGGTGATCAGGCCTTTGGCCGGCGGCAGCCCTGACGCAATGGCAATGCCCATGCACAGTGGCAGGGCGACCAGAAACACAACCACTGAAGCGAGCAGCTCCCGTGGCAATACAGCTTTCAATTGAGCCGCACGCATGGCGATACTCCCGAAGTTTTCTTCAGGCGTGGCGATGCCGGACCGCTGAAACAGCGGCCGGCGTCAAACCACACAGATTTTTAGGAGGATTCAGAAGCGCGCTTTGGGCGTCGCCACCGGGATCGGATGGCTGCCGTCGAGCGGCAGGAAGCAACCCTGATCCGCGTCGTAAGCCTTGATTTCGCTGGTTTCGATGTTGTAGACCCAGCCATGGATGAACAGATGACCGTTCGCCATTCGCGAGGCTACCGAAGGATGGGTACGCAAGTGCTGCAGTTGGGCGATGACGTTCTCCTCGGTGAGGATCGGCATGCTTTCTTTTTCGTCGGTGCAGTTGCAGTTGTCATGCACCATGGTTTTCGCCACTTCGGCGTGGCGCAGCCAGGCTTTGACCGTCGGCATTTTTTCCAGGCTGCCCGGATTGAGCACTGCGCGCATGGCGCCGCAATCGGAATGGCCGCAAATGATGATGTGCTGCACGCCAAGGGCCAGTACCGCGTATTCGATGGCGGTGGAAACGCCGCCGTTCATCTGGCCGTAGGGTGGCACGACGTTGCCGACGTTACGGGTCACGAACAGATCGCCGGGCGAACTCTGGGTAATCAGTTCGGGCACGATGCGCGAGTCGGCGCAGGTGATGAACATCGCCCTTGGCGACTGGGCCGTGGCGAGTTTCTTGAAGAGTTCTTCCTGCTGCGGAAAGACCTCATGATGAAAATGCAAAAAACCGTCAACGATATGCTTCAACGCTGCATCGGCGGATTCCGCCACGGAGGCGGCTGGCGCCGACGCAGCCAACGGCTGATTATCCTTGTCACTCATGATTCATCCTCATTGGCGGATTCGGGGAGTCGTTCCCGTGTATTCCGGTGTGAAGCCAGTGGCTGTTCAGAACATCCGGGCCATCCCGACCCATCAGTCACTCGATGAACAAGGTAACCGCCGAAACTTAACTCAAACTGAATGAAGCGCTCTAGAACGTGTGTTCCAGGTCACAAAAAACGTGACTGACGTAAACCCGGCCTGGCATTCCTTCCTCTCAATCAGAGGGCCAATAATTTCTAAATCAGCGCCATCTGGCGCCCCGGCGGACAGAAGGCCGTGCAATCGAGGTTGAAGCCTTCGCGATGATTGAGCCCAAGGCGTTTCAATGCTTTGGCGAAACGCTGGGCGAGCAGGTCGGCAAACGGCCCTTCACCGCGCATCCTGGCGCCGAAACGGCTGTCGTACAGCTCGCCGCCACGACTCTGGCGGATCAGGCTCAATACATGGGCAGCGCGCTGCGGGTAGTGAGCCTCAAGCCACTCCTCGAACAGCGGCGCCACTTCCAGCGGCAGCCGCAGCATCATGTAGGCCGCGCTCTGGGCGCCGGCGGCATGGGCTTCGGTCAGCAGGCTTTCGATTTCGCTGTCGTTGATCATCGGAATCATCGGTGAACACAGCACACCCACCGCAACCCCTGCCTCGCGCATGACCCGGATCGCCCGCAGCCGGGCCTTGGGCGCGGCGGCGCGGGGTTCGAGGATGCGTTTGAGTTCATCATCCAGGGTCGTGAGGCTGATCATCACTGCCACCAACCGCTGTTGCGCCAGTTCGGTGAGCAGGTCGAGATCGCGCAGGATCAGCGAACCCTTGGTGACGATGGTCACCGGATGCCGGTAGCGCAGCAGCACTTCGAGGATCTGGCGGGTGATCCGGTGTTCACGTTCGATCGGCTGATAGGGATCGGTGTTGGAACCAAGGTTGATCGGCGCGCATTGGTAGCCTTTTTTCCCCAGCTGTTCTTCCAGCACCTGGGCGGCGTTGGTCTTGGCGATCAGCTTCGTTTCGAAATCCAGCCCCGGCGACATGTCCCAATAGGCGTGGCTGGGCCGTGCGTAGCAATAAATACAGCCATGCTCGCAACCGCGATAGGGATTGATCGAACGGTCGAAGGGCAGGTCCGGCGAGGTGTTGCGGGTGATGATGGTCTTCGCGGTTTCAAAACTGACTTCGGTGCCCTGGGTCAAGGGTACTTCCTGATACCAGCCGTCATCCTCGGCCACCGAACGACTCGGCGCAAAGCGGTTGTGCGGGTTGGTGGCGGTGCCGCGACCGCGCGGGGGCAAGGGGGTGGTCATGACGGGTTTCCTTGATCTGTATATGCATACAGTATCCGTCGAAGGCCGGATGATCCACTACCGTTCGGCGTCGATTGATAATTGACAGGGTTAGTTACTTACCTATTTAAATAACGAACTTTATTCGAGTGCAAATTAAAGAAACACAAGTTGGCTGGTGGTTTGTTGTTGATATCCCTAGCATCCACTTCGCTTTACAACACTTGATCAAATGAAAGACAAAGGGATTTGATAATGTCGTTTTTTAATTCTCGTGGAATTTTTCTGCAAATGATGCAACCCGGTCCTTCGGAGCCCAATACACTGGTTTCCATGCAACTGGCGCGCAAGGAACTGGGCTGGGATGCCGAGGCTCGCCAGCAGACTGAAATGCTGGTGGACCCGATTTTTGTTACCGCAACGTCCAGCGACGGCGGGCGTACCTTCAGTCTTGGCCGTTTGAATCACGATGTGGATCGGGATGGAGAAGTGGGTGAGCAGGATCGAGCCAAACTGATTGCCCTGGCTAAAGCCTACGTCAGCATTACCAATCCGTAACAGCGGTTGAATATATAACCCCTGCATGTTTATTCATGCAGGGGTTGTTTTATTTAGTTATGACTGGTGACTTGTCCAAGATCGCCGGTTGATGTGGTGGTCATGTCGTCCGTGCGTAACTTTGCAACATCTTTGGCTGTAACGGCCGATGCCTTGTTACCCCAACTTCCACGAATAAAGCTCACCACATCCGCCACTTCCTGATCCGACAGGCGCCAGGCGAAGCCAGGCATGGTGAAGGTGGACGGTGCCGTGTGCGTTGCCGGCAGGGTACCGCCCTTGAGCACGATGTGGATCAGCGACGTCGGGTCATCCGATTGCAGCACCGGGTTGCCCGCCAGCGCCGGGAACACCCGGGTGTAGCCGTGGCCGTCAGTACGGTGGCATGCCGCGCAGTTATCGATGTACACCGACGCGCCACGTTGGCTGTCATCCCCGTTCCACAAGGCCTTGGCAGTTTTCTCGTCGTACTGGTGCGGCTGGTCGGCAGGGTCATTGGCCGGCAGCGATTTCAGGTAACGGGCAATCGCGGTCAGGTCGGCGTCGGTCATGTACTGCATGCTGTGGGTGACCACGTCGCTCATGCCGCCGAACACCGCGCTGCGGTCGCTGCGACCGGTCTTGAGGAACTGCACCAGTTGCTCTTCGCTCCAGCTGCCGAGACCGTCCTTGTGGTCGCCGCGCAGGCTCTTGGCGATCCAGCCTTCCAGCGGCGCACTGCCTGACAGAAAACTGTTGCCTTCGGCCGCGCTCAGGGATTTTTCCTGCATGGTCAGGGCTCGTGGCGTATGGCAGGCGCCGCAATGTCCGAGGCCTTCCACCAGATACGCCCCACGGCTGACCACGGCATCGTCCGACGCGGCTTTGTAATCCTCGACTTTCGGCGCGAACAGCCAGCGCCAGCCCGTCAGCGGCCAGCGCATGCTCAGTGGCCACGGAATATCGCTGGCTTTGTTTTCCTGTGCCACTGGGGCAACGCCGTGCATGAAGTAGGCGTAGAGCGCCTGCATATCGGTTTCGCTGACGCGGGCGTAGGACGGGTACGGCATCGCCGGGTACAAGGTACTGCCGTTTTTGGCCACGCCATGCCGCACGGCCTGGTCGAAGTCCTCGAAGCTGTAGTCACCGACGCCGGTTTTGTCCGGGGTGATGTTGGTCGAGTAGATTGTGCCGATCGGGGTTTCCATCGGCAGGCCACCGGCGAACGGCTTGCCGTCCTTGGCCGTGTGGCAGGCCACACAGTCGCCGGCGCGGGCGAGGTATTCGCCTTGTTTGATCAGGGATTGATCAACTTCGGCGCCATGAACGGCCACGCTGCCGAGCAGGGCCAGGGTCGCGATAACGAGAGTTTTCATGGTCATCGCTCCTTAAGCCTGAACCAGCGGGCCGGGGTTTTTCAGGTATTGCTCGCGAATCGCTTTCGCCGACCAGTAGGTCAGCGCGGCGACCAGGCCGGTCGGGTTGTAACCCAGGCCTTGCGGGAACGCCGAGGCGCCCGGAACGAACACGTTGTGCACGTCCCAGCTCTGCAGATAGCGATTGAGCGCGCTGGTCTTCGGATCGGTGCCCATGATCGCGCCACCGTTGAGGTGGGTGGTCTGGTACGACGCAGTGTTGAAGTGGTCGCCGACCTTCTTGCCGATCACGGCGATGGCCTTCGGGCCCATGGCCTCGGCGATCTTGCCCATTTTCTCGACCATGAAGCGGTTCATCTTGATGTCGTTTTCCTGCCAGTCGAACGTCATCCGCAGCAGCGGCATGCCGTAGGCATCGCGGTACACCGGATCCAGATCGAGGTAGTTGCCACGGTAGGATTGATGCGCACCGTGGGCGTCCATCGACACCTGGTGGGTGTAGTAATCGGCGGTCGCGCGTTTCCACGCGCTGCCCCAGGCCGGCGTGCCCGGCGGGTTGGAGGTGCCGGCGATCGGTCGGCTGCCGGCCTGGTTGACCCACATCGGCGAGCCACCGACGAAACCGTGTGGTCCGTGATCGAAGTTGTCGGCGTTGAAGTCATCCACCGCCACACCGTTGCCGCCGGCACCGATGAAGTTGTTGGTGTGGGTGTCCTTGTCGAAGAACGCCTTGATGGTGGCCATGTTCTGGTAAGCGAAGTTGCGCCCGACTACGCCTTCACCGCTGACCGGGTCGTACGGTTTGCCGATGCCGGAGAGCAGCATCAGGCGCACGTTGTGCAACTGGAACGCGCCGAGGATTACCAGATCGGCCGGTTGCTCGATCTCGCGGCCCTGGCCGTCGATGTAGGTGACGCCGGTGGCTTTGGTTTTCGTGCTGTCGAGGTTGACCCGCAGAACGTGGGCGTTGGGCCGCAGTTCGAAGTTCGGCAGCGGCTTCAGCGCCGGCAGAATATTCACGTTCGGCGACGCTTTGGAGTACATGTAGCAGACGTAACCGCTGCAGAAACCGCAGAAGTTACACGGACCCATTTGTGCGCCGTAAGGATTGGTGTACGGACCCGACGTATTGGCGGAAGGCAGGTTGTAGGGTTTGTAACCCACCTCCGTAGCCGCTTTGCCGAAAAGCTGTGCGGAAACCGTGTTCTTCTGCGCTTCCAGCGGAAACGGGTTCGAACGATCCGGGGCGTACGGATTGCCGCCCTTGCCCTGACCGACCAACTGGCCTTTGACGGTCCAGGCCTGGCCGGAGGTGCCGAAGACTTTTTCGGCGAAGTCGAAGAACGGCTCCAGCTCTTCATAGCTGACACCGAAGTCCTGGATGGTCATGTCCTTGGGGATGAAGCTTTTGCCGTAGCGCTCTTCGTAGTGGCTGCGCATGCGCAGCTCGATCGGGTCGACGCGAAAGTGCACGCCCGACCAGTGCAGCCCGGCGCCGCCCACGCCATTGCCCGGCAGGAACGCGCCCAACTGGCGGTTCGGCAGGGCGATGTCGTTGACGCTGTGGCGGATGGTGACGGTTTCCTTGGAGATGTCCTGGAAGAGTTTTTTACGCACGCTGTAGGTGAGTTCGTCAATCACCTGAGGATAGTTGCCGTCAGGGTAGGTGTCCTGCATCGGCCCGCGTTCCAGCGCCAGCACGTTGAGGCCTGCCTCGGTCAGCTCCTTGGCCATGATCGCGCCTGTCCAGCCGAAACCGACGATCACCGCGTCGACCTTTTTCATTACCGTTGCCATGCTCACGCCCTCTCGCCGCGAATCGAAACTGCCGGGAAGGGGTACTGCTCGTTGCGTTCCACCCAATCCATGAAATCGGCGCGGGCGCCGGGGAAGCCGATCATGGTCCAGCCGACCATGCCTTTATTGCCGCCGTGGATCGGGTCGCAGAAGAACCCTTCCTTGGTGTTTTGCAGCAAAAGACTGAAGAAAATTTTCGCCGGAACAGCGTCGAATTGCGGTGTTCCAGCTTCAAGCTGCTTGAGCAGATCGTCTCGGGTAGCGCTGTCTTGCTCGGCAAATGTTTTACCGTTGATGGATTTTGCCCACTGATCCGTGGCGGCGATGCCAAGGCGATAGATCTCTTTCGGCACCAGTTTGCTCTGCCAGCCCATCTCCGGCGCAGCGTCGGCATTGAACGGGCCCTGCATGTACCAAAGGGCACCGGCGGCGTACGGCGTGTTCATCTGACGGTCGATGTATTCCGGCACGCCGGCTTCGAGTGCACCCGGACCCTGCGCATCGTTGGGGATCAATTGCGCGACAGCGGCATTGATGAACGCCCACTCTTCGGCAGTGAAGTAGCTCGGCTGATAAGGGCTGGCTTCAACGGCGGCCGCTTTTGCCGGGGCAGGCGCGCTTTCAGGCGCGGCTTGCAGCACCGTGCTGCCCAGACCGCTGCCGGCGAGGGTGACGACCGGAATCAGGGTCAGGGATTTGCGCAAAAAGTCACGCCGCGGGTTGTCTCGATCTTCATCAGACATGGGGGATGCACCTCATCAGGCATTGATGGTTGTCAGCCGTTTCTGCGAACGACTCAAGAATTTTCTGGCTGCGACGTGGCCGGAATGACAGGGAAAGAGGGACGCGTCTGCAACATCATGTGACAAATGGTAGCAGGCTAAGCAACGAGATGAACCGATCAAGCCAAAAAAGAGCGCATTTCGACCAAGGAACCCGGTGTCTTCACGATTCTTTTACAAGCGCCTCACAGGGATTTGACTGCGTGGCTCGCAAGCTGAGGCCCTCTCTGACGAAACCCACACGGTCGCCGCAAAGCATGTTCCTGACGCGTTTTTCCTCCGCATTTTGTTTGTCGCTCCTTGCGCTGTTCAGCTGGATTCCTGCTCAGGCTGCGCAAACCCCGGCTTCTCGTCCCGTCGAATGGGCGCAGCCGGTAGAAGTGCAATACAACCTGTTCCAGATGTCGCCCACGCTGTACCGCAGTGCGCTTCCCGACGACGGCGCGGTACCGTTGCTGAACAAGCTGAAGGTGGCCACGGTCATCAACTTCCTGCCGGAAGCGGATTCCAACTGGCTCAAGGCTCCCGGTATCCATCAGGTGCAATTGCCCTATCGCACCAATCACGTGGACGACAGTGATGTGCTCAAGACTCTGCGTGCAATCCAGTCCGCCGAAGCCGACGGCCCGGTGTTGATGCACTGCAAGCACGGCTCCGATCGCACCGGCCTGATGGCGGCGATGTACCGGATCGTCGTGCAGGGCTGGAGCAAGGAAGACGCCCTGAACGAAATGACCCAGGGCGGTTTCGGCGAAAGCGGCCATTTCAAGGACGGCGTGCGCTACGTGATGCAGGCCGATGTCGACAAATTGCGCACTGCGCTGGCCAATGGTGATTGCAGCACCAGCGCGTTTGCCACGTGCTCGATGAAGAGCTGGTTTCAGACGGTCAATCTGAAGTAACTCGCCCGGCTTCTCCGTCAACGAGGCCGGTAACTGGCCGGCCGATGAACGCTTCCACCGCGTCCAGTAACGGGTGCCCCGCACCCGGCGAAAAGAACGTTGTACGAAACTCTCGACCGGTTTGCGCGTTGAACACCCAGTCGCGGCTGAAACGCTTGAACGCTTCCTTGGCCAGTACGTCCGACCAGATGTAGGCGTAAACCGAAGCGTCGTACTGGGTCACCATGTAATCGAATCCATTGGCGAACCGGTGATCGTCCGGCAGTTGCAGATGGCCGAGGCGGCGTTGCGCTTCAGTGCACACCTCCTCGGTCGAGCGGCCGTCGCCGTGGGTCAGGTGCAGCTCGAAATCGATCATCGCCCCCATCAGCAACAAGGCCCGTTGCCGGCTGGAATGGGCCTGACTGGCTGACAGCGCCGCGTCAACCCGCGCGGCGCTCAAGCGCTCGCCGGTCTGAAAGTGCGCGCCGAGCCACAGCACAAACTCCCGCGATAGACACCATTGCTCGAACAGTTTCCCGGAAAACTCCGCCGCTTCATGGCCCAGTTGCAGGATGCCGGACAGGCTGTGATGGGGCGAGCGCGTCAGCACGTGCTGGAGGCAGTGGCCAAACTCATGAAACAGCACCTGCAGATCGTCGATTTCGAGCCGGCATGGATGGGAGGCGGTGGCCGGTGTGAAATTGCTGTAGAGCAGGGCAATCGGTAGCGCCGGGCGGCCTTCGGCGTTGATCCGACGATTGCGCAATGTGGAGGTGCCGGGGAAGTCCACCGCGTTTTCGCGATGAAACGGATCGAGGTAGATGTAGCCGACCACTTGCTCATGCTCGCTGACTTCCAGCAGACGCACATTGGCATGCCAGCGCCCGCCGCCGGACTGTTCGACGATGCGGATCCCGAACATCCGCTCGCAGAACAGAAAAAGCCTGCGCAGGGTGCCCTCGAGCGGAAAGTAATCACGCAGGTTTTCCAGTGCGCCGGGAAACTGCTGCTGGCGCCATTGTTCGGCGAGGAAATCTTCATCCCACGGCTGGACCCGGTCGATCCCGCGTTGCTGCGCAAAGGCTGCCAGTTGTTCTGCATCCTGCGCGAGAGTCGGTACCAGATGCATCGCCTGACGCTGGAGAAAATCACTGACCCACGCCGTGGTCCCGGCGCTGTTATTTGCCAGGCTCAATTGCGCGGCGTTTTCATGGCCGAGCAAACGGGCTTTCTGCTGGCGCAAGGCGAGCAGCCCCGCGAGCACCGGGCCGTTATCGAAGCGCCCGGCCAGCGGGCCCCGATCAGAGGCACGGGTCATGTAGGCAACGTAGCATTCCTGTCGCAACGCGCGGTTCTCGGCGTACTTGAGGATGTGCTGGCAGGTGTTCTGGTCCAGTCGGATCAGCCAGCCGTCATGGCCGGCCTGGCGTGCGGTGAGAGCCAGACGATCCTTCATCGCCTGCGAGAGGCCCGCGAGCAGCGCAATATCGTCGACACGTTTGCTCCACGCCTCGGCCCAGCGTTCGAGATTTTCCAGAAACGCGAACTCCAACCCGCCGATCTCGAGGTTCAACCGCGCCAGTTCCTGTTGCTGTTGAGCCGCAAGCTCAATGCCCGACTGCTTGAATCGGCGCAGAATCCCCGCCAGAGCGATAGCGCGCGATTCATCGAAACTCCCGGCGATCGAACTTTGCGCCAGACGCTGATAGGTCTCGTACAACGGGCGATTGAGGGCATTTTCAGCATGGTACTGATTGATCGCCAGATATGCCTTGGCGCTTTCTACAAGCCAGACCGCATCGTCGGACCTGACTATCGACAACGTTTCGAGAATCGAGCGGACTTCATCGAGGCGGGCATCGGCCTCATCGATACTCACTACCAGATCGTCCCAGCCGGGGTGTTCGGCCTGACTGGCGATAACCTGGGCGATGATTTGTCGATTGTCGGCAATGATGCGGTTGACGGCCGGCAGCAGGTGCTCGGCGCGAATCGCTGGCCAGGGTGGCAGGATCCAGTGTTGTAGGAGGGGATTGGTGTCGGGCATGGCAGCTTCCTTCGAGGCGTGGCGCAAAAGGCCAGCCTACGAAGCAAGTGCGGGGGACAGGTGTTAAGCCAATACCACCTTCCACCGGTATTCGGCAGAAGGTGGTTCTGGATCAGTGTTGCTCGTCGGGCTTTTTCTTCAGTTTCGGGTTCGGGAAGAACTGCACCGCCTGAACCGTCTTGTCCGGGGCAGGCTTGAGCGCGCTGGTGTTGACCCGCGTACCCAGTTCCTTCGGAACCGACAACCCTTGGGCATTGAGCGTATCGCTGTAGCCGCACGCCACGCATTCGCGGTGCGGGACATCGTCCTCGCTCCACATCATCAGTTTGTCCGGCTCGCTGCACGCCGGGCAGACCGCCCCGGCGATAAAGCGTTTTTTGGTCTTCACGGGCGCCTCACTCATGCTGCCGCGTCCTCACTCAGGCCGCTGTGGCGCAAGAGTGCGTCAATCGACGGCTCACGGCCACGGAAGTCGACGAACAGCACCATCGGCTCCTGCGAACCACCGCGGGCCAGAATCGCTTCGCGGAAGGCGCGGCCGGTGTCGGCGTTGAGTACGCCGTCCTCTTCGAACCTGGAGAAGGCATCCGCCGACAGCACTTCCGCCCATTTGTAGCTGTAGTAACCCGCCGCATAACCGCCGGCGAAGATGTGCGCGAAGCTGTTCGGGAAGCGGTTATAGGCCGGAGGACGCATCACCGAGACTTCGTTGCGCACGCTTTCCAGAACCTGCGCGACGCTGCGGCCGTCACCGTGGGTGGCGTGCAGTTCGAAGTCGAACAGCGAGAACTCCAGCTGACGCACCATCATCAGGCCGGACTGGAAGTTCTTGGCCGCGAGCATTTTTTCCAGCAGATCCTGTGGCAGCGGCTCGCCGGTTTCGTAGTGGCCGGAAATCAGCGCCAGACCTTCCGGCTCCCAGCACCAGTTTTCCATGAACTGGCTCGGCAGCTCGACCGCGTCCCACGCCACACCGTTGATGCCGGATACACCGGCATGTTCGACGCGGGTCAGCAGGTGATGCAGGCCATGGCCGAATTCGTGGAACAGGGTGGTGACTTCATCGTGGGTCAACAGCGCAGGCTTGCCGCTGTCGGCCGGGGTGAAGTTGCACACCAGGTTGGCCACCGGGCTTTGCAGCACGCCGTCAATGGTGCGGCGACGGTCGCGGGCGCCGTCCATCCAGGCACCGCCGCGCTTGTTGGCGCGGGCGTAGAGGTCGAAGAAGAAGCGGCCGACGTGCTGACCGTTTTCCTTGATTTCGAACAGGCGCACGTCCGGATGCCAGGTGTCGAAGCCTTTCAGTTCGGCGATTTCGATGCCGTACAGACGCTGGACGATGGCGAACAGTCCGCCCAATACCTTGTCGATCGGGAAGTAGGCGCGCAAGGTTTCCTGGGCGACGCTGTAGCGTTGTTCACGGAGTTTTTCGCCGTAGAAACCGCTGTCCCAGCTTTGCAGATCGGCACAGCCCTGCTCGGCGGCGTAAGCCTTGAGCTGTTGCAGATCCTGGGCGGCAAACGGTTTGCTGCGCTTGGCCAGGTCGCGCAGGAAACTCAGCACCTGATCGCTGGATTCGGCCATTTTGGTGGCCAGGCTCAGCTCGGAGAAACTGGAGAAACCGAGCAGTTTGGCCAACTCCTGACGCAGGTCGAGGATTTCGTCCATCACCGGGCCGTTGTCGTTCTGGCCGGCATTCGGACCTTGATCCGACGCACGGGTGCAGTAGGCGGCGTAGACTTCTTCACGCAGCGCGCGGTCCTGGGCGTAGGTCATCACCGCGTAGTAGCTCGGGAATTCCAGGGTGATCAGCCAGCCATCGAGACCTTTGGCCTGTGCGGCGGCAGCCATTTGCGCCTTGGCCGAGTCGGTCAGGCCGGCGAGGGCGGCTTCGTCGGTCAGGTGCTTGGTCCAGGCCTGAGTGGCGTCGAGCAACTGGTTGGAAAAGCGGCTGCCCAGCTCGGACAGCTTGCTCTGCACTTCGGCGTAACGCTTCTGTTCGGCTTCCGGCAGGTCGATACCCGACAGGCGGAAGTCGCGCAGGGCGTGTTCCAGGATAGTTTTCTGCGCCACGTCAAAACCGGCGGCTTCCGGACTGTTGGCCAGGGCTTCATAGGCCTGGAACAGCTCGCGGTTCTGGCCCATCTCGGTGGAATAGGCGCTCAATGCCGGCAGGCAAGCCTCGTAGGCTTCACGCAGTTCGGCGCTGTTGCACACGGCATTGAGGTGGCTGACCGGGCTCCAGGCAGCGCCCAGGCGATCGTTGAGTTCGTCCATCGCCAGCACCAGCCCGGCCCAGGTCGGGTTCCGGCCCTGGGTCTTGAGGATTTCGGCGATGGCGGCGCGGTTGTCGGCCAGGATGGTTTCGATGGCCGGCTGCACGTGTTCGGCACGGATCGCGGAGAACGGCGGCAGGTCGTAGGACTGCAGAAGAGGGTTGTTCACGCTCACGGTTGGCACCTTGGCTGGAAGAAACATGCGCCCATCTTAATTACAATCGACACCCACCGCAGCTATCGGCGACAGAGAGAGAACCAATCGTGTCCCTTCGCAAGTACCAGAATCACACCCCACGCTTGAGCACAGGCGCTTTTGTCGACGGCTCGGCGGTGGTGATCGGCGACGTCGAAATCGGCGAAGACAGCTCCGTTTGGCCGCTGACCGTGATCCGCGGCGACATGCACCGCATCCGCATCGGTGCACGCACCAGCGTGCAGGATGGCTGCGTGTTGCACATCACCCACGCCGGCCCGTTCAACCCGGATGGCTTCCCGCTGCTGATCGGCGATGACGTGACCATCGCCCACAAGGTCATGCTCCACGGTTGCACCGTCGGCAGCCGCGTGTTGATCGGCATGGGCAGCATTGTCATGGACGGCGCGGTGGTCGAGGACGACGTGATCATCGGCGCCGGCAGCCTGGTGCCACCGGGCAAGCGTCTGGAAAGCGGTTTTCTGTACGTGGGCAGCCCGGTGAAACAGGTTCGCCCGCTGACCGACAAGGAAAACGCCTTTTTTACCTACAGCGCGGCGAACTACGTGAAGCTCAAGGATCTGCATCTGGCCGAAGGCTACGACCAGCTCTGACTTTTCTCTCTATTGCCCGGGATTTTTCATGCATTACCAGACCGTACTGTTCGACCTCGATGGCACTCTCACCGACCCGCGTGAAGGCATCACCCGCTCCATCCAGTTCGCCTTGAGCAACCTAGGCATCGATGAGCCGGACCTGAGCAAACTGGAACACTTCATCGGCCCGCCGCTGTTGCAGGCGTTCATGCAGTTTTATGGTTTCGACGAAGCCAAGGCGTGGGAGGCGGTGAATTTCTATCGCGAGCGCTTCAAGGTCACCGGCCTGTACGAGAACCGGGTGTTCGAAGGCGTCACGCCGTTGCTGGAAACCCTGAGCGGCCAGGGCCGGCAGCTGTATATCGCGACGTCGAAGCCGTGGGTGTTCGCCCGGGAAATCGCCCGGCACTTCGATTTCGCCAAACACTTCAAAGTGATCTACGGCAGCGAACTCGACGGCACCCGCACCAACAAGGTCGAGTTGATTGCCCACCTGATCGCCGAGGAAGGGCTGGATCCGGCCAATACGTTGATGATCGGTGACCGCAAGCACGATCTGATCGGTGCTCGCAGTAACGGGTTGGATGCGGCGGCCGTGGGTTACGGTTTTGGCAGCCATGAAGAGCTGAGTGCCGAAGCGCCGGCGTATCACTTCGAGACACTGGCGGAGCTGCATCAGGCGTTTTTGCAGCGCCAGTGATATCGCCTTCGCGGGCAAGCCCGCTCCCACAGGAAACCGAGTACCACTGCTGAAACACTGTCCCTGTGGGAGCGAGCTTGCTCGCGATGGAGCCAACAATACCGCTGTAGATTTATGAGTCTGCCAGCACTTTCAAAGCCGACTTGCGCTCAACGACGGGCAAGCCACCCAACTTCTCGACCTCTGCGTAAAACCTGACCCAATTCCCTTCGACCTGCCTGAACAATGCAGTAAACGCCGGCACCCACTGGTCATAAAGGCCGAACGGCAACAGCCGTGCGTTATTCAATGGCGCATTGACCCAGGCGTCATAGCGTTTGTCTCCAGCCCACTGGCCATCGCGCATCGCTCGGTAGTCGTGTCGAAACCGTTCGAACTCCGCCGCCTTGCGCTCGCGCATCTGCGTCGTCGCCAGCGGTTGTGCATAGAGCTGTTCAAGTCGTGAGCGGGTATCGAGGATCAACCGAATGAACTGATCCCGTTGTTTCAGCTTCGAGTCGTTTTCCGGGGGCAAGCCCCGAAACGCTCGCCACTGCCGCGTACCTTCCTGCTCGACGAAGGTCGCGAAGGACTCGTTGAACTCAGTGTCGTCCTTCACATAGAAACGCTGGTGGGCCAGTTCGTGGAAGATCAGCGTCGCCAGACGCTCGTCGCCCCAGCCCATCATCGAATTGAGGATCGGGTCGTTGAACCAGCCCAGAGTCGAGTAGGCCTCGACGCCGCCGATCGACACATCCATGCCTTGCAGGCGCTGAATCGCGGCTTCGCCCCGCGCTGTGCTCTGGCTGTAATAGCCGCGATAGGCCACGCATCCGGCAATCGGGAAGCAATGGTTCTGCGGGCTCAGGGAAAATTCCGGGGTGGCGAACACATTCCACACGACAAACGGCCGACCGATGTCGGCGTAGAGGCGATAGCTTTGGTTGTCCGGCAGGTGCAGGTGTTCGCTGGCGAAGGCCCGGGCTTTTTGTGACTGGGCCAGGTGAGTGCGCAGTCTGGCGTCGCGAGCCGGGTCGGCGATCACCTTGGCCACCGGCTCCCGCGCCCGCAAAAGCTGCAGCTGACCGCTGGCCAGCTGGCTGTAATAGCTCAGGCTTGAGCAACCGTTGAGCAACAAAATCATCACACCCGGAAACAAAATCCGCAAAACGCGATCAAGTAACCCATGGCTTGGAAGCGGCCTGATCAAAATAAAAAATCCCCCGGAAAGTCTGCCCAAGACTATCCCGCCCATTGGAGCTTCGCTATGCGCATGTTGATACTGACAGGAAGCGTGCTGACGCTTGCCGGTTGTGCCGGATTCGGAATGCCGACCCCTGACCCCTCGCAAGCCTGGATCGATCTGGATGCCCGGCAACAGGACACGGCGCTGCAGGCGCTGGAAGTCGACAACAAGGCGGCCGTCGATCACCGTTACTTCGAAGTACTGCCCGGCAGCCATGAGTTGAGGGTGCGTTATCAATTCCCGGTCGAAGCGACCAACATCGGCCCGGATGCCGAACCGCTGTGGCGCGATTGTCAGTTGAACGTGAAATTCAAGGATTTCAATGCCGGCCAGCGTTATCAGTTGCAGGCGGGAAGCATCGGTTTCCGTCCATGGGCCAAGCTCTACGATCAACAACGCAACGTGGTGGGACAGGGCACGCCGGCGGGCTGCCAGCGAACCTGATCGGCGTTATGCTGGATGTCCGAACTCACGGACATCCATCATGCGCACGTTGATGCTGTTGCTGGCCGCAGGCTTGCTCACTGGTTGCCAGACACCGTTGCCCCCCGTCGATCCCAATATGGCCTGGGTCGAATTCTCGACGCCGTCCCCCGGCGGGAAACTGCTGATGGCCGAGCGCCTCGACAACCAGCGGCTGACTGACGGGCGTTTCTTCCAGGTCACCCCCGGCAGCCACGAGTTGCGGGTGCGCTTCGACTTTGAAGTGTTCGGCGGAGGCGGCAGCTTGATGACCGGTCCCGTTGAGCGGCTGTGCTATCTGACCATCCGCTACGATCATTTCGAGGCGGGGCAGCGTTACAGGCTGGAAGGCCGTTCGCTGGCGTTTACCCCGAGTGCCCGCCTGTACAACGACAAGCGGGAAATCGTCGCCGAGGACCGTGAGGTCAACTGCATCATCTGAGGCGCATCAGCGGTCATTCTTCTGATAGATGATGGCTTTGGTGCCGTTGTCGCAGGTGCCGACGATCATGGCGACGTCGTGTTTTTCAGCCTCCTCCCTGGAGACAATCTCCAGAGTGTAGGAGGGCACGGCATTCGCCTGAATCTTGATTTCGATCTCTTGCTTGAGTTCTTCGCAGTCTTTGGGCGCTGCGAAGGCCGAGGTTGCCAACACGCCACAGATAACCGCCAAGGCAAAACGTTTCATGGTTGAAGCTCCATCGAAGCAGCGCGCACGAAGATGCGCGAAAGCTGCTGTCATTTATACGACCACATTTTTGCCTGGCGGGTTCTGATCCGGCTCAATCCCGTCAGCCAACCAGCGACGCGTCGAGAGTGATCTTCGCATTCAGCACCTTGGACACCGGGCAACCTTCTTTGGCCTTGTTGCTCAATTCTTCGAACTGCGCCTGGGTTGCTCCCGGGATTTTTGCCTTGAGGATCAGTTTCACTGCGGTGATCGCAAAGCCGCCATCCACCTGATCCAGCGTGACCTCCGCCTGGGTGTCGATGCTGTCGGCCTTGAGCCCGGCGTCACCGAGAATCATCGAGAACGCCATGGAGAAACAACCTGCATGAGCGGCGCCGATCAGTTCTTCCGGATTGGTGCCCTTGCCGCCCTCGAAGCGCGCCTTGAAGCCGTAGGGCGCTTCCCGCAGTACGCCGGTTTCGGTGGAAATCGAGCCGATGCCGGTTTTCAGGTCACCTTCCCAATGTGCGGATGCCTTCTTCACGATAGCCATGTGTGCCTCCTTCAAATCGGGCGCGAAATGCCGCGCCGTCGTGGTTTTTGCCTGCAAGGCTTCTGAGGATAGACGCCGGAACAAAGTTCAGCCCAACTGAATCGTTGACTTTTCTAGTAGGAATTTTCTGATCGGCTATTGAAACTCGGGTATATGCCCTCATTGCACAGAACACGCTTATGAATTGGGCAGGTTTGCGTTCGCCAAGAACAAACCTGCACCCTCAATCGGAGATGCAGGTTTATGAAGCAACTGTCCGACGTAAAGTTTTCCACCCTCGATCTGGTGCCGGTGCGCGAGAACGGCAGCCCGGCCCAGTCGCTGCGCAACTCGCTGGATCTGGCGCAGCATGTCGAAAAATTTGGCTACACGCGGTTCTGGGTCGCCGAGCACCACAACATGGATGGCATCGCCAGTTCTGCCACCTCGGTGTTGCTGGGGTATCTGGCCGGTGGCACGTCGACCATCCGTGTCGGCTCCGGTGGTGTGATGCTGCCCAACCACGCGCCGCTGGTGATCGCCGAGCAGTTCGGCACCCTTGAAAGCCTGTATCCGGGGCGGATCGACCTCGGCCTGGGCCGTGCGCCGGGTTCCGATCAGATGACCGCCCGCGCCCTGCGCCGTGAGCGCTCCGGCAGTGCCGATGATTTCCCGGAAGACGTGGCTGAACTGGTGCGCTTCCTTGGCCCGCGCACTCCGGATCAGCGCGTGATCGCGATGCCAGGCACCGGCACCAATGTACCGATCTGGCTGCTCGGTTCCAGCCTGTTCAGTGCGCAGCTGGCCGGTGAGCGCGGTTTGCCCTACGCCTTCGCCTCGCATTTCGCACCGCGCTTCATGCACGAGGCGATCCGCGTCTACCGCAATCACTTCAAGCCGTCGGCGGTGCTCGATAAACCGTACGTGATGCTCGGCGTGCCGCTGGTGGCGGCCGACACTAATGAACAGGCCGATTACCTGGCAACGTCGGTGTACCAGCGAATCCTCGCGCTGATGCGCGGGCAAAGTCTGGTGCAACGTCCGCCGGTGAAAACCATGGACGGACTGTGGTTGCCTCATGAGCGTGAGGCGGTGGGTGATTTCCTCGGTCTGGCGATGGTCGGCAGTCCGCAGAAAATCCGCGCAAAACTCGAAGTGCTGATCGAACAGACTCAGGCTGATGAACTGATCTTCACCTGCGACCTGTACGAACACGCCGATCGCCTGCATTCCTACGAGTTGCTGGCGCAGGTGATGAAGGGCTGAAATCCTGTATCCGTGCACAAAAAAGCCGACGCATTGCGTCGGCTTTTGTTTTTCCGGGGTGATCAGCCGCGGGTGTAAACGATCTCTTTGGTGCCGCCTTCGCAGGTGCCGACGACTTTGCCGCCACTGGCCGCGCCCTTGTCGACAACCTCCAGCGAATACCCGGAAACGCCCTTGGCATCCAGCTTGGCCGCGATTTCAGCCTTCAGTTCTTCACAGGGCTTGCCGGCAGCAAACGCACCACCCGCAAGGCTCAACAAACCTACTGCCAATATCAACTTCTTCATCGGTCGCACTCCCTGGTCGGATTAATTAAGGCGGGCATCGAGCCGTTCGCTCGATGCACTCACCTCGTAGCGCATTGCCATTCCTATGGCACTCGGCCAGCGCGCAAGTTCAGAAGCGTAGACCAAACTCAGCTGCTGGCAATCCGGAACCCGACTTTCAGGGTCACTTGAAAGTGGGCAGCCTTGCCGTCCTTGATGTGGCCGCGGGTTTCGGTCACTTCGAACCATTCCAGATGCTTGATGCTCTTGTTGGCCTCGGCCAACGCATTGTTGATGGCGTCTTCGATGCTGCTGGTGGACGAGCCGACCAGCTCGACTTTCTTGTAGGTGTGATGGTCACTCATGGTGTTCTCCTTGAAGTGTGCAATTGAGCCTAGCAGCGATTTGCCGTGTTGATTTCGGCGTCTTGGGCGAAGGGAAGTTCAGATTTTCTGCACTTTCCGGAAGCCGTGAAGTCCCAAACAACACACGCCACTCATCACCAATGCAGGAGAGCCACCATGGCCAACACCTCGTTACGCAAAGCCTCGTTGCAAAGCATGGAAGCGGAGATCGAGAGTCTGCTCAAGTCGTTGGAAAGCCTGAAGGACGACGCTTCGGACGAGTCGCGCAAGACCCTCAAGGCGCTCAAGGGCAACGCCGAAAGCGCGTTGAAACACTCGCGCAGCCTGCTCAGCGATGCCTACGAAGAAGTCAAAGTCAAAACCCGCGAGACCGGGATCGCCACCCGCGATTACGCGCAGGAACATCCGTGGACGACTGCCGGTGTGGCGGTCGGTGCGCTGGGTCTGCTGGCCGCTTACTTGCTGTTCAAGCGCGGCGAGTGATCCGCCTGGCGC
Source organism: Pseudomonas sp. B26(2017) (assembly GCF_002113045.1). Taxonomy (NCBI): domain Bacteria; kingdom Pseudomonadati; phylum Pseudomonadota; class Gammaproteobacteria; order Pseudomonadales; family Pseudomonadaceae; genus Pseudomonas; species Pseudomonas sp. B26(2017). The sequence continues at coordinate 16,534 of NZ_NEJJ01000002.1, read as the reverse complement.
AGCTCGTTCCTGAGCCACTGCGCCAATTGCCGGGCGCGCCCGTCTGCGGCGCGCTTGGGTAGCCACAACGCCAGTTGCGCCGGGGTTTCAATGAAACCCCACGGCGCGACCAGGCGACCGGCCTTCAAGTCTTCGGTCACCAACGGTTCCGGCGCAATCGCCACGCCCAACCCGGCGACGGCCGCTTCCAGCAAGTAATACAAATGCTCGAAACCTTGCCCCAGCTTCAACGCCTTGGCGTCGAGGCCGCTTTGCTGAGCCCAGCTCGGCCAGGCTTGCGGGCGTGAAGTCGTGTGCAGCACGGCTTCGTCGAGCAGGGCAATGGGCGGTGCCGATTGCAGGCGCGGGTAGCCGCTGAACAGCGGGCTCATGACCGGGCCGATGCGCTCGCTCGCCAGCTCGTACACCTGCATGTCCGCCGGCCATGGCGGTTCGGCGAACAGCAGCAATGCATCCAGCCCCGGGCGTCGTGGATCGAGATCGCCTTCTCCGGCCGACAGGTGCAGACGCAAATCCGGCAGATCGGCATTCAAGCGTCCCAGTCGCGGAATGAACCAGCGCGCCAGCAGACTCCCGGAGCAACCGAGCACGAACGGCGCATCGGCGGTGCTTTGGGTCAGTTCCGCGCAAACGCTGCGCAAACGGTCGAACGCCTCGCCGCTGGCATCGCGCAATCGGATGCCGGCATCTGTGAGTTTCAAGCCACGACCGTCCTTGACGAAAAGACTGACGCCGAGATGCTCCTCCAGCACCTTGAGCTGGCGGCTGACCGCACCGTGGGTCACGTGCAGCTGTTCCGCAGCCTGGCTGACGCTATTCAGACGGGCGGTGGCTTCGAAGGCACGCAAGGCGTTAAGCGGGGGAAGGTCATGGCTCATGATATCTGTGAGTTTTCCTGACAGGTTGTGGCGATCTTATCGGTTTTCAGCCTGGAAGGTCAGGGGTAGAGTGAACGCCATTGTCTTCTCGTGAAATCCGCTGGAGCGAACCATGACCCAGACTTCGAACACCTCCGATCTGCGTAACGGCCCTGACGCCAACGGCCTGTTTGGCTCGTTCGGCGGCCGTTACGTTGCCGAAACCCTGATGCCGTTGATCCTCGACCTGGCTCGCGAATACGAAGCGGCCAAGGACGATCCGGCGTTCAAAGAAGAATTGGCCTACTTCCAGCGCGACTATGTCGGACGTCCGAGCCCGTTGTATTTCGCCGAGCGCCTGACCGAGTTCTGCGGCGGCGCCAAGATTTACCTCAAGCGCGAAGAGCTGAACCACACCGGCGCGCACAAGATCAACAACTGCATCGGCCAGATCCTGCTGGCGCGGCGCATGGGCAAGAAACGCATCATCGCCGAGACCGGCGCCGGCATGCACGGCGTGGCCACCGCCACCGTGGCTGCGCGTTTCGGTCTGGACTGCGTGATCTACATGGGCACCACCGACATCGAGCGTCAGCAGGCCAACGTGTTCCGCATGAAGCTGCTGGGCGCCGAGGTGATCCCGGTGGTCGCCGGCACCGGTACGCTGAAAGACGCAATGAACGAAGCGCTGCGTGACTGGGTGACCAACGTCGACAGCACCTTCTATCTGATCGGCACCGTGGCCGGTCCGCATCCTTATCCAGCCATGGTCCGCGACTTCCAGGCCGTGATCGGCAAGGAAACCCGCGACCAGCTGCAAGCCCAGGAAGGTCGTCTGCCGGACAGCCTGGTGGCGTGCATCGGCGGCGGTTCCAATGCCATGGGCCTGTTCCACCCGTTCCTCGATGACAAGAGTGTGGAAATTATCGGCGTCGAAGCCGCCGGTTACGGCATCGAAACCGGTAAGCACGCGGCCAGTCTCAACGGCGGTGTACCGGGCGTGTTGCACGGCAACCGTACTTTCCTGCTGCAGGACGACGATGGTCAGATCATCGACGCACACTCGATTTCCGCCGGCCTCGACTATCCGGGCATCGGCCCTGAACACGCGTGGTTGCATGACATCGGTCGCGTCCAGTACACCTCGGTGACCGACGACGAAGCCCTCGCCGCATTCCACCAGTGCTGCCGTCTGGAAGGGATCATTCCGGCACTGGAAAGCGCTCACGCCCTGGCCGAAGTATTCAAACGCGCACCGAAACTGCCGAAGGATCACCTGATGGTGGTCAACCTGTCCGGCCGTGGCGACAAAGACATGCAGACCGTCATGCACCACATGGAAACTTCCAAGCAGGAGAAACACTGATGAGCCGCCTGCAAACCCGTTTTGCCGAACTCAAGGAACAGAACCGCGCCGCGCTGGTGACCTTCGTCACTGCTGGCGACCCGGACTACGACACTTCGCTGGCCATCCTCAAAGGCTTGCCGAAAGCCGGTGCCGACGTGATCGAACTGGGCATGCCCTTCACCGACCCGATGGCCGATGGTCCGGCGATTCAGCTGGCGAACATCCGGGCCTTGGGCGCCAAGCAGAACCTGATCAAAACCCTGCAAATGGTCCGCGAATTCCGCAAGGACAACAGCGACACGCCGCTGGTGCTGATGGGGTACTTCAACCCGATCCACAAGTTCGGCGTCGAGCGCTTCATCGCCGAAGCCAAAGAGGCCGGCGTTGATGGCTTGATCGTGGTCGACATGCCGCCGGAGCACAACTCTGAGCTGTGCGATCCGGCTCAGGCTGCGGGCATCGACTTCATCCGCCTGACCACCCCGACCACCGATGATGCGCGTCTGCCGAAAGTGTTGAACGGCAGCTCCGGCTTCGTTTACTACGTGTCGGTCGCCGGTGTGACCGGTGCCGGCGCGGCGACGCTGGAACACGTCGAGGAAGCGGTGGCGCGTCTGCGTCGTCATACCGATCTGCCGATCAGCATCGGTTTTGGTATTCGCACGCCGGAGCAGGCCGCGTCCATCGCGCGTCTGGCCGATGGTGTGGTGGTGGGCTCGGCGCTGATCGATCACATCGCCAACGCGACCACGCCGGACCAGGCCATCGACGGCGTGTTGAGCCTTTGCTCGGCGCTGTCCGAGGGCGTGCGTAAGGCTCGCGTCAGCTGAAGGTAAAGTTCCTGATACAGAGGAATTAGAGCCTCCACGCACAGACTAACCAAGCAAGACCGAGGGATTCAGAACCACGTTCTGAATCCCTTTTTGCTGTCAGTGCAGTGAGGAAAGACCCGATGAAAATGCCGAAACGTCTGATTGCCAGTCTGGGCGTGCTGATGATCAGCGCGACTCCGCTGCTGGCCAGCGCCGATCCGCGCGACGATCACGACCACGGCGGCCCGCAACAGGGCCACTACGACAATCGCGGTGGCGATCATCATGATTGGCAAAGCAACCATCGCGGTGGCCCGCCGCCTCGGGATTTCGGCCCGGTGCGTCAGGTGATCCGCGACAATCATGGCTACTTCGTTCGCGGTGCGCCGCCACCTCCAGGCATCCATCTGGTACGTGGCCGGCCGCTGCCCCATGGCTATTACGGCGAACGGCTGGATAACCGGGCGTTGAGTCGTCTGCCGTATTACCCGGGTTATGAATGGCGTCGTGCCGGCGGTGACATCGTGCTGATCGCGGTGGGCACCGGGATCGTTTACGAAGTGCTGGATGGCGTTCTGTATTGATCGTCAGGCAATAAAAAAGACCGCAGCCTCTATTGGCTGCGGTCTTTTGTTTTCAGGGCCGGTGTTTTTCAGGGTAATTCCAGTCCGCCGGACGCTTTGTGCAGTTTGCGCAGATGCTCGCCGATCTGCTTCACATTCGCCTCGTTGGCCGCGATCTCGGCCGCTCGTTTTGGCTCAAGAAGCGCGCGTACTTCCTTGTCCAAATCGCCGGTCAGAGCCAGCAACTGTTTCTGGCGCTGGCTGCTTTCCGCTTCCAGTCGGCTGAACTCGCTCGGTTGCGGCAGGCCATAACCCCGGGAATCGAGCAGTTCTGCCGGTCGACTGAGGAAGCCGCTGTTGGCGAGGATCTGCTGCAACGTCGCATTGGCCTTGTCCATACCGCCGTTTTCCAGCTCCCGGGCGCCGAGGTAGCGTTGCTTGACTTCATCCTGAGCCAGCAACAATTGGCGGCGGAAACTGGCTTGCTCCAGCAATAGCAGTGCGGCGCTGGTGCGCAAGTCGGCCCGTTCGAACCAGGGGCGGCGCTCTTCGGCAGACAGCGAAAGCCATTCCTCGACGGTTGTCTCCTTGATCGGCAATTGCTTCTTCAAGACATCGAACATCGCCTGATAACGGTCACGGAACGAGTCGAAACGATAACCCAGGCGCAATGCCTCTTTCGGATCATCGAGCACGCTGGTGTCGGCCAGGCCACGCCCCTTCAATACTTCCAGCAAGCCGTTGGGCATGATGCTGTCGAGGCCGGTGAGCCGGGCGTTGTTGCTGCCGCTGCGCAGCAGTTTCAGGCCTTCGACGGCGCAGTTGTTGGAGAGGAAGAAGTAATTGCCGTCGTAGCTCCAGTGCATTTCGGCAGCGTGTTCGACAACGCCCTCGATTTCACTGCGCGAGAGGTTCAGTGGCACAGATGCCAGACTGCGCAGTTCGGTTTTGGTGTATTCGTCGATCACCTGCGCCAGCGGCAGCACGAACAGTCGTGACGGGTACTTGCCGACCAGACCGTCCCAGCTCGACAGCTGCACGTCACCGACAAAGGCGCGGTATGACAGCACCAGATGCTGATCCAGATCCAGTCGGCAGTCCGGCCCGCGCGGCCGGCCCGGTGCGCAGATCACCAGACGCAGCATGCTGTGGCCCCAACGGCTGACCCAGTTCTGGTTGGCTTCGGCCAACAGGTAATCCACCGCGTACACGCGCTCCGGATCGACCTGGCCCAGGGGCTGTTTGGCAAAGTCGTTGCCGGCATTGAGGAAGGCGAAGGTTTTGGCGCACGCATCCTTGGCCGGCGGTGCCCAGCCGAAGTGTTGCTGGTAATAGCGATACAGCGCCGGGCGTCGGCAGGCGTAACTCGGGTCGAGGAGGAAATACTCCATGTTGACCGCGACAAACTCCTTCGGGCTGGAGATTTCGTAGAGATCGGGGCTGCGGGCGATCTGCCGGTTGTGCTGTTCCCGCTCACCCCGGCGCCCGACGTATTGCTGCCAGCCGGCAAGATCGAGCAGGCGTGGATCATCGCTGAGGGTGAAGCGCCGACCGTTCTGGCCGCGGCATTCATCGGGAATGCCGATCAGCCCGGCGCTGTTGTTGCGCCGGGTGCAGCGCTGGATCAGCGTGCGTTCGGCCGCCGGCCACAAGCGCGCGCGATCGTAAATATGGGTGATTTCGTGCAGCACTGTGGCCAGCAGTTCGCGGCGAACCGTGCCGTGGGGGCGATTGGTTTTTTCTTGCGCCGCACTGCCGTCGGTAAGGCTGGCGAGCAGTTTGCGGTTCAGGTCCAGCTCGGAGACGAGCGTCGCCTGGCCGTAGGCGTTACCGGGCATGTCGTCGGTCCAGCCGACATCGATGCGCCGGTCCAGGCGTTCGATGAAACTTGGCGGCAAGGCCTGCATGGCTTCATCGAGCAGCGCCTGGCTGGCTTGTTGTTGGGCGGGGCTCAGGCCATCGGTCTTGAGCTGCAATTGCAGGCCGGCGTGGGCGTTGTTGCCAAGCAGCAACAACGCCCCGGCCAGCAGCCAGGCGCCGAATGACTTCACAGTGCGAGGATGGCTTCGGCGAGTACCTGATCACTGGCGTCGCGAGCTTCCGGCACGCGGGTGCGCAAGGTATTGAAGGCGGCTTCCAGGTTTGCACCACGGATATCACCGTCGGTGGCCACGAAACTGGCGGCGTCGTCGTGGGCTTCGCGGATGATTTTCGAATCGCGAATCGACGTGGTGGTGTCGGAGGTGAAATCAATGGTGCGCTGGGAGGCGCGGACGATGATGTTACTGGTGGCTACCAGGGTGTGCGCCTGGGCCATATCGGCTAACAACAGCATGCCAAGGGCGGCAGCAATCAGCGGGCTACGCATGGAACGACTCCGAAAAGACAGGGATGACTATTGGACGAGAATTGCCTGTGCCAGTTCAAGGTCGCTGATATGAAGTTTTGGCCGGCTTTTGCGCAGGTAATGCAGGGCGGATTCCAGCTGTGCGCCGCGCATCTGGCCGTCACTGGCAACGAACGCTGCAGCATCGTCCTGCGCGGCGATGATCAGTTTACGGTCGAACGGCGCGGAAGACACCATGCCGGTGGCCCAGACGCTGACCACGGTGTTTTGTGTGGACACATCGAAGGCGTCTGCCAGAGGAGTCCAGCAGGCGGCGATCAGTACGGAGGGGATGAGCAGATTTGAAAGAAAACGCATGGGACTCGGCAACTGTTGGCGAGTCCCAAGGCTAGCGCAATGCCCGGACTGGAGCCAGCGCCGAAACATCGGGACATGACCGGCGTGTCCCGGAATGTTCCTGTCGCTTAGATCGTCAGAATGGCCTGGGCCAGCTGTGCGTCGGTCGCGTCCAGTTGCGGAGCCTGATGACGGATGTGATCCAGTGCGCTCTCCAGTTTCACGCCACGGATTTCGCCTTCGCTGGCCACGAAGCTGGCAGCGTCGTCACGGGCGGCGAGCACGATCTTGTCGTCACGGAAGGACGAAGTGACGTCGGACGTGGCATCGGAGGAGGACTTGAGCGCGCCAACCACGGCGTCGGTAGTAACGATGAAGCTGCTGGCACTGGCGTTGGCAGCTACGGCCAGCAGGGCGGCGGCGCTGAGCAGACGAAGGCGGGACATGGGAGAACTCCTGTGGGTAAACCGTATTGAGAGGTGGCTCGGTGTCTGAGGGTCAGACGCCATTCGCACAGCATTCGCCACGTTCTGCATGGATCTTAGGCTTCCCTTGCGGATTCGCACAGTGGTCAGGATGCTGGCCTGAACACATTTTTCGAAACTGTACCTATCATTTTTTTAGTTTTTGAAAACTGTACCTGTCTGATGTTTCAGGCGTGGGTATCAGGTTTTTCAGGCCTGAAACGACAAGACCCGTCGCGGTTTCCCGCGACGGGTCTTGTGTATTCAATTCGGGTTGCTGGCGGTGGATCTAGCGACCAGGGCCAGCGACGCTACTTAGCGCCAGAACGGCTTGCTCAGCTCTTCGTAGCGTTGTGCTTCGCTAATCCCGGCGTCAGCCAGCAGACGCGAATCCAGACGAGCCAGTTGGTGGCGACTGGAGATGCGGCGCTGCCACAGCATCAGGTTGGCGATAACGCGCAGAGGCAGGGAAGCCTGGGTTTTTACAGCTTTGTCTTCGAAGAACAGTTCGGAACTGAGTGTACGTTCCATGATTGACATCCTTCCGCTTGTGGCGGGATTAGGTAGTGGTTTAACTGGTGCCCATGATCCTCTCGTTTGGCCAGACTCTCTAGATACAGTTCACCTGTATTGTGAGTGACCAGTTAACTGTTTATAGGGGGTGTACGGGTCAAAATTGCGCAAACTGTACCTGTCTGCGCCTATTTGGTGCATTTTTGCACAGTTCGGTGGTTTGAGTAGGGAAAGGCTGTAGGAAATGACCGGTACAGCAGTACAGTTTTTGTAGGGATTGGGGATTTTGAGAATCCCGCTGACGAAACTGTGTTTGCGCCAGCGGGAAATCTGTGCGGATTACACGGCCAGCATGCGTCCGGTTTCTTCCAGATTGATATGCCAGCTCAGGGCATCACGCAGGATGTGCGGCGTGTGGCCGCCAATGGCGCAGGCTTTTTCGAAGTAGTCGTTCAGCGCCTGGCGGAAATCCGGGTGTACACAGTTATCGATGATCACCCGGGCGCGTTCCCGGGGCGCCAGGCCTCGCAGGTCGGCCAGGCCGACCTCGGTCACCAGGATGTCGACGTCATGTTCGGTATGGTCGACGTGGCTGACCATCGGCACCACGCTGGAAATCGCGCCGCCCTTGGCGATCGACTTGGTCACGAACACCGCCAGATGCGCGTTGCGTGCGAAGTCGCCCGAACCGCCGATGCCGTTCATCATCCGCGTGCCGCAGACGTGGGTGGAGTTGACGTTGCCATAGATGTCGAACTCAAGGGCCGTATTGATGCCGATGATGCCGAGGCGCCGTACCACTTCCGGGTGGTTGGAGATTTCCTGCGGGCGCAGCACCAGCTTGTCCTTGTACTTCTCCAGGTTGCCGAACACGTCGCTGTTGCGCCGCTCCGACAGGGTGATCGAGCTGCCCGAGGCGAAGCTCAGCTTACCGGCGTCGATCAGATCGAAGGTCGAGTCCTGCAGCACTTCGGAGTACATGGTCAGGTCTTCGAACGGCGAATCGATCAGCCCGCACATCACTGCGTTGGCAATGTTGCCGATCCCGGCCTGCAGCGGTCCGAGCTTGTTGGTCATGCGCCCGGCATCGACTTCCTGCTTGAGGAAGGCGATCAGATGATCGGCGATGGCCTTGGTGTCGACATCCGGCGACGACACAGTGGATGGCGAGTCCGACTGTTGAGTGATGACGATGGCGACAATCTTCTCCGGCGGGATCGGGATCGCAGTGCTGCCGATGCGGTCGTCGACCTTTACCAGCGGAATTGGCGTACGGGTCGGGCGATAGGTCGGAATATAGATGTCATGCAGGCCTTCGAGGTTGGCGTTGTGCGCCAGGTTGATCTCGACAATCACGTGTTTGGCGAAGATCGCGAAGCTCGCCGAGTTGCCCACCGAGGTGGTCGGCACGATGTGGCCTTGTTCGGTGATGGCCACGGCTTCGATCACGGCGATGTCCGGCAGCTTCAGTTGCTGATTGCGCAGTTGTTCGACGGTTTCCGACAGGTGCTGGTCGATGAACATCACTTCGCCGGCGTTGATCGCCTTGCGCAAGGTGCTGTCGACCTGGAACGGCATGCGCCGCGACAACACGCCGGCTTCGGTCAGTTGTTTGTCGAGGTCGTTGCCCAGGCTGGCGCCGGTCATCAGGCTGATCTTCAGCGGCGTGACCTTGGCTCGCTCGGCCAGCGCATGGGGCACGGCCTTGGCTTCGCCGGCGCGGGTGAAGCCGCTCATGCCGACGGTCATGCCGTCCTCAATCAGCGCAGCGGCGTCGGCGGCGCTCATCACTTTATCCAACAACGAAGGCAGGCGAATACGGTCACGGTACATGGATTATTTTCTCGGGCAGCGAGTAGCAGGATGCGCAGTCTAGTGAATTTCGCGAGCGCCTGTCCCGCTACCAAGGTCGCAAACGAGGCGTCTATTTAGCGGGTTTCAAGTAAAACACCGTTACTGGATCTGCAACAACGCGGCAAATTGTCCGACGGTTTGCGCTAACAAAAACGCCCCGACAAGTCGGGGCGTTCTGTATTGCCGGCGAGGGTTACTCGACCGCTTTGACCATGTCTTCGATGACTTTCTTCGCGTCGCCGAACACCATCATGGTCTTGTCCAGGTAGAACAGTTCGTTGTCCAGACCGGCATAGCCGCTGGCCATCGAGCGCTTGTTGACGATGATGGTCTTGGCCTTGAACGCTTCGAGGATCGGCATGCCGGCAATCGGCGATTTCGGATCGTTCTTGGCGGCCGGGTTGACCACGTCGTTGGCGCCGAGCACCAGCACCACGTCGGCCTGGCCGAACTCGGAGTTGATGTCTTCCATCTCGAACACCTGGTCGTACGGCACTTCGGCTTCGGCCAGCAGTACGTTCATGTGTCCGGGCATCCGACCGGCCACCGGGTGGATCGCATACTTCACGGTCACGCCATGATGGGTCAGTTTCTCGGTCAGCTCTTTCAGCGCATGTTGCGCACGGGCCACCGCCAGACCGTAGCCAGGCACGATGATCACGGTGTCGGCGTTGGTCAGCAGGAAGGTTGCGTCGTCAGCCGAACCGGATTTCACCGGACGGGCTTCCTTCTCACCGGCAGGACCGGCGTCCGCGGTGTTGCCGAAACCGCCGAGCAGTACGTTAAAGAAGGAACGGTTCATCGCCTTGCACATGATGTACGAGAGGATCGCACCGCTCGAACCCACCAGCGAGCCGGCAATGATCAGCATCGAGTTGTTCAGCGAGAAGCCGATACCCGCCGCCGCCCAGCCGGAATAGCTGTTGAGCATCGACACCACCACCGGCATGTCGGCGCCGCCGATCGGGATGATGATCAGCACGCCCATGACGAACGCCAGGGCCAGCATCAGGGCGAACGCGGCGAGGTTGCCGGTCAGCATGAAGGTGACGCCGAGGATCAGCGTCGCCAGGCCCAGTACCGCGTTCAGCTTGTGCTGACCACTGAACTGTACCGGTGCGCCCTGGAACAGGCGGAACTTGTACTTGCCCGAGAGCTTGCCGAACGCAATCACCGAACCGGAGAAGGTGATTGCACCGATGGCTGCGCCGAGGAACAGCTCCAGACGGTTACCCGCCGGGATCGAGTCGCCCAGTTGCTTGACGATGCCCAGCGACTGCGGCTCAACCACAGCGGCGATAGCGATGAACACCGCTGCCAGGCCGATCATGCTGTGCATGAACGCAACCAGTTCCGGCATCTTGGTCATTTCAACGCGTTTGGCCATGATCGAACCGGCGGTGCCGCCGATCAGCAGACCGACGATCACATAGCCAATGCCGGCGGTGGCCCCGCCTTGTTCTAAAGAGAGCGCGCCGAGCTTATAGATGAGGCCGACAGTGGTCAGGATTGCCAGCGCCATGCCGAGCATGCCGAACAGGTTGCCGCGGCGCGACGTGGTCGGGTGCGACAGGCCTTTGAGGGCCTGGATGAAGCAGATCGACGCGATCAGATAGAGCGTCGTGACGAGGTTCATGCTCATTACTTAGGCGCCTCTTCTTTTGCTTTCGGGGCTTTCTTCTTGAACATCTCAAGCATGCGGCGGGTGACCAGGAAGCCACCGAACACGTTGACCGCGGCCAGTGCCACCGCGAGGGTGCCCATGGTCTTGCCCAGCGGGGTGACGGTCAGTGCGGCGGCGAGCATGGCGCCGACGATCACGATCGCCGAAATGGCGTTGGTCACGGCCATCAAAGGCGTGTGCAGCGCGGGTGTAACGTTCCAGACCACGTGGTAACCGACATAAATCGCCAGCACGAAGATGATCAGGTTGTAGATACCGGGGGAGATAAGCTCTTCCATCGTCTGAATCCCTGCTTAGGCGTTTTTGCGGATGACTTGGCCGTCGCGGCACATCAGGCACGCGGCGACGATGTCGTCTTCGAGGTTCACTTCGAACTGGCCTTCTTTGGTGAAGACCAGCTTCAGGAAGTCCAGCAGGTTGCGTGCGTACAGCGCCGAGGCGTCTGCGGCGACTTCACCGGCGAGGTTAGTCGGGCCGACGATGGTCACGCCGTTTTCGATCACGACCTGATCGGCCACGGTCAGCGGGCAGTTGCCACCCTGGGCGGCTGCGAGGTCGATGACCACCGAGCCGGGTTTCATCTGCGCCACGGTTTCCGCGCTAAGCAGCGTCGGTGCCTTGCGACCCGGAATCAGTGCGGTGGTGATGACGATGTCGGCCTGCTTGGCGCGCTCGTGCACGGCCTGGGCCTGACGCTGCATCCAGCTCGCCGGCATCGGGCGGGCGTAACCGCCGATGCCGACCGCGCATTCGCGTTCTTCATCGGTCTCGTAAGGCACGTCGACGAACTTGGCGCCGAGGGACTCGATCTGTTCCTTTACGGCCGGACGTACGTCGGACGCTTCGATGACGGCACCCAGACGTTTCGCCGTGGCAATCGCCTGCAACCCGGCCACGCCGGCCCCCAGAATCAGCACGCGCGCCGCTTTTACGGTGCCCGCGGCAGTCATCAGCATCGGCATGAAGCGTGGATAGTAGTGAGCAGCCAGAAGCACGGCCTTGTAGCCGGCAATGTTCGCCTGGGACGACAGCACGTCGAGGCTCTGAGCCCGGGAGGTACGTGGCGCCGCTTCCAGGGCGAACGCGGTTATCCCGCACTCGGCCATCTTCGCGATGGTGTCGTTGTTGAACGGGTTGAGCATGCCCACCAGCACTGTGCCGCGCTTGATCAGCGTGAGCTCGGCATCGCTTGGCGCGACCACTTTGAGAATCAGCTCGGCGCCAAACGCGTCATTGGCACTGCCAATGGTTGCGCCTGCCGCTTCATAGGCACTGTCGACAACGCTGGCTTTAACGCCGGCGCCGGATTGCACAGTGACCTTATGACCTTGGCTGATCAGCTTTTTAATGGTTTCCGGGGTTGCAGCAACCCGTGTTTCACCGGTCTGGGTTTCGAGAGGAACACCAATGTGCACGTCAAATCTCCTGCGTGATCTTATTGAGTAAACCCATGCACTACGGATGGTGCGACTGGGGCGGCCGATCAGCACGATCCCGCCAAATCAGGGCGGGGCGCGGCATTTTGCAGGCGAAGTTTATGCCCTTCAAGGGATTATGACGGGTGACGGAAAATTAACTACAAGTCATCCCGTGACCGAATGTCGCAGATGGCCAGTTGAATCCCTTGCAGGCCGTGCCTTTCAAGGAGTCTGGATGAATTTGAAGAATTTTCTCATCGGTGACGTGAATAGGCCGCAATGAGTCGCGAATGAGGGCGCAAAGCCACGTCGGCAGGCGCTTGTGGGACGTCTGTACGACTTTCGGATACAGTCTGCCTATTTGCGACAAATAGTTATATCTGTAGGGCTTTAATTTTCCTGACTACGGGGTTAGTAATCGCTGAAACCCTTTAGCCCTCTAGGTTGTAGCTGTGTGCCTGATTCACCAGCCAATCGCGAAAAGCCTTGAGGGAGGCCGATTCGACCTTTCGCTCCGGAATCATCAGGTAATACGCCTTGATGCTGGAGAGCGCGTTCGGGTTGGCAATCACCAGGCGTTTCTCGGCCAATTCGCGTTGAATCAGGAATGGCGGGATCAGCGCGATGCCCATGTCGTGCATGGCCGCCTGGGCCAGCATGGAGAATAGCTCGTAGCGCGGACCTGTCATGTCGCGGGGGATGTTTAGGTGTTGTGAGTTGAACCACTGTCGCCAGGCGTAGGGGCGGGTGGTTTGTTGGAGCAGCGGCAGATCGGCGATTTCATCGGGTGTCAGGTGAGTTTTGTTGCCGAGCAGGGTGGGGCTGCACACCGGCATCGGATTCTCACCCATCAGTCTGTGGGATTCGGTACCCGACCAATCGGCATCGCCGAAGTAGATGGCAGCATCGAACTCGGTGTCGGCAAACAGGAAAGGGCGGGTACGGTTGGTCAGGTTGACCGTTACTTCCGGATGCTTGAGCTGGAAGTCCTTCAATCTTGGCAGCAGCCATTGCGTGCCGAAGGTGGGCACCACGGCGAGCTCGATCACGTTGGTGCCTTGCTGACCCATCACTGACAGCGTGTCGCGCTCGACGGCATCGAGCTGGGTCGCTACTCGACGGCTGTAGGAAAGCCCCGCTTCTGTCAGCTTTACTCCGCGACGGGAGCGTCGGAACAGTTCGACACTGAGGAAGTCCTCGAGACTGGCTATCTGTCGGCAAATGGCGCCTTGGGTGAGGGAAAGTTCTTCGGCGGCCTTGGTAAAGCTCTCGTGACGGGCGGCGGCTTCGAAGCTGATAAGGGCGGTGGTGCTGGGTATCTTGCGGCGCATGTACGTCAACCTCACTAATACATCGCTTAATCGGCATCTCGCGACGTTTCGGAGTGAGAAATTAGCACAACAGGATGCGAAATCCTCGTTTGCCGGGAGGGCGAAGCGGGCCTAGGATCAATGCCACGTTAATTCACCCGATTTGCGAGGACTCACTCATGGGCGGTAAAGCTAGCTTCAACTGGATCGATCCACTGCTACTGGATCAACAGCTGACTGAAGAAGAACGCATGATCCGCGACGCTGCCGAGCAATTCGCCCAGCAGAGCCTCGCGCCGCGCGTTCTGGAAGCCTTCCGCCATGAGAAGACTGACCCGGCAATCTTTCGTGAAATGGGTGAAGTCGGCCTGTTGGGTGCGACCATTCCCGAGCAGTATGGTGGCAGCGGCCTCAACTATGTCAGTTACGGTCTGATTGCTCGTGAAGTCGAGCGTGTTGATTCCGGCTACCGTTCGATGATGAGCGTGCAGTCTTCGCTGGTGATGGTGCCGATCAACGAATTCGGTACCGAAGCACAGAAACAGAAGTATCTGCCGAAACTGGCTTCCGGTGAGTGGATCGGCTGTTTCGGTCTGACCGAGCCGAACCACGGTTCCGACCCGGGCGCGATGATTACGCGTGCACGCAAGGTCGAAGGCGGCTACAGCCTGACCGGCGCCAAGATGTGGATCACCAACAGCCCGATCGCCGACGTGTTCGTGGTCTGGGCCAAGGACGATGCGGGCGACATTCGTGGTTTCGTTCTGGAGAAGGGCTGGAAAGGTCTGAGCGCTCCGGCGATTCATGGCAAGGTCGGCCTGCGAGCTTCGATCACCGGCGAAATCGTCATGGATAACGTGTTTGTTCCCGAAGAGAACATTTTCCCGGACGTGCGCGGTTTGAAAGGTCCGTTCACCTGCCTCAACTCCGCACGGTATGGCATCTCCTGGGGCGCGCTGGGTGCGGCTGAATTCTGCTGGCACACCGCTCGCCAGTACACCCTGGATCGCCAACAGTTCGGTCGTCCATTGGCTGCTACTCAGTTGGTCCAGAAGAAACTGGCGGACATGCAGACCGAGATCACTCTGGCGCTGCAAGGCTGCCTGCGTCTGGGCCGCATGAAGGACGAAGGTACTGCTGCGGTTGAAATCACTTCGATCATGAAGCGCAACTCTTGCGGCAAGTCTCTCGAAATCGCCCGCATGGCGCGTGACATGCTGGGTGGCAACGGGATCTCCGATGAATTCGGCGTGGCCCGCCACCTGGTTAACCTGGAAGTAGTGAATACCTATGAAGGTACTCACGACGTTCACGCGCTGATCCTCGGTCGTGCGCAGACCGGCCTGCAGGCGTTCTATTAACAGGAGAGCGACCATGGGCGCGCTGTCGCATCTGCGGGTATTGGATTTATCGCGAGTGCTGGCCGGCCCATGGGCTGGTCAGATTCTCGCCGATCTTGGGGCGGAAGTGATCAAGGTTGAGCGCCCGGGCAATGGTGACGATACCCGCGCCTGGGGTCCGCCCTTTCTGAAAGACGCTTATGGCGAGAACACCAGCGAGGCGGCGTATTACCTGTCGGCCAATCGCAACAAGCAATCGGTGACGATCGACTTCACGCGTCCCGAAGGTCAGAAGCTTGTGCGTGAGCTGGCTGCCAAGTCGGACATCCTGATCGAGAACTTCAAGGTTGGTGGTCTGGCGGCTTATGGCTTGGACTATGAGTCATTGAAGGCTGTCAATCCGGATCTGATTTATTGCTCGATCACTGGTTTCGGTCAGACCGGGCCGTATGCGAAGCGTGCGGGTTACGACTTCATGATCCAGGGACTTGGCGGGCTGATGAGCCTCACTGGACGTCCTGAAGGCGATGAAGGCGCCGGCCCGGTGAAGGTGGGTGTGGCGCTGACGGATATTCTGACCGGCCTGTATTCGACTGTGGCGATCCTGGCCGCGCTGGCTAACCGCGATCATGTTGGCGGTGGGCAACATATCGATATGGCGCTGCTGGATGTGCAGGTGGCGTGCCTGGCCAACCAGGCGATGAACTATCTGACGACCGGGACCGCGCCGAAACGGCTGGGGAATGCGCATCCGAATATCGTGCCGTATCAGGATTTTCCTACGGCAGACGGCGACTTCATTCTCACGGTAGGTAATGACGGACAGTTCCGAAAATTTGCCGAAGTGGCCGGGCAGCCGCAGTGGGCGGACGATCCGCGTTTCGCGACTAATAAGTTGCGGGTGGCGAACCGCGCTGTGCTGATTCCGTTGATCCGCCAGGCGACTGTCTTCAAGACGACTGCCGAGTGGGTGGCTCAGCTGGAGCAGGCAGGGGTGCCGTGTGGGCCGATCAATGATCTGTCGCAGGTGTTCGAGGATCCGCAGGTGAAGGCTCGCGGGTTGGCGATTGAGCTGCCTCATGCGCTGGCGGGGACGGTGCCGCAGGTGGCTAGCCCGATCCGGTTGTCGCGGACGCCTGTCGAGTATCGCCATGCGCCTCCTTTGCTGGGCGAGCATACATTCGACGTTTTGCAGCGGGTACTGGGTCTTGGGGCGGGAGCAGTCGCTGCGATGAAAGAGGATGGGGTGCTCTGATGGCTCTTTCTATATAGAAGGGGGGGGGCTGAATCCTTCTTCTATATAGAGGGACTTGAAGAGGGACTTGAGTGTTTTTTGGCTTTTTCGCAAGTTATTGAAAGAAAAGCGAAATTAAGTGTTGACGGCAGATTCTGAGTCTCTATAATTCGCCCCACTTCCGGCGCAGTCGAAACGGAAAACTCCTTGAGATTCAATGAGTTAAGTAGGTTTCGAAGGCGGGTCGCTTCAGTTCATCGAAGCCTGGAAGGCGTTGGAAATGCCGGTTTGTTGGGGCGCTTTCAGCGATTCGATGTTCTCGGTCGAAAGCGAAGAAAAAGAGGTGTTGACAGCAGCGTGTAACGCTGTAGAATTCGCCTCCCGCTAACGAGAGATCGGAAGCGCAAGTGGTTGAAGTTGTTGAAGAAATCTTCGAAAATTTCTGAAAATAATC